>NZ_JASPJL010000003.1:0-206695 GCF_030232315.1 Corynebacterium sp. MSK039
CAACCACAACACTGTGGCGCTTCACGTTGAGGCGGATTCCGAGCTTATCACCCACATGAACCAGAAGCAAACCGGAGGAAAACTCACGATCACTTAACGTTCACGACAAAGTCAGCGATAAGGAAACAAGACCGAAGGGGAACCCAACCACCCGGCATCAGCGCCGGCGGCCTTGCAGATCAATAATCTACACACACCCCACAACAAACACAAAACCCCAGGTCAGAGTTCGTTCTGACCCAGGGTATCGATGCTTATGCCCCGCGTTAAGCGGTAACCGCCTGCGCTGCTAGCGCCCCACCCGGCGAATGTCCGCGCCGAGACTACGCAGCGTGCCCACGAAGTCCTCGTAGCCACGATCGATGTGATAGACGTCGTGGACCTCGGTCTCACCATCGGCAATCAGCCCGGCGAGCACCAGCCCCACCCCGGCACGGATATCCGAGGACCACACCGGTGCAGACGACAACTGACGTCCTCCCCTAATAACCACGTGGTGACCATCGACGCTGGCGTCCGCGCCAAGACGGACGAGCTCGTCGACGAAGCGGAAGCGGGATTCGAAGATGTTCTCCGTGATCACGCTCATCCCCTCCGAGGCCACGCACAGCGCGATCGCCATCGGCTGCAGATCAGTCGGGAAACCGGGGAAAGGAAGGGTCTGATAATCCACCGCGGTGGGCTTAGACTCCTGCACCACGCGGAAGCCAGTCGGGTAGGTCTCCACGCGTGCGCCGGCGAGCTTGAGCTTCTCCAGCGGAAGGTGCAGGTGCTGCGGGTCGATGCCACCAACGGTGACGTCCCCCTGGGTGATCGCCGCAGCATACGCCCACGTGCCGGCGACGATGCGGTCACCGACCACCTCGTGCTCGACCGGGTGCAGCTTCTCCACCCCGGTGACGGTGATGACGTTCGATCCCCCGCCCTCGACCTTCGCGCCCATTTCGTTGAGCATGTTGCACAGGTCGACGATTTCCGGTTCGCGGGCCGCGTTATCCAAAACGGTGACGCCATTAGCCAGAACCGCTGCGGTCAAGATGTTCTCCGTCGCTCCGACCGAGGGGAAGTCGAGCTTGATTTCAGCTCCGTGCAGGCCACTGGTCTCTGCAACCACGCAACCGTGCTCAATGCGGGTGGTGGCTCCGAGCGTCTCCAGCCCGGTCTGGTGCATATCGAGGGGGCGGGAGCCGATGGCGTCGCCGCCGGGGAGAGCGACTCGCGCACGGTGGCAGCGTGCGGTCAGTGGGCCAAGGACGGCGACGGATGCGCGGAACTGGCGGACAGCGTCGAAGTCGGCGTCGTGATTGATCTCCGCCGGGACGTCGATGACGACGGTGCCGCCGTCGAGCTCGACGTCGCAGCCGAGGCCCCGAAGGACGTCCGCCATGTAGGGGACGTCCGAGATCTGCGGGCAGTTCTTCAGGACGGTCCGGCCCTCGGCGAGCATGGCGGCGCTCATGAGCTTAAGCACGCTGTTTTTCGCGCCGCTGACTTTCACTGCGCCCTGCAGCCGGGCGCCTCCATTCACCACAAAACTGTCGTTCACAACAGCCAAGGATACGCGTTAAAACCTTCCAGAGCTGCCGACCGACGCCCCGTGGCGTGTGGCCCGGATATCAAGCGGGACGGCGGAGGCTCCGCGTGACCACTGTGTTTTTAAAGCAGAGCGGTGTTTTAAGGCAGGGCGCCGATGCGGCGGGCAGCATTGACGGCCTCATAGCGGGTGTGGGCACCAAGCTTGCGCATGACGGAGCGCAGGTAGCTCTTCACGGTTTCCGCTCCGATGCCCATCTCCTCCGCGGCCTCGACGTTCGTGTGGCCGAGGGCGACGCAGGACAGGACGTCCAGCTCGCGGGCAGACAACTTGGTGGTCTGCTTGACGCGGACTGGGGAGACCATCTGGGTGCACAGTGCCTCCAGGTCGCGGCGAAGGGTCTCGTCCTCCACGCGGCTGGCGAGCATGCGCAGCTTGGAGTGGGTTGCGCGGACCTGTTCCCATTCGGCGCTATTCAACGAGCCGGAGGGCTTCGGGGCATCCTCGGCGGACTTGCCTTCCGAGGCTGCCTGCGCGGGCTCACCGGAGGCACGCTCGCGCATCGCCTCGTTGATAGCGAGCTCCTGCTCGAGGCAGCGGGCGGTCATGGTCACTTCCTCCAGGACCTTATCCCCCAGGCGAGCTCGGGAGTGGATGCCGGCGTAAAGAACGCCCCGTAGCGAACGGCTCACGATCACTGGCACGGCAACGAGCGAGTGCAGGCCTTCATCGCAAATGAGGGAGTCGTACTCGTGGCTGATGGCCTTGGCTCGGGTGTAGTCGGAGACACCTACCGGACGCCGGGTGGCCATAACGCGTCCACCGACGCCTGCTGCGCTGACCACCTCGAGGTTTTCCAACGCGGGGGTACGAAGCCCGATCCAGTTGACGATCTGGAGCTTCTTCGGGCTTTTGACTTCCCCGTACATGGTGACGGGGATTGCCGTTTGCGCCTTGAGGTAGTCCAGAGCCTTCTGGACTGCCTGATCGTCATCGCTAAGACGCCGCTTTTCCACGGATCACTCCCTTGTGCGTGGGAAGTCCACCGCGCAGGGCGCGGCGCTTCCCCAGCGACCAACCACGAGCACCGGTTTAGCGCGGCCGATGCTCCTGGCACTGCTACTCAGCGGCCCGGCCGGCGCGGGGCGCCAAAACGGGCCGAAGTTTTTCCACCAAACACTCCCCCTTTTAGGGGTTAGCAGGTAGTCAAGCAAAGTATAGATCACCCGCTAACTACCCCCAAAATCCCCCCGCTAAAGCGAAAACCGCCCGTACGCCAAGCCCTTCATCAGGGAACGCACAGGCGGTTAGCAGGATCCATGCGCTGGACCCCACTCACCCGGTTCTTCACGCTAGCGGCGGGATAGCCCCTCCGCTTCGATGCGCGCCAAGCCCTTGTCGATGGTGTTATCCGCATCGCCCAGGATCTTGCGCGCGATCATGCCGCCGACCATCGGAACTGGGACACTCACGTCCACCGATACTTCGATAACAACGTCGCTGGACTGCGGGTCCTTGCGCTGAGGCGTGTAGGTGAAGAGCATGCGCATCTCCCCCAGCCCCTGCGGGAGGGGCATGGCGGTTTCGGCCACGCAGGTCTCCCCCGTCAGCGGTTCCACCGTGGTGGTCTGTTGGAGACGCATCGGCTGTTTCGGCTGCCCCTCGCCCGACTCGCCCGCAGCCCCGTCGGCCGCCTCGGCAGCCGCCCGGGCGCCTTCGGCTGCAGCTCCTGCAGGTGTGATCTCGACCTGAAGCTGGGCTGTGACCTGCCCCTCCGGAGTCCGGGCGATGTCCGAGTCGACAATCTCGACCGTGGAGCCATCTGTGGGCTGGTCTACGTGCAGCAGGTACTCCTCGCTGCTCAACACTCCGTGCGCCTCTGCTGGCGAGAGCGCGATCGTCCTCTTGAAGGTCTTCTTCTTAGCCATGTTTCCTAGTGTGCCCCGTCGTTTTCTCAAAGCCTAAGCCCGCTCACCCCGCAACCGCCGGACGAACGGCGATCCTTAGCGGTGCTGCCACTCCGGCTTGCGCTTCTCCACGAAGGCGGCCATGCCTTCCTTCTGATCCTCCGTGGCAAACAGGGACCAGAACGCATCGCGCTCGCTGAGCAGCCCTTGGCGCAGGGTGGTCTCGTAGGCGGCGTCCACCATGTCGGTCGCGGCGGTGGTAGCAACCTTGGACATGCCAGCAACCTTGGCGGCCACTTCCTGGACCGCTTCGTCGAAGCCCTCGACGGGCAGCACGCGGGATACGAGGCCGGAGCTCTCCGCTTCCTGTGCATCCATCATGCGGCCTGTGAGGATCAGATCCATCGCCTTAGCCTTGCCCACCGCGCGGGTCAGGCGCTGGGTGCCACCCATGCCCGGGATGATGCCCAGGGTGATTTCCGGCTGGCCGAACTTGGCCTTCTCGCTCGCCAGCAGGATGTCGCCGATCATTGCGACCTCGCAGCCGCCGCCGAGCGCGAAGCCGTTGACAGCCGTGATGATTGGGGTGGAGACCTGCGCGACGCGCTCCCACTCCAGGAACATCTTCTTCTGACGGATCTCGGGGTAGGTCTCGGACTGCATCTGCTTGATGTCAGCGCCCGCGGCGAAGGCTTTATCGCTGCCAGTGATGACAATTGCGCCGATATTCGGGTCCTGATCGAAGCCCTCAACCGCGTCCACAACGGCGTGCATGAGCTCGCTGTTGAGCGCGTTGAGCGCCTCCGGGCGATTGAGCTGGATCGTGGCGACGCGGTTATTGGTGCTGGTGAGGATGACGTTCTCGCTCATCGTGACCTCTCTTCTTCTGGGGTATGCGGATGAAGCTGTTTCGCTGTTTTCTTCCGCTGCCCATTGTGCCCATTTTTGTTAGGGACGTCACCAGCTTGGCCAATTCCCGTCTTCACCGTTGCCTCACAACCCCAAGGGCGGGTATCATAACGGGTAGACAGATCAGTCTATTTCACTTCTGGCTGATTCGCAACCAGGAAAGGTAAACCAGAAAATGGCAAAGATTTACGAGAACATCACCGAGCTCATCGGCAATACCCCGCTGGTCAAGCTCAACAAGCTCACCGAGGGTTACAAGGCTGATGTGGTACTGAAGATCGAGTCCGCCAACCCAGGCAACTCCGTGAAGGACCGTATTGGTCTGGCTATCGTTCAGGCTGCCGAGGACGCCGGCGAGCTCAAGCCGGGCGGCACCATTATCGAGGCAACTTCCGGTAACACCGGTATCGCACTGGCCATGGTCGGCGCGGCTCGCGGTTACAAGGTTGTACTCACGATGCCAGAGACGATGTCTAACGAGCGTCGCATCATGCTGCGCGCTCTTGGCGCTGAGCTGGTACTCACCCCGGGTTCCGCCGGCATGCAGGGTGCAGTCGATAAGGCCAACGAGTTGGTCGAGTCCACCGAGAACTCCATTCTGGCCAGCCAGTTCAAGAACCCAGCCAACCCGAAGAAGCACTACGAGACCACGGGCCCGGAGATCTTCGAGGACACCGACGGCAATGTGGATATCTTCGTCGCCGGCATCGGCACCGGTGGCACCATTTCCGGCGCCGCGAAGTACCTGAAGGAGAAGAAGGAGAGCATCGAGATCGTCGGCGTCGAGCCGGCCGATTCCCCGCTGCTGACCGAGGGCCGCTTCGGCCCACACAAGATCCAGGGCCTGGGCACCAACTTCTTCCCGGAGACCCTCGATAAGGACGTCCTCGATCGCGTGATCGACGCCCCTCTCGAGGAAGCTGTGAAGACCGCCCGCGAGCTCGCGGTCACCGAGGGCATCCTGGGCGGTATCTCCGGCGGCGCAGCCGTCTGGGGCGCACTGCAGGAGGCTCAGAAGCCGGAGAACGAGGGTAAGACCATCGTCGCGATCCTGCCGGACTTCGGTGAGCGCTACGTCTCCACCCTGCTCTTCGAGGACCTGCGCGACTAGAAGAGGCGATGCTCCGGGCTCACCCGAGTCCGGATACAGCCCGCTCACTCTCTGCACGCCACCGCCGTTGGCACCCGGAATTAAACTTTCGGGAATACGCCACGGCGGTGGCGTGCTGCATATGATGAGTATGCTTCCCTCCAACTGATGAAACGGCCTGCTGGGATGCCCAACCCGGCAGCACCGGGAGCAAAAATTCGATGTGAAGAAAGAGGATCGCGCGTGAGCATTTTTGCCACGATCCGGGAGGATCTGAAGAACGCCCGCCTGCACGACCCCGCCGCACGAGGCGATCTGGAAAATGCCATCGTGTATTCCGGCCTCCATGCCATTTGGGCGCACCGCGTGTCCCACAAGATGTGGAAGCGCGGCTGGAAGGGGCCAGCACGAATCCTGGCGCAGTTCACCCGCTTCCTGACGGGCATCGAAATTCACCCTGGTGCGACGATTGGTCGGCGCTTCTTCATCGACCACGGCATGGGCATCGTCATCGGCGAGACGACGGAGATTGGCGACGACGTCATGCTCTACCACGGGGTGACCCTCGGCGGACAGGTACTAACTCAGACGAAGCGCCACCCAACGATCGGAAACGGTGTCACTGTGGGCGCGGGCGCGAAGGTGCTGGGCCCGATCACGATTGGCGATAACTCCGCCATTGGTGCCAACGCCGTCGTGACGAAGGACGCGCCCGCTGACTCGATCCTCACCGGTATCCCGGCGAAGGTGCGCCCGCGCCAGAAGGACCAGCGCACCCCGCTGGTGGACGCGGTGCACTGGGTCGCGGAAATGCAGAAGAGGAGCCCCGCCGAGGGATCGGGCGACGCGGGAAAAAATACCGCGAATGCCCCCAAGGGCGCGGCCGGTGGCGACGGCTCGAAGGCTGCCCCGTCGAGCACCGATAACGACGTCGACGGCGCCGTCTAGGACCTACTCGACGACGAGGTCGCCGTAATCGTCCTGGTTCTTCTCGACGAATCCCGCCACGGCCGAGCAGGTCGGGCGGACCTTCAGCCCCTCCTTGCGGGTGGCATCCAGTGCCGCTGCGAGGAGGGGCTTTGATAGTCCCTGGCCCCGGAATGCGGGGTCCACGACGGTGTGGTTGAAGTCGCGGACGCCGTCGGTGTCCTCGAATGCGGCAAAACCTGCCTGCTCGCCGTCCACCTCGATGACGAAGCGGGCGACTTCCTTGCGGACCTGTCGCTGGGAATCTGATGCGGTCATGGCACTCCCCTTTCGCTGGGTTGGGTTAGCCCACCACGGAGGGCGGGCCTTGAACCTGCGATTTTACGCGGGTATGGCTGCCATCTCAGGCGCTCGAGGGGAATGCAATCGTAAAGCAAAAGCCCCATCCGTTGGGATGGGGCTGGGAGTGTGGCCAGACCCGGGATCGAACCGGGGACCTTTCACTTTTCAGGCGAACGCTCTACCGACTGAGCTATCTGGCCGAGAAGCCTGAGGCTTCACAGCGACCCTGACGAGACTTGAACTCGCGACCTCCGCCGTGACAGGGCGGCGCGCTAACCAACTGCGCCACAGGGCCGTGTGCTATCGCACGAGTGGTAACTATACCCAGCGGTTAACGTGGGCACAAATCACGGCCAACATGCACACATCACAGCAGGTAGATAGGCATTTTAAAGGGCGTCTTTTCGGGCCATGCAAGCTGCTTTTTATAGGTTTTACCCCCCCACCATGGCAGCTTAGCGCTGCCGCAGCTCCGGTACCGATGACACTAATTGGCACTAATCGCAGAGGGTCACCATGTCGATCAGTTTTTCGGGGGCACCGAGACGGCGCAGCCGCGCATCGGAGAAGCACGGCCCCTGCATGCCGGAGGTGGTCACCCCGTCGGCTTCCACCTCACCCCATTCGGCGCCGTCGAAACGTTCGACCCACACGTGATCAGTGCCGTTACGTCCCGCCCGCATCCATCGCCCATCGCAGTACATGGAGACGATTTCACCGGGTCGGGTATTCGAGTTGGACTCAAGATAGGGGCACTCGCCCTTCTTCACGCGCTGCGGTTTCGGCCGCGCGCGCTCCCGCTGCGGCTCAGTCCTCTCGTCGGCATCGCCCGAAGCATCGTTCCCCTCCCCTGCACCATCATTCTGAACATCGGACGGCGGCGGGCCAGCCTTGGTGATCGTTTGAGTCACGGTAGGGCGATCGGCTGCGGAATCGCTAGCTTCGCCGGCGCAACTAGCCAACAGCAGTGACAGGCTGAGGGCAGCGAGGCAGGATCCAGTCCGACGAGCGACGCCGAACTGCCGCCGGGACAAGCTTCGGTTGAGGCGCATAACAGGAGTCTGGCACAGCCTTTGGAACTTTTAAGGCCATTGCCAATCTTCAGCTAGGCAGTCGCCCGCTGAAGATGACTCACGAATTCTCCTAGCACCCCACGCTCCCGCATCTGCAATAGGGCGTGGCGGGTCATCTCCATCTGCATAGAGACCGAGCCACCGTCAGCCCGGTGATCCTTGACGATCCGGTCCACACACTGCGCGACGTCCTCCCCTGGCTGCAGCCGCTCCGCCCGCATCCCTGTCTGGAGCCCCTTCTCCGAGGGCAATGCCTTCTTCCCGATTGCTTGCTCCGCGGTGAGCTGCGTATAGGACAGGTTGAAGTAATCCGGCAGCCCAGCGCGCGTCAGATCCCGCATGTAGGCGATGGGCCGCGTAGCAATCGGTACCGGCACGGTCACACTGTCCGGCGTCCGGAACACCCCGGTTGACTTCGTCTTCCGCAGGTATTCCTGCGCACCCGGAACGACAGCCTCCTCGAAATACTCACGCTGCGCCGCACCAGCGACGATGTCCGCAAAAGTCTCCGCATAGAAGCTATCGTTCAGCGACACCGAACCGGAGCCCGACGGGATCAGCATGCCCTGCGAGTTATCGCTCAGCGAACCCTGCTGACCGACAATCACGTGACCATCGGATGTCAGGACCAACGTCGAGGAGCCGATGACATTCGCCGCCTTGCTCTCGATGAGATCGATCAGGACACCGTCGTCCTTGTTGACGATGATGGAGCTGCCGTCGAACAGTAACTCGTCGTACCCCGGGGTGTAGTAGAGGTTGTCGACGACGAGGTTCGACGTGATGTGGTCGAAATAGCCGATGGGGTGCAGCTGGATGACGTGACTCGTCCAGTCGGGGTCGCAGGCCATGCCTAGAAGCTTCCCGTTGAACATCGCACGCCCCTGTGCGTAGTGACGCCGCAGGTTCAGGTACTTAAACTGCTCCAGATCCTTCGGCAGCCGGTACCTGTAGGAGGAGAACTCCCATGGCTTTTCCAGGCCACCGTCCTGGATGAACTCGTCGACTCGGTCCGAGGCGAGGTATGGGCGCCCGTCGACTTCCCGCTTCTCGAAATCGTGCTCGCGCTGGTAGTCGGAAAGGCTTGCCGAGGCGATCTTGCGGGACGTGAGCTCCTTCCGCGAGCGCACGGCGTAGTTGTAGCGCTGGCGGTTTTCGATGCCGATCGTCGCAATCCAGTACAGCAGCACCCCCACCACGATGGCCCCCAAAGTCAGCCACCAGGCGGAGTCAGTGAGAACCTGGGCCTCCGCGAGGGCTGCGAGTACCGGAATGAGTACCGCCAGGGGTGTGACCAGCTTCGAAGCGGTAGCCACGGACATACTTTCGCTAAGCAGCCCCAGCTTGGTGAACGTCGCGCCCTGCCACCGGCGGAAGAGGTGATAGGACGAGGTCTTGGAGGAACTCATGAGCAAGAGATTACCTGGCTGTCGGCACACAACCGCCTGTCCCGTGCGCCAAGACTAAGCCGGGTGGAAGACACATAGGAAAGCAAAAACCCCAAGCTCTTCGGAGCTTGGGGTTGATCTTGCGACCCTGACGAGACTTGAACTCGCGACCTCCGCCGTGACAGGGCGGCGCGCTAACCAACTGCGCCACAGGGCCGTACTCCCAACGGGATTCGAACCCGTGTTGCCGCCGTGAAAGGGCGGAGTCCTAGGCCACTAGACGATGGGAGCACGTTCAAAACGCTCTACGCGTCTCAAACAGCTCGCTCAGTCTAACCCGCTCCCTATACAACAACCAAATTGCCATGTGACGAGGGGATTTTCTGACCACTGGGTTCGTCTCAACAAGATACTGTGCCACGCCGCGCGACGCAATTCCTAGAGTTGTGCCTCCAACCACTCAGCCACATCCGGCCATAGATTCCGGTGCTTCGAACGGTAGAAACCCATGACTAGTTCGGGAAAAGCAAAACCCCCGGTTGCAACAACCGGGGAATTACAAAAAGTGGGCCCTGTGGGGCTCGAACCCACGACCTACGGATTAAAAGTCCGGAGCTCTACCAACTGAGCTAAAGGCCCACGCGCACAATCGCACGCACACAAGCCACGCTTGCGGAACACAGCTTACCCCATGGCGAGGCACGAAAAACAAATAACCCGCCCCGGCGAAAACCGGGACGGGTTAGGTGCGCGAGATGGCTACAGATTAGCCCTTCATGCTGCCCTTCTCCGCCAGGTTGATGTGGAAATCAAAA
The DNA here is from genome assembly GCF_030232315.1 of Corynebacterium sp. MSK039. Classification (NCBI taxonomy): domain Bacteria; kingdom Bacillati; phylum Actinomycetota; class Actinomycetes; order Mycobacteriales; family Corynebacteriaceae; genus Corynebacterium; species Corynebacterium sp. MSK039. The sequence continues at coordinate 9,986 of NZ_JASPJL010000003.1, forward strand.
GCGGTGGCCAGATCGTGCGGGGTCTGCAGGCCAGTGCCCTTGGACTTCGCGCGCTCGTAGTACTCCTCCAGCAGCGGCTGGTAGTCCGGGTGAGCGATCTCGATCATCTTCTTCACACGGTCACGCGGCGCCAGGCCACGCAGGTCGGCGTAGCCACGCTCGGTGATGATGACCATGGCGTCGTGCTCGGTGTGGTCGATGTGGGATGCGAAAGGAACGATCGTGGAGATCGCGCCGTCCTTGGCGATCGTGCCCGAGATGAAGGTCGACAGGAAGGCGTTTCGGGTGAAGTCACCGGAACCGCCAATGCCGTTCATGATGCGGGAGCCGGAGACGTTCGTGGAGTTCACGTTGCCGTAGATGTCCGCCTCGATCATGCCGTTGGAGGAAATCAGGCCCGTGCGGCGCACAACCTCTGGGTGGTTAGAGATCTGCTGCGGGCGCAGGATGATGGACTCGCGGTACTTCTTAGCCTCTGCGTTCATCTTCTCCGCGTACTCCGGGGAGAGAGCGAAGGAAGTTGCGGAAGCAACGGTCATCTTGCCCGCGTCGATCAGGTCGAGCATGCCGTCCTGAATGACCTCGGTGTAGGCCTGGATGTTCTCGAACTTGGAGTCCAGCAGGCCCGCCATCACGGCGTTCGGGACGTTACCCACGCCGGACTGCATGATGTAGCCGTCGTAGGTCAGGCGGCCGGCCTTCACCTCACCCTCGAGCAGGTCGAGGAAGTGGCCAGCGATCTGCTCGGAGGTCTCGTCCACCGGCTTGAACGGAGCGTTGCGGTCCGGCGCGTTGGTCTTCACGACCGCGACAACCTTGGAGGACTCGATCGGGATGTAGGTGGTACCGATGCGGTCGCCCGGCTTGTTGATCGGGATCGGGGTGCGGTTCGGCAGCGCCGGCATCGACCAGATGTCGTGCATGCCCTCGAGATCCTCGGACTGCCACTCGTTGATCTCGATGATGACCTTGTCCGCGGCGTTGATGTACTCAACGTTGTTACCCACCGCGGAGGACGGCACGATGTTGCCCTCCTCAGTGATGCGAACGGCCTCGATGATGGCGACATCAAACTTGCCGAAGAAGCCCTGCTCCACCTGCAAACCCATGTGGGAGAGGTGGATGTCCTGGTACTTCATCTCGCCAGCGTTGATGGCCTTGCGCATGATCGGGTCGGAAGCATAAGGCGCGCGGTAGTTGACGGCCTCTGCCTCGGCGAGCACACCATCACAGTCCGGGGCCGTGGAAGCACCCGTGAAGACGTCGATCTTGAAGTCCTCGCCACGGGAGTGGGCGTCCTTCGCCTTATTAGCGATGGCGGTGGGGAGGGCCTTCGGGTAGCCGGCACCGGTAAAGCCGGACATGCCGACCTTGTCGCCATTATTGACGAACTGTGCCGCCTCCTCGGCGCTCATCACCTTGGACTTGAGCTGCTCATGGGCAATGCGATCTGTCATTTATTCCTCCTGTGGCGTTCAGCCCACAGCGACCGATAATGGTTTGTTTTGCTGAGTGGGCAAAAACTCTTGGCCTATAGGCGCCATGCTACATAAATCGATTCTGAAGTGTGACCTACACACTTTTGTATAGCTAACTACCCCCTTTTCGGCTCCCCCGAAACCGGCTCACTGCCCCTGCCGCGGCATCGCCGTCCGAACTTTCGCTTTGCTGCAGCCCGCCCCGCCTGGGAACATGGTCACCGTGACTAGCAGCATCGAAACCAAGCAGCAGGGCCTCAGCATCGGAACGCTGAAGCTCGACAGCCCCGTCGTCCTCGCCCCAATGGCAGGCGTGACGAACGTGGCCTTCCGCACCCTCTGCCGCGAGCAGGAGCGGGAGCGGATGGGCTCCGTTGCGGGCCTCTACGTCTGCGAGATGGTGACCGCCCGCGCGCTCGTGGAGCGCAACCCCAAAACGCTTCACATGACCACCTTCGCGCCGGACGAAGACCCCCGCAGCCTGCAGCTGTACACCACCGACCCGAAGTACACCTACGAAGCAGCCAAGATGATCGTCGATGAGAACATGGCTGACCACATCGATATGAACTTCGGTTGCCCCATGCCCAAGGTCACCCGCCGTGGCGGTGGCGCGGCCCTGCCCTACAAGCGGCGCCTCTTCGGCAATATCGTCGCCGCCGCCGTCAAAGCCACGGAGGGGACGGACATCCCCGTCACCGTGAAGATGCGCATCGGCATCGACGACGAGCACCGCACCCACCTCGACGCCGGACGCATCGCTGCCGACGAGGGTGCCGCCGCCGTCGCCCTCCACGGACGCACCGCCGCGCAGCGTTATGCCGGCGACGCCGACTGGAGCGAGATCGCCCGCCTCGTGGAGCACATGGACGGCCGCGTGCCGGTGCTCGGCAACGGCGATATTTTCAAGGCCACCGACGCCCGCGCAATGATGGAGCAGACCGGCTGCGACGGCGTGGTCGTGGGCCGTGGCTGCCTGGGCCGGCCGTGGCTCTTTGCCGAGCTCTCCGCCGAGCTGCGCGGCCTGCCGGTGCCAGCTGAGCCACCCCTGGGCGAGGTGGCGCGCATCATCATGCGGCACGCTGAGCTCCTCGCCGAGCACGACGGCGAGGATCGCGCCTGCCGCGACCTGCGCAAGCACATGACCTGGTACATGCGTGGCTTCCCCGCCGGCGGCGACCTACGCCGCAGCCTCTCGAAGGTCAGCTCCCTGGCCGAGCTGCGCGAGGTACTCGATCCCATCTGGGACTCGGATGCTCTCGCCAACGACGCCGACGGCGCGCGCGGTCGCCAGGGTTCCCCCGCGAAGGTGCAGCTGCCGGATGGCTGGCTCAACGACCCTGAGGACGAGACCGTGCCGGTGGGTGCCGATATCGAGAACAGCGGTGGCTAGTCCATCAGCCGATCAGCAGCATAAAGCGGGGCCTTCGTCGACACGAAGGCCCCGCTTCGTTCTGGGCGTTCTAGGACTCGCTGCCGTAAGCAGTCTCCGCAAACTTGGCGGCTGCCAGGGCATCGTCCACGAGGTCTTCCGGCTTGCGGGTCACGTCCAGCTGGATCCCCAGCTCGTCGGAGTGGAGGCGCTCCAACAGCTCCAGCTGCGCCACCAGAAGCTCCTGCGGCATATCGCGGCCGATGCGGTGGCTCATGCGCTCCGAGAGCACATCGAAGGTGCCGTAGAGGTGCACGAAGAATGTGATACCCTCCGCCTCGTTGAGCACCTCGCGGTGAGCCCGGGTCAGCGCCGGACAAGCAACCACGGTGGAGTCCCCGGCGCGGCCGTGCTCACTCATCCAGTCGCGCACGCTCTCCAGCCAGTTGACGTACTTCGCCTTGCTGGGGACCTCACCGCGATCCAGAATGGCGAGGTTCTCCGCCGGGTGGAGATCATCTGCCTCCAGCACGGGCCGACCCGTGCGCTCCCCGATGATCCGGGCCAGAGTGGTTTTACCGGAACCACTGACCCCCATGATCACGAGGTGAATGGGGTTTTGTGGCTTGTCCTGGGTGGGCTGCGTCATAACCTCAATTATGCCTTAGAACGGCCCAACTCACCCACGGAACCCGCGAGCCGAATCCCTAGGCCCCGATCGCGCCGACTGCCTCTTCCACCTTGGTCTTCATCTCACCGGTCAGCGGGACGTAGCCCTTATCCGCGTAGTCGCCCTGCTGGTTGGCCAGCATCGTGTACAGCACGTTTTTCACCTTGTCGCGGGTCTCCTCCCCATAGCCCTTAGAGCAGACGACCTCGTAGGTGGTCAGCGCCAGCGGGTAGGTGCCCTCCGCAGCATCGGCGAACAGGGAGTCGGCGTCCACGATCATGTTCTTGCCCTTGCCCTGGTACTTCACGCTCTTAAGCGACTCGGTGACGGACGTGGAGGACGGCGCCACCGGGCCAAAGCCGAAGTCGACCTTCGCAGCCTTCAGCTGCGGGGCGGGCTTGGTGAACGGCGTGGCCGTGTAGGTGATGGAACCGTTTTCCGAGGCAGCGTGGTCAGCCACCCCGGCCGAACCGTTCGCGCCGAGGCCCACACCAGTTGGGAAGGACGTCCCCTGCGGCTTCCACGCCCCATCGGTTGCCGCTGCGAGGAAGCGCTGGAAGATCTCGGAGGTGCCGGACTGGTCGCCGCGGTACACCACCTTGATCGGGGTCTTCGGCAGCTTCACTCCCTCGTTAGCCTTCGCGATCCGGGGGTCGTCCCAGGACGTGACGTTGCCTGCGAAGATGCTCGCCACGACGCGGGCGGGCAGGTTGATCTCCTGGTCCACGCCATCCAGCCGGTAGGCCACTGCCACGGGGCTCAACACCATCGGGATGTGCCAGGCGGTGTTGCCCTCGCAGCGCTTCTGGGCATCCTTCGTCGCGCGTTCGCTCAGTGGCACGTCGGTGCTCGCAAAATCCGCCTGTTTGCCAACAAACGCGGCCTTCCCCTTGGCCGAGCCAGTGGCCTGGTATTCCAGCTCAATCCCATCAGGGTGCAGCGCTGGGCCCACCGTGTCCTCGATGAACATCTTTTGGGACGTCGCCCCCGCGCCGCGGACCGTTCCCGAGACGTCCGCCATGGGGTACGGATTTTCTACCGCGGCGGTGGTGGAGTCACCGGATTGCGCCGGCGGGGCGTCACTACCGGAGCAGGCGGTCAAGGCGAGCCCACCGGCCAGCAGGGTGGCCAACGCGGCCGTGGTGCGTCGCGACCCCGGTGCGGCGATCAATGGCTTGTTCTTCAACATCTTCGAGGCAGCCTTTCACTAAGATTCCGCAATAGTTCTGCGGGGCTGGGAATTAATCTAATTCTCCACGATAAACCACATCGGTGTGGACGATCCCGAAGCCCAGTCCCTCGTAGGTCGCTACCGCCGGACCGTTATCGCCCTCGACGTAGAGTTCGACGGTTCCCACGCCTCGGTTCATCAGCTCGCCGATGCCGAGCATCGTGATCGCGGGCCCCAGTCCCTTGCCCCGGGCTTCGTCGGCGAGGCAGACCACATAAACCTCCCCAGCGCGCTCGCCTTCGGGCTTCTCCTGCTCCTCGGTGGGGATTTTCGTCCAGTGGAAGCCAGCACACCGCGGCCCGGCGGCGTCCTCATCCTCCCCGCAGGTCCAGACCATCAGCACGCCGTTGGGATCGAACCACGCAGTATCGCGGGCGCTGCGCAGCTGATCGATATCCCAGCCACCCTGCTCCGGGTGCCAGGCGAAGGCCTCGTTGTTCACGCGGACCCATTCCTCGTCCACGAGCTCCTCTCCGAAGCGCTCGACGGCTTCGGGGTAGGTCAGCACCGTCAGCCCCTGGGATTCGACCTTCGAGGTGGCATCTTCTGCCCCGGCGCGGAACTGCTCGCCGCGGGCGCTTCCTGGGGAGGCGTCGACCGCCATCTTGTGCAGCTCACGAGTGCGGCGGGCATTCGCTGCCTCGGCCATCGCGCGAGCCGGTGCCAAATCCCCGTGCGCCCACGCGTCCAGGGGGCCAGTCAGTCCCAAGTGCTCATTCGCCGCCGCGAGGAGCCCACGGGCGACACCCTGGCGACGCACATCGGGTACCACGGCCAGCTCGGCGGTCGGGTTCTCCCCGCTCACACTGGCGGTCACGGCGCCGTCCAGCGCCAGGATTCCCACCGCACGCTCGTCGGTCAGGGCCACGATGTGCTGGTGCCCGTGGTCCCCATCGATGCCCTTGAGGAAGGCTTCACTCAGCGCAGCCACCCCGTCGGCCTGCTCGACCTCCCGGAGCAGGGTGTGTACCGCGGCGACCACCTCCGGTTGAGCGTGAAGTTGCTCGTAGGCGTGGAAAGTGCAGGTCATAAAACTCGCTCCCGGAAAAATTCTGGTTCATCTCGCTTGGTGTTCTATCCACCCTACGCAAGCACCCAGACATCGGATTTCGCCATCGATACCCCACCACCGCGGATCGGGTATGGCCCGCGCCCGTCGATGCGCCATAATGTTCTTCATGGCAAACCCGCAGATTTCGGCTGATTCCTCCCCAGCACCGCGCCCCCGGCGCCGCCTGTGGAAGGTTCTCGCCGGTCTTCTGGTCGCATCCCTCGCGCTCACGCTCACGGACTCCCTCATCGCCGCCCGCACGGAGGCGAAGATCTCCCAGCAGCTCTACGAGGGCTCACAGCTGCCTAAGCCGCCGGATGTCATGCTCGCGGGCTTCCCCTACGTCACCCAGGCGCTCACCAATGAACTGGAGGCCGTCACTGTCACCGCCAAGGACGTCCCCATCGCCGGATTCGGCGACGTCACCGTCCACTCCTCAGCCCAGTACGTCGACGTCACCGGCTCCCAGATCTTCACCGGCGATATTCACGACGCTCCTGCGCGCAAGGTCTTCCACCGCCTCCAGCTGGGCGTCGTCCCCCTGGGAAAGCTGATGGGCATCCCCGACCTGGACGTCTCGAATAAGGCAGACATCTCCCCGCGCGGCGGGTGGGAAACCGAAGCGATCTTCCGCGGCACCCCGAAGGGCTTCCGTGCCCCCGCGATCGTCGAGATGAAGGTCCGCATCAAGCGCGGCGACGTCTACCTGCGCCCCGTCACCGTCATCGAGGGACCGGTGGACAAGAAGGAAGGCGCGGAGATCGTCCCCGCTGATCAGCTGGACGAGGCGACCGCCGCGGCGCTGATGGACGGCTTCCGGCTCAAGATCGAGAAGGACTCCATCCCCTTCCCCGGGATCCCGATGCGCGTCTACGTGGGAGGAGGCTCGGTGTTCATCGAGGCGGAGGACTACTACACCACCGTCAGCATCGAGGATCTCACCCCTCCGACCCGTCCCCTCACGGAAGAGCAACGGCCCTCCCTATAGAGTGGAGGCCATGAGTTCCGATAAGGCTAATAATCAGTCTCCTGACCAGGGTGCCAACACCCCGGCAGAAAGCACCAACTCCGGCCCGAAGCTGGACGGCAACGAGGCCGTGAACCTCGCCGCCGAGCAGTCGAAGAGCACGGCGGATAAGAACCTGCCAGTCTTCGGCGACCTCCCGATCCCGGAGGACACCGCCAACCTGCGCTTCGGCCCGAACCTGCATGACGGCCTGCTCGCACTCCTGCCGCTGGTCGGCGTGTGGCGTGGCCGAGGCCAGGCTGCGCAGCCGGGCGAGGAGGAGTTCACCTTTGGCCAGCAGCTGAGCATCTTCCACGATGGCGAGAACCGCCTGGGCTTCGAGTCCCGCACTTGGAAGATCAACCCGCCTGCCGCAGAGGGCGCTGAGGCGGAAGGTGACGAGGCTAGCGCTGAGGCTGCGGGCGAGGCCGAGGTCGGCGAGCTGCTGCGCCGCGAGGCCGGCTTCTGGCGCATCGACAACGATGACAACATCGAGCTGCTCATCGCCCACTCCGACGGCATGATCGAGCTGATGTACGGCAAGCCGCTCACCGAGCGCGCCTGGCAGCTGGAGAGCGCTTCCACCCTGGCTACCGAAACCGGCCCGAGCGCCCTGGGCCCCGGCAAGCGTCTCTACGGCCTCATGCCGAATAACGACCTGGGCTGGGTCGACGAGCGCCTCATCGACGGCGAGATGGTGCCGTGGATGTCCGCGCAGCTCAAGCGGGTGCGCGGCTAGCTCTGCGCCTGGCTAGCGCCGTGCCTAGCTAGGCCTGCGCGGTGACGGCCTCCGCGATCAGGGCCTCGAGCTCATCCGCGAAGGCCGGCCGCGGCATTGGCTGGCCGTCGATGGCTGTGACGCGCGCCTGGATCCGCACCGAGGACACCAGCCACACCCCGGCTGCGGTGCGCAGATCCTCATCGGTGAGCTGCTCTTCAGCCACCGGCCAGCCGCGCTCCGCGGCGAGCCGGAACACCGCAGCCTGCGACGTGCCCGGGAGGATCCCCGTGTGGGGGCAGGGGGTCAGCAGCTGTGGTTTACCGCCGCCCTCGGACTCGCGGGCGATGATCACGCTGCTCGTCGGACCTTCCAGAACAGTGCCTTCTTCGCTGAAGAAGATGACGTCGTCGAAGCCTGCCTTCTTCGCTGCGCGTAGTGCTGCCATGTTCGCCGCATAAGAGAGAGTCTTCGCGCCGATCAGCGCCCACGGCGAGCGATCCGAAATATCGAGGCTGAAGCCGCGTTCGGCGGTCATGACGCTGACGCCCTCGCGGCGGGCTTTGAGCTGTGCCTCGCCCACCGGGGTCACCGTGATCCACCCGGTGGGTTCACCGCCCGATTCGCGACCACGCGAGTAGACCCAGCGCAGCGCCGCTTCGTGCTGCTCCGGGTAGACGCGAGCGAACTCGCTGACCGCCAGCTCGGTGGCCGCGGTCCAGCGCTGAATATCCGGCTCCGGCAGCTCCAGCATCGCCGCGCTCGATTGGAAACGGGAGGCGTGGCGGTCCATGTTGCGCACCACGTCCTCGCGCAGGATCAGGGTCTCGAAGACGCCATCTCCGCGGATTGCCGCGAGGTCGTCGGCATAGAGGAACGGCTGCTCAGCGTCCCAAACCCGGGGCTCCGGGGCACCGAGAACATCAATGACAATCGCCATAGCTACTCCTTTGTCGTCAAGCCACCTCAGCAACCGGCTAGCCCCTTCGCGCCGAGGGCAGCACGCGCGGGGCGCGGGGCTCAAGCCGGGACTCACTCCAAGAATATGCCCTGGTCGATGGCCGTGGCGATTCCCTACTAGCATCGGGGTAACTAACGAGCGCAGAAAGGTTGTTTTCCCTTCATGACCACCCCCAGCTCTCCCCTATTGAGCCACGTCCCAGGAGCCAGCGCGACCAATGAGGACAAGACCTACCCCGTCGCCTGGCACTACGGGAACCCCCTTGGTGAGCAGAACGCCGTCGAAGATGGCGCGACCGGCCTCATCGACCGCTTCGACCGTGTCGCCCTGTGGGTCCACGGTGAGGAGGCCAAGACCTGGCTCAACGATCTGATCAGCCAGAAGATCAACGCGATCCAGCCTGGTCAGGCCACCTTTGGTCTCATCCTGGATGTGCAGGGCCACGTGGAATACCAATTCGGGGTCGCTGCCTTGAACGATGGCATCCTGCTGGACGTCGCCGCTGACCAGGCCGAGGGACTGGAGACCTACCTCAGCCGCATGATCTTCTGGGCGGAGGTTGAGGTCGAGCGCCTTGACCTGGTGCAGGTGGCCGTCCTGAAGAAGGCCGGTGCGCAAGAGTCGGCGGAGGATGACCGCGCGGGCAGCGGAGCTACCCCGGATGGAGCGTTTCCGGATGCGCACTCCTGGCGCACCCGAAAACTGGGCGAGGTTGCGGTGACCGACGTGTGGCTGCCGGCTGAGGCACAGATCGGAAGCTGGGACCATGCCACAGGTGACCTCGGCTACGCCCCAACTGGCCTGATGGCCTACACCGCCTGGCGCATCGCCGCGCGCCAACCGGTAGTCGGCGAGGACACGGACGAAAAGACCATCCCCCACGAGGTCCCCTGGTACCTGGGCGAAAATAATCACGGGGCGACCCAGCTGGCACAGGAGAGCGAGGGCCCGACGGCGCATGCGGTGCACCTGAATAAGGGCTGCTACCGCGGGCAGGAGACCGTCTCTCGAGTCCAGAACCTGGGCAAGCCGCCGCGCACTCTGGTGCTGCTCCACCTCGATGGCTCCCGGAATGCGCTCCCGGAGGTTGGCGCGGATCTTACTGCGGGTGGCCGCCGCATCGGCCGGGTGGGCAGTAGCGTGCACGACGCGACCCTGGGACCGGTTGCCCTCGCGCTGGTGCGACGCAATGTGGTGGAAAAGCTGGCGACGGACCCGGCGGCAGTGCCAGCCCTGCAGGCCGGGGAGGTGGACGCCGCGATCGACCCTGCGGACGCGAAGGTGGACGACGCGGAAAAGCCGGGACGCGCAGCTATCAAAAATCTGCGCAACGGCTAATCTTCGCGGATACCGCCGCGCCACCCTACCTGACCTGCGCTTTTGCAATCCATCTCGCATCGTGGCCACGGTTTCCCACGGCGCGGCGCGGGGCGGGGCGGCCCCGGGTTCGGAATTCGCGAAAAAAATTCGCTATGGTGTAGACCAGGAAATGCTTAAACAATAAGAAGGCGACCGTTCCCTCGAGTCGCCATACGATCTCTCAAGGGGGTCAGCCATGGGTCGCGGCCGCGCAAAGGCTAAGCAAGCCAAGGTAGCTCGCCGACTGAAGTACCAGGCTCCGGAAATGGATCTGGAGCGTCTGCAGCGAGAGCTCTCTGGAGCTCCGCAGCAGGACGAGTACTCCGAGCGCGATGACGAGTGGGACGACTGGAGCGACCACCGCTACTAGTCCCCCGCGTCATACGGCCCGAGCCCACGACCTCACAAACCCGGTCGCGCTCGGGCCGTATTTTTTACCCCGCGGCCTCGCCCCACCCCCAGGTGGCAGCGACGCCGCTTTTCGTGTTGGCCCGTGGCTGCCGGCAACGTCCGGCGCCACAGTCTTCCCCCCCCCCTCCCCCCCGAGAGCGGCTTAGCTCTCCGCCGGGTGCTCGCCCTGCAAGGTCGCGCCGCCCTCGCCAGAGCGGACAACGCCCAGGCGCCATGCCTTCATGTGGCGGGCCGCCAGCATAGCGAGCGCGCGGTCAGCGTCCTCCTCGGACACGATGGCGACCATGCCAACACCCATGTTGAAGGTCTTCTCCATCTCCTCCTGGGCCACGCCACCCAGCTCCTGGATCTTCGCGAAGATCGGGCCCGGTACCCAGGTGGAGCGGTGCAGCTCGGCGACCAGACCCTCCGGGATCACGCGGGCCACGTTGGCTGCCAGGCCGCCACCGGTGATGTGGGCAAAGGTGTGGACGTCGCACTCTGCGGCCAGGTCCAGGCAGTCCTTCGCGTAGATGCGGGTCGGCTCGAGCATCTCCTCACCCAGGGTGCGCCCAAACTCCGGCACCTCCTGGTCGAGCGGCAGGCCGGCGTCCTGCAGGAGAACCTTGCGAGCCAGGGAGTAGCCGTTGGAGTGCAGGCCGGAGGACTCCATTGCGATGACCACGTCGCCCGGGCGGACCTTGTCCGGGCCCAGCAGCTTGGCCTCCTCAACCACACCGACGGAGGTGGCGGAGACGTCGTAGTCGTTCTCGCCCATGACACCCGGGTGCTCGGCGGTCTCGCCACCCAGCAGGGCGCAGCCTGCTTCCTCGCAGCCATCGGCGATGCCCTTGACGATCTCGGCAACCTTCTCCGGGATCACCTTGCCGATCGCGATGTAGTCCTGCATGAACAGCGGCTCGGCGCCACAGACGACGAGGTCGTCGACGCACATGGCCACCAGGTCGCGGCCGATGGTGTCGTGCTTATCCATCGCCTGGGCGACGGCCAGCTTGGTGCCCACACCATCGGAGGATGCGGCCAGCAGCGGCTTGTCGTACTCGCCCAGCGCGAACAGCCCGGCGAAGCCGCCGAGTCCGCCGCGGACCTCCGGGCGGGTCGCGCGCTTCGCCAGCGGGGCCAGGAGCTCGACAGCGCGGTCGCCGGCCTCGATATCCACACCAGCGGCGGCGTAGGACGCCCCAGCTTGAGTCTTCTGATCATCACTCATGAGTTTTCTCCTGCTTGTGAAATCCGGCTTCCGCCGAGGGTGTTCAATCGCTAGTTATCTTCGGGGTTGTTGCTTGAGGCATCGCTGCCACCTGCGGCCTGCTCAGCCTCCTCCGCGAGGCGGCGCTGCCGGAGACGAACCTGCTCCGCGTTCGGATTGCCCGTCGGGAGCCCCAGCGGGTACACGCCGTCGAAGCAGGCAGCGCACAGGGTCTCCCGCGGCTGCGCGCTGGTCTCCACCATCGCCTCCGTGGAGACGAAGCCCAGGGAGTCCGCGCCGACTTCTTTCCGCATGGCTTCCACCATGTTGTCTGGGTCCACGTTGTTGGCCAGCAGCTCGTTTGGCGACGGAAAGTCGATGCCGTAGAAGCACGGCCACTTCACCGGCGGGGACGCGATGCGAACGTGCACCTCGGCCGCGCCTGCGTCCCGCAGCATGCGGATGAGGGCACGCTGGGTGTTGCCGCGCACGATGGAGTCGTCCACCACGATTAGGCGCTTGCCCTTGATCACGTGGCGCAGCGGGTTCAGCTTCAGGCGAATACCTAGCTGACGAATGGTCTGGGAGGGCTCGATGAAGGTGCGGCCCACATAGGCGTTCTTCGTCAGCCCCTGGCCGAATGGGATGCCGGAGGCCTGGGCGTACCCCACCGCCGCCGGGGTGCCTGAGTCGGGCACCGGGATGACCAGGTCGCCCTCAGCCGGCCATTCCTCCGCCAGGCGGCGACCGATATCCACGCGGGTCGCGTTCACCGGCTGGCTGTTGATGACCGAGTCCGGGCGCGCGAGGTAGACATACTCGAACACGCAGCCCTTCGGGGTCGGCTCCGCGAACTTGCGGGAGCGGATGCCGTCCTCGTTGATGGCGATGAACTCGCCCGGCTCGACGTCGCGCACGAACTCCGCGCCGACGATGTCCAGGGCCGCGGTCTCGCTGGAGACGACCCAACCGTTGGCGAGCTTGCCGATGCTGAGCGGGCGCACGCCGTGCGGGTCGCGCACCGCGTACAGGCCCTTGCCGTCCGTGAAGGTCAGGCAGTATGCGCCCTTGACCCGCGGGAAGAGCTGGAGCGCAGCCTCCTCCATCGAGGTGTTCTCGTCGATGAGGTCTGCGATGAGGGCGCACATGACGTCCGAGTCGCTCGGCTCATCAGCGGGATCCACGAGGCGCTTTTCCGCGGCCTCGGCCATCAGCTCCAGGTGGTTGGTGAGGTTGCCGTTGTGTCCCAGGGCGACGTCCGTGCCGTCCGAAGCCATGCGGAACATCGGCTGGGCGTTTTCCCAGCGTCCCCCGCCGGCCGTCGCGTAACGGGTGTGACCGATCGCGATGTGTCCCTTCAGGGAGTTAAGGATCTGCTCGTCGAACACCTGGCTGACCAGGCCGAGGTCCTTATAAACGAGGATCTGGTCGCCACTGCCGACGCCGATGCCCGCCGCTTCCTGGCCACGGTGCTGCAGCGCGTACAGCCCGTAGTAGGTCAGCTTCGAGACGTCCTCCCCCGGCGCCCATACCCCGAAGACACCGCACTCCTCGCGCGGAGGCTGCTCCCCGTGATCGTCGTACCCCCGGTCCGCTGGCTGGGCGGGTTGTACCGCATCCACCGACGGTGCCGAGTTGGTCCCATTCAAAGAATTCAGGCCAGTATCTTTTGCCACTATCACGACATTACCAGCCCTTTAATGTCTTCCAAACAGGGGCAAGTGGCGCTCCACCTCCGAAGCACGGGTTCCGGAAAGCTCGACGCTGATCTTGCTCATCGAACTGCCCGCCGCGTCGGTACCCGCTCGTTCTGACATTTCCGTCAACGACGCCATCCCGGCCGCCGCCCGCAGCCAGGCCAACGGGCTGCATTGCACCACATTGGGCGGATTCCCCCGGCGGTGCACCGGGCCGGCCACACACTGCACTGCCACGAAAGGCGGCACCCGAAGCTCCACGGTATTTCCGGGCGCGTCCTGTGCGAGAAGTTCAGCGCTGCGCCGGACCGCATCCGCGAGCGTTTGGCGGGAGGGCACGGGCTGACCTTCCGGATCCGCCACCCAGTCCGCGACGGCGGCCATCGCCTCGGTCGCCGCGGCGGTCAGCTCAAGACCACTTAATTTTCGGCTCATACCCCCACCCTAATGACGCCTGCGGACAAGCCATTTTCGCAACAACGTGAGGCACCCCATCGCGGGCTCTTGAGCTGCGGGAATAACCAGTTTCTCCGGCTTTCTGCGCAACTATTTCGCGACTGTGTCAGTGTTTTATCAGACTGTGCTTTAACATGGCGTTCATGGCTAAAGATGCGACGTCTACAAACACCGATGAGACCTTGACGGCTCAACCAGAAGTGATGAGCACGGAGGGGCCATCGCCGCTCGTCACGCTGCGTTTCCTCGCCTCCCCCACCGACGTGCTGTACGCCGGCGGCATGGGCGTACACGGTGGGCGCGTGCTGGAGTGGATCGATAAGGCGGCCTACGCCTGCGCCGTGGGCTGGTCCCAGTCCTATTGCGTGACCGCCTATGTGGGGCACATCCACTTCACCCGCCCAATCCCTTCCGGCCACCTGGTCGAGGTGCGTTCCCGCATCGCCTACACCGGGCGTTCCTCCATGCACATCGTCAACGAGGTGCTCTCTGCCGACCCGCGCGACGGCCAGTTCACCCGCGCCTGCGACTGCCTCGTGATCTTCGTCGCCATGGACGAGAACCGTCGGTCCAAGGCCGTGCCGAAGTACATCCCGCAGACCGAGGAGGAAAAGCGCGTCGAGGAGGCTGCGCTGTCCCGCATCCAGCTGCGCAAGGCGATCGAGGAGGAGATGCTGCGCCAGTCCTACACGGACGATTCCACGGCGCCGCAGGTTACTTCCCGCTTCCTCGCTAAGCCCACGGACGTCAACTGGGGCGGCGACGTCCACGGTGGTACCGCGATGCAGTGGATCGACGAGGCCGCGACCGCCTGCACCATGCGCTGGTCCGGGGAGCGCACCGTCGCAGTCTACGCCGGTGGTATCCGTTTCTACCGCCCGGTCTCCATCGGTGACCTGATCGAGGTGGACGCCCGCCTGATCCGCACCGACGCCCGTTCCATGTCCGTCTCCGTCCACCTGCGCGCGGGCGACCCCCGCGAGGACACCTCGAACCTGCCGACCGCGATCCACGCTTCCTTCACTTACGTCGCGGTCGACGTCGACGGCCACGCGCTACCAGCCCGCAAGTACGTGCCGCAGACCAACGAGGATAAGCGCCTGGAGCAGCACGCCATGACGTTGCGCGAGCTGCGCTCCACCTACGTGCCGAAGCCGCTGGTCTCCCCGCTGCCGGGTAATACCAAGCTCAGCGACTAGCCCAGTGACAAGCACTACCGCCCACCCCTGCCACGGCACGGGTGGGCATATGCGTTCTATCGAGGAGCACTACCGCTTTACCCAGTCGCTGGCCGACGCCTGGCTGCAGTGGGCGGGTCGTGGAACTGAGACGCTGCCCCTCGCCCAGGCTTTAGGCCGGGTGCTGGCACGCCCGGTGAGCGCCCAGCAGGCCGTTCCCCCGTTTTCTAATTCTGCGATGGATGGTTTCGCCATCCGAGCCTCGGATGTGCCAGCCGACCTTGCAACCAGGGACCTGAGTACGGCCCCGCTGTGCTTTCCCGTCTCCGGCGACGTCTTCGCCGGTGCGGCTCCCGAACTACCGCCGACGGGTCACGCCCAGCGCATCATGACGGGCGCCCCGGTGCCTGAGGATGCCGAGGTGGTAATCATCCCCGTTGAGGCGACGAATATCCCCACCGGCCCGCACCCGTTGCCCGAGTCCATCGAGATCTACGCACTCGACCCAGAGCAAACCCACGTGCGCTGCGCCGGTTCCAATATCCTTCCGGGCGACGCGCTCGCCCCGGCCGGCTGCGAGCTCGACGCCGGGACCGTCGCCGCACTCATCGCGACCGGGGTGGAGGAGGCCGAGGTCCACCCCGCACTGCGCGTCGCGGTGGTCACCACGGGCGACGAGGTCGCGGTGACCAATGACGCCGAGACCGACCACGCTGGGACCGGATCAGCTGAAAGCAGCCTCCCCCGCATCCCGGACTCCAACGGCCCGATGGCCGCCCAGCTCGCCGAGTCCCTGGGCGCCGGGGTCACCGCCAGCATTTTCCAAGTTCGGGACGACGCCGACGCCTTCCGCCACCTTCTGAACGAGCTCGCGGTCAGCCACGACCTCATCGTCACCACCGGCGGTATCTCCGCCGGGGCCTTCGACGTGGTCAAACAAGTCGCGGGTGAGAACAGCACGGACATGTGGTTCGGCCCGCTGAATATGCAGCCAGGCAAACCCCAGGGTGGCGGCCTATGGGCGGGCACTCCCCTGCTCTGCCTACCCGGCAACCCGGTCAGCGTGTGGGTGAGCTTCCACATCTTTGTCGCCCCGCTGCTGTGCCGCATGCGGGGGCTGGCAACCTACGGCACTGCCCTGAACCGCCCACGCGTGCGCGCCCGGGTCCGTGGGCATTTCCCAGCCAGCACGGGGCGCACGCTGCTCTCCCCCGCCCGGGTCGATTACTCCGGCAGTGAGCCAGTGGTGGATGCGTTCAGCGGCCAGCGGTTCGGCTCGCACTTCGTCGCCTCCCTCGTGGGGCTGAATGGCATGGTGGTGATCCCGGCGGGATCCGCGGGCCCCACCGAGGGCGAAGAGGTAGACGTCCTACTGCTCTGACGTCCTACCGCTCCGCGGTAGCAGCCAGAGACGGCGCGCCTACAAGACAAAGATCAGGAAGGAAGCCGGCGATGACCGACGAGTTGACCTACGAGAAAATCGCCTACGACCGCTTCGTCCGCGCCCGGCAGCACAGCGAGGAAACGCAGCTTCCAGGCGTGGAACAGGGGCACGCCGATGGCCCCTTCGACGGGCTCGACGGCAAGGCCCGCAAGCTGATCCGTAGCGCCCAACACTTCTACATCTCCACCGTCACCGGCACGGGGTGGCCGTATGTGCAGCACCGCGGTGGACCGCAGGGATTCGTTCACATCAGCGCTGACGGCAAGCGGCTGTTCTGGCCGGAGTTCCACGGCAATAACCAGTTCGTCACCACCGGCAATGTGGACCGGGGCGGGGAGGACGGCGGACGGGTGTGCCTGTTCTTTGTCGACTACCCGCTGCGTCGCCGTCTGAAGGTCTTTGGTCACGCCCGCATCGTGGAGGCCGCTGACGACCCCGAGCTCGCCGAGGACGCGACCACCATCGGTGGCGAACGGCTCCGCCAGCCCACCGAACGCATCATGGTCGTGGATCTGGTGGCCACCGACGCGAATTGCTCGAAGCACATTCAGCCGAGATGGACGAAGGCCCAGGTCGACGAGACACTGGGCCTATACCGAAAAGATATCGCCGAGCTGAAGGAGCGCATTCAAGCGCTCGAGTCTCAGCTCGGCGATCAGGAGGGTTAGCGTTTCGGGCGCCCCTCCCCTAGCTAGGGCTTGTGCGACCTAGACGGTGGAGTTCGCGCCGGTGGCGTGCCCGAAGAGCGCAGGCAGGGTTGCCTCCCAGACGTTGCGCAGCTCCTCGACGTTGAAGACCAGGCGTGCGACCTCGCCTTCCTCGGAAGCGTCCTGCTCCGCAGGCTCCGGCTGATCGCCCGGCAGGTTGCCGGTGGCACCAACCTCGAAGCAGACCTCCGGGCGGCCCTCGGCGTCCACGCTGCCCGTGCGGCCAATCCAGGCTGCCGGGACCTCGTGGTCGGCGAGGATCTCCATCGCCTTGGCGTAGCTTGCCTTCGGCACCGCGAGCACCACGCGGGTGGCGGTCTCCGAGAACAGGCCCACGAAGAGCTGCTCGTGCAGGTCCTCGCTGGCAGCCAGGCTTGGCTCCAGGTTCATGGCCGGGTTGACGGTGACACCCGTATTGGACTGGATCGCCAGCTCGACGATGGTCTGCGCCAGGCCGCCCTCGGAGAGGTCGGTCGCGGCAGCTGCCACGCCACGCAGAGCGGAGAGGGCATTGCCCAGGCGCTCTTCTGCGTGCAGATCGATCTGCGGTGGCAGGCCGGAGAGGTTGTCGTGGACAACCTGCTGCCAGATGGAGCCGCCCAGCTCGTCCTTGGTCATCGCGCCAGCCAGGATCAGCTCGTACTCCGAGCCCTCCGCGATCTGCTGCGGCAGGCGGGTGGTGGCGTCGTCGATGGTTCCCAGAACTGCGACCACCGGGGTCGGCAGGATCGGGGTATCACCGGTCTGGTTGTAGAAGGAGACGTTGCCGCCGGTGACCGGAATCTGGACGTCCACGCAGCCGTCGGCCAGGCCGTGGACGGCCTCTCGGAACTGCCACATGACCTCCGGGTCCTCCGGGGAGCCGAAGTTCAGACAGTTGGAAACGGCGACCGGGGTCGCACCCGTGGTGGCGACGTTGCGGTAGGCCTCGCCCAGCGCGAGCTTTGCGCCCATGCGCGGGTCGAGCTGCGCGTAGCGGCCGGAAGCATCCGCGGAGACTGCGATGCCGCGGTTGGTCTTCTCGTCGATGCGCAGCATGCCGGCGTCGGCGTCCTTCGCCAGGACGGTGTTGCCGCGGACGTAGCGGTCGAACTGCTCGGTAATGAACGCGCGGGAGCACAGCGCCGGGGAGGCGACCAGGTCCAGCAACTGCTGGCGCAGCTCCGGCAGGTTATTCGGGCGCGGCAGGTCGGCCTGCTTCTGCAGCTCGTCCTGGTCGGCCGGGCGCTGGTACGGGCGCTCGTAGACCGGGCCCTCGTCCGCGATGGTCTTCGGCGGGGCGTCGAGGATGACCTCGCCCTGGTGCTCGCAGATCAGGCGGCCGGTGTCGGTGACCTCGCCGATATCGGAGGCGATGACGTCCCACTTGCGGCAGATCTCCATGAACTCGTCGAGCTTCTCCGGCTCGACGACCGCGCACATACGCTCCTGGGACTCGGAGGACAGGATCTCCGCGCCGGTCATGCCCTTGGCACGCTGGTGGACGTTGTCGAGCACGACGTGCATGCCGACATCGCCGGCGGCAGCCAGCTCGGAGACGGCACAGGACAGGCCTGCGCCACCGAGGTCCTGAATACCAACGACCACGCCGGCGTTGTACAGGTCCAGGCAGCACTCGATGAGGACCTTCTCCGCGAAGGGGTCGCCGACCTGCACGGCCGGGAGCTTGCGCTCCGCGCCCTCTTCGAAGTTCTCGGACGCGAGGACCGACACGCCGCCGATACCGTCCAGGCCGGTGCGGGCACCGAAAAGGACGACGCGGTTGCCGGTACCGGAGGCGAAGGCGAGCTTCAGGTCCTCGGCCGGGAGCACACCCACGCCGAGGGCGTTGACCAGTGGGTTACCGCCGTAGGAGGAATCGAAGACGGTCTCGCCGCCGATGTTCGGCAGGCCGAGGGAGTTACCGTAGCCGCCGATGCCCGCGACCACGCCCGGCAGGACGCGCTGGGTATCCGGGGCATCCGCTGCACCGAAGCGCAGCTGGTCCATCACAGCGACCGGGCGCGCACCCATGGCCATGATGTCGCGGATGATGCCACCCACGCCGGTGGCCGCACCCTGATAGGGCTCGATGTAGGACGGCGAGTTGTGGCTCTCGACCTTGAAGGTCACGGCCCAACCGTCGCCGATGTCCACCACGCCGGCGTTCTCGCCGATGCCGGCGAGCATCTTAGAGTTCATCTCCTCGGTGGTGGTCTCACCGAAGTAACGCAGGTGAACCTTGGAGGACTTATAAGAGCAGTGCTCCGACCACATCACGGAGTACACGGCCAGCTCCGCCTCGGTTGGGCGGCGGCCCAGGATTTCCTTGATGCGGGCGTACTCGTCTTCCTTGAGGCCGAGGTCCGCCCACGGCTGGACGAGGTCCGGGGTCTGCTCAGCGTTCGCGACCGTGTCGTTGTGCACCTTGACAGCGCCAGAGTCGGCCGCGGCGCCGGAACCGTTGTTGAGGTTGTTCGTCATAGAACTACTTCCCTGAACTACTTTCTTGAAAAAGTTCTCGCTGGTAGCCGGTGAGGCCCTAGACCAGGCTGTGAAGGACGGACTGGAACATGCCGAGGCCGTCGGTGGACGGTCCGGTGAGCTCTTCCACGGCGTGCTCGGGGTGCGGCATGAGGCCAACGACGTTGCCCTTCTCGCTGCACACGCCCGCGATGGAGTTGCGGGAGCCGTTGTGGTTCACCACGTAGCGGAAGACGACCTGGCCCTCCCCCTCGAGGCGCTTGAGGGTCTCCTCATCCGCCTGGAAGCGTCCCTCCCCGTGTTTGGACGGGACCAGCAGGGTGGATCCCTTCTCCAGGCCGGAGGTCCACGGGGTGGAGTTGTTCTCCACCTCGAGTTCGATGTCACGGCAGACGAAGTGCAGGCCCTCGTTGCGGGTCAGCGCACCTGGCAGCAGCCCTGCTTCCTGCAGGATCTGGAAGCCATTGCAAATGCCCAGGACTGGCAGGCCACGGCCCGCAGCCTCGACGACGGAGCGCATGGCTGGTGCGATCGCTGCGATGGCACCGGCGCGCAGGTAGTCGCCATAAGAAAAACCACCCGGGACGACGACAGCGTCGACGTCCTTCAGGTCAGCATCCGCGTGCCACAGTTCGACGGGCTCGCCACCGGCGAGACGGACGGCGCGGAGGGCGTCGACGTCATCGAGGGTGCCCGGAAAGGTAATTACTCCGATGCGGGGGCTCACTGCTGAACCTCCGCAGTGACGACCTCGTAGTCCTCGATCACGGTGTTGGCGAGCAGCTCGGCGGCGATCTTCTCGAGATCCGCCTCACTCACCTGGTCATCGACCTCGAGTTCAAAGCGCTTGCCCTGACGGACATCCTGCACCCCGCTGATCTCCAGACGACCAAGGGCGCGGACGATGGCCTGCCCCTGGGGATCCAGAATTTCTTTCTTCGGCATGACGTTGACAACCACACGAGCCATGTTCTCTAGTGCTCCCAGCTGTTGGAAAAATCCATTAAGTACGTGCCCATGTTAACACCAGGCTGAAAGGCCAAGGAATTATTGGAATGGCGCTGCCGAGGGAGGTGAAAAAGCACCTCCGAAGGTGGCGGAAAGCGCGACCGAAGGCGGCAAAAACCACCACCAAAGGTGGCAAAACCTAGTCCAGCAGCTCGGTGGCGCCCATACGGTCCAGCTCCCATGCGGTCTCGAACGCACCCTGCTCCCAAGCCTTGTAGCGACCAGAGACACCACCGTGGCCAGACTCCATGTCGATCTTCAGCAGGACGTTCGCGCCCGCCACGTCGCGGAGCTTGGCCACCCACTTCGCGGGTTCCACGTAGAGCACGCGGGTGTCGTTGAGGCTGGTGACCGCCAGGATCGGCGGGTAGGTCTTGTCCGCGGTGATGTTCTCGTAGGGGGCGTATTCCGCCATGTAGTCGTAGACCTGTGGGTCGTGGTAAGGGTCGCCCCATTCATCCCACTCGGTCACGGTCAGCGGCAGCTCCGGCATGAGCATGGAGGTCAGCGGGTCGACGAAGGGCACGATCGCCTCGATGCCCGCGAAGCGGTCGCCGGCCATGTTCGCCACCGCACCCATCAGCATGCCGCCGGCAGAACCGCCCTCGGCGACCATGCGCTGCGGACTGGTCATGCCTCGGGCAATCAGTTCATCGGCCACGGCGATGAAGTCAGTGAAGGTGTTCTTCTTGGATAGCCCCTTTCCGTTGTCGTACCAGAGGCGGCCCATCTCCCCACCCCCGCGGACGTGCGCGATGGCGTAGACCACGCCGCGATCCAGCATCGAGAGCCGGAAGATGGAGAAGCCCGGGTCCATGGAGGACTCGTAGCTGCCATAGCCGTAGAGCAGCACCGGGTTCTCCCGGTCGAGTGGGACGTCCGCGCGGTGGATCAGGCTGACCGGGACCTGCGCTCCGTCCGGTGCGGTGGCCCAGATGCGGGTGGCTTGGTAATCGGCCGGGTTGAATTCCTTGCCGTCCGGGCCGGGGAGGACCTGCTGTTCCTTGCGCAGGATCTGCTCCCCGGTAACTAGGTCGAGCTCGTAGACCCGGGTGGGCGTCGTAAAGGAGGAAAAGACGAAACGTAGGACGGGCGGATTCCACTCGCTGTTCCCGGCAGCACCGACGGTCGCGAGCTCCTCGCCGAAGTCGACGGGGCGGAACTCGGACCAGCCGTCGGAGATGTCCATCAGGTGGCTCTTCGAGACAGCGTTCTCGCGGGCCTCGAGGACGAGGTGGTTCTGGAAGCAGTCCACGCCCTCGATGCGGGCGTCGTCGCGGTGCGGCACAAGGACGGTGACGTCGTCCAGGGAGGCAATCTGACCGACCGGGTGGTAGCCCAGCTCTGAGTTCACACCGTTCTTGTTGTGGATGACCAGCCAGTGCTCCTCGCCCGCGACGCGGGCGTGGTCGATACCGTACTCCACCCCCTGCTCGCGCGGCAGGATGCAGGTCAGCTCCGCGCCCTCCCCCTTCTCCTCGGCCTCCAGGTCGAGGTACCAGATCTCGCTGGTGACCTTGGAAGAGGAGGCGATCAGCAGGAAGCGCTTGGAGCGGGTGGTGCCCACGCCGGTCCAGAAGCGCTCGTCTTCCTCGCGGTAGATCAGCTCATCCTCCTCAACGGAGGTGCCCAGCGTGTGGCGCCAGACCTCGTGCGGGCGCCAGGCGGCGTCGACCTTCTGGTAGTAGATCGTGTCGCGGCCGACCCAGGTCGCGCCGTAGAAGACATCCGGGATAGGCTCCCCGATCTGCTCGCCGGTGGCCAGGTCACGGAAGTACATGGTGAAGCGCTCGTCGCCCGCGGTGTCCACGGAGTAGGCCAAGCGGGTGCCGTCGAGGGTGACGCTCGCCGCCCCGAGGGAGAAGAAGTTATGCCCCTCGGCCTCGGCGTTGACGTCGAGGAAGACCTCCTCGCGCGGGTGCGGGGTCTCCGGATCGATCTGCGGTGGGGTCCAGTCCTCCGGGTTATCGACGGGGACGCGGCACATCGAGGCGTAGTTCTTCCCCTCCGTCGAGCGGGAGAAGTACCACCAGTCGCCCGCACGGACGGGCAGGGACATGTCCGTCTCCTGCACGCGGGACTTCACTTCTTGGTAGATGGCCTCGCGTAGCGGCGTCAGGTGCTCGGTCTCCTGCACGGCGAAGGCGTCCTCCGCGGCGAGGTGATCCAGAACCTCCTGGGCTTCCTTATCTCGAAGCCACTCGTAGTCATCGCTGAAGTCCCGGCCATGGAAACTGCGCCGGGTGGCTAGCTTCTTGGCCACGGGAGCGGTTAGCCGCGGGGCCTGCTTGTCCCCGCTGGTCGCGGCCGTGGTGCCGCCCTGGTTCTGCTGCTGCCCTTCAGTGCCCTGAGTCACGAAAGCCCTTGACCTTTCTTCTCTAACCAAAACACGATAGTGTTATGAATTCGTTACCTGGGAGCCAGCTGTACTGGCGCTGGGATGGCAGCCAGTTTTGGTCACCACCTGCGGGGAACACTCCCCGGCAGGCAGCCAGCCAGCCTGCACACAGCTCCCGGTTTCGCTAAGCCCCTAAGCTAGCACCCGCACCGGACACGGATCACGAGCCCGGTGAGCTGCGCAGGGGCACGCCCCAGAACCACCGGGGCAACACAGTAAGTTGCACAACTTCTGTAACTTGCGCCCCAATAATGCTCATTTGTTTCATTTTCTCTGGGAAGCAAATACAATCCGCCTGTAACGAGCATCGAATCTTCTACACCAATCCACAGATAGGATGAATATGCGTCTCAAGGCCCTCGCCCTCTCCGTGGTTGCTGTTCTCGGCGCCATGCTGGCACCTGCCACAGCTTCCGCAGCTCCTGGTAACACCGTGCTGCTCGGCGACTCGATCATGGCCAACCCGTCCGTCGCGCACTACATGAGCCAGCGCGGCATCCCACTGGACCCGAAGCCGATGAACGGCGTGGGCTGTGCCTCCGACGACCGCTTCAAGCACGCCTACGCGTCCGTCAAGCGTGCCCCGGTGGACAACTACTCCTGCTCCGGTGCCTCCTTCCGCACTGGCGGTAAGCACATCACCAGCCTGGCGAACAAGGCCCGCCAGGACGGCAAGCTCAACGGCGCGACCCGCGAGGTCGTCATCTTCGCCGGTGCTAACGACACCTACCCGTACATCCTGAACGACAAGATGCCGATCCCGCAGATCGAGAACAACCTGCGCGTATCCATCCGCAACACCGTCAACCACGTCAAGCGCCTGGCCCCGAACGCCCGCGTGAAGGTCATGGGCTACCCACGGATCACCAACCCGGCGGGCCAGACCTGCTACCTGAACCTGCTGCCGCAGGGCACCCCGTCCCTGATCGTCAAGGCTCGCCCGGTGGAGGACGCCCTGCAGCGCGCAGCGGCCAACGCCTCCCGCGACACCCGCTCCACCTTCGTGGACATCAAGCCGATGACCACCGGCCACGACACCTGCGCCCGCGACCGCTGGATCACCGGCATCATCGACGTCGCCCCGCAGCACCGCAACCTGGCTTTCCACCTGACGCACCACGGCATCACCGAGGTCGCTAAGCACACCGCTCGCGTCTAGGCACCCAGCCACACCGCCCGCGCAGCGCGGTGATCCGCTGCGCAACGCATAAACCCCGCGCAACCATCATGGTTGAGCGGGGTTGAGCCTTATCCGGGGTCTTTTCCAACCGCCCCGGCGAGTTCGGAGGAGCGCTAAGCCGAGGGTTCAGCGCTTCCTGCCGTGCAGGCTGCGTTTTAGACGCAGCTGCCGATCCAGTCGGCGAAACGCTTGCCGGAGATGCGCTCGTAGGCCTCCACGTAGCGCGCCCGGGTCGCCTCCACCACGGAGCCCGGCAGCTCCGGCGGCTGGGAACCGTCATTCTTATCCCAGCCGGACTTCGGGCCGGTCAGCCAGTTACGCACGAACTGCTTATCGAAGCTCGGCTGCACCTTGCCCTCCTCGTAGCCGTCAGCCGGCCAGTAACGGGAGGAGTCCGGGGTCAGCACCTCGTCGGCGAGCACCAGGTTGCCTGCCTTGTCCAGGCCGAACTCGAACTTCGTGTCCGCCAGGATCAGGCCCTTCTCCTCGGCCATCTTCGCGGCCTGGGAGTAGATCTCCAGGGTTGCGGTGCGCAGCCTTTCCGCGAGGTCCTCCCCCAGGTCCTTGACGACGACGTCGAAGCCGACGTTCTCGTCGTGATCCCCGACCTCCGCCTTCGTCGCCGGGGTGAAGATCGGCTCGTCCAGCTTGGAGGCCTCGACCAGGCCCTCCGGGAGCTCGACGCCGCAGACCGCGCCGGTGGCCTCGTACTCCTTCAGGCCGGACCCAGTGAGGTAGCCGCGAGCCACGCACTCGAAGGGAACCATATCCAGCTTCTTGCACACCATGGCGCGCCCGAGCACCTCCTCGGGGATGCGCTCGTCATCCAGCGGTCCCGCGAGGTGGTTCGGGAAGTCGATCTGCTCAAAGAAGTGGGCGCTCATCGCGGTGAGCACCCGCCCCTTGTCTGGAATATCGGTGTCGAGCACGAAATCGTAGGCACTGATCCGATCCGTGACGACCATCAGCAGGTGCTCTGCGTCGATCTCGTAGATCTCGCGGACTTTACCCGCGGAAATGTGCTCGTAATCAGACAATTCTGGTCGCATGGCTAGACAGTCTAGCACCGCGATTCGGCCCGGCTAGACCCCCGCCGGGCCCTCCCCCAGGTGCGCCCTAATTCGTGGGGTTCGTCCACATATTCTGCGGATCCACGCTCTGCGGGGCGGGCTGCTGCACCGGCTCCGCCGGGAGCTCCTTACGAGCGTGCTGCGGCTTAGGCGTCGGATCCATCGGATCTTCCTCCACCGGCTTATTGGCCACCGCGTTCGCCGCGGCTACGGCCTTGGCGATCTCCGGGTCGGAAGCCGTGGAGAACCACTCCTCCGTGTCATCTGCCTCGGCCTTCTCGCGGGTGTCCTCGTCCACGTGGCCCGGCTCGTAGCGGAACACTCCCTCGTCGTCCTTCTTTGCGAAGGCCTTGGCGAACTGTTCCAGGGAATCGCCGAACTGGGACGGGATCATCCACATCGTCGATGCCTCGCCCTGGGCCAGCTTCGGCAGCTTATCCAAGTACTGGAAGGCCAGCACCTCCGGCGTGAGCTTGGAAGCCTTGATGGCGGCGTTGATCTTCTGGACGGCCTTCGCCTCACCCTGTGCTTCCAGGTAGCGGGAGGCGCGCTCGCCCTCGGCGCGCAGGATCATCGCCTGGCGCTCAGCCTCGGCGGCCAGGATGGCGGCGTGCTTCTCACCCTCAGCGGAGAGGATGCGGGCCTGCTTCTCACCCTCGGCGGTCTTGATGTCCGACTCCCGGCGGCCCTCTGCGGTGAGGATCATCGCGCGCTTCTCGCGATCCGCCTTCATCTGCATCTCCATGGACTGCTGGATGGACGGTGGCGGATCAATTGCCTTCAGCTCGACTCGGCTGATGCGCAGGCCCCACCGGGCGGTCGCGGCGTCGAGCTCACCGCGCAGTCGGCGGTTGATCGTCTCGCGGGAGGTCAGCGTCTCCTCCAGCGTCATGCCGCCGACCACGTCGCGCAGCGTTGCCACAGAAATCTGCTCCACACCGACGATGTAGTTATCCACGCCGTAGATCGCCTTGGCGGGGTCGTTGATCTGGAAAGTCACGACCGTGTCGATGGCCACCGTCAGGTTGTCCTGGGTGATGACCGCCTGCGGTGGGAAGGAGACCACGCGCTCGCGGGTATCCACCCGGGCACGGACCCGGTCGATGAAGGGAACGAGGATCGTGATCCCGCCCGAGACGGAGCGGGTGTAGCTACCAAGCCGCTCGATGACGGCCGCCTCGCCTTGCGGGATCAGGGCGATGGATTTCACCACGACGAGAGCGATGAAAGCCAACAGAACTAAGAGGAAGATCATGCCGGACATATGTTTACCGTTTCCTGGTTGGTTCTTTCACGGACTGCGTTTCCCGCTAGTCGTGTTTCCACACGACAGCGGTTGGGCCATCAATGTCGATGACGTGGACCTCTTCGCCCTTGGTGAAGGTCTCGGATGGGTCCATCGAACGCGCGGACCAAATGGAGCCATCCAGGCGGATCTGCCCGCCGCGGGCACCGACGTCCTCCAGAACCTCAGCGGTCGCGCCGACCAAGGCCTGCTGGGAGGTGTCGAGCGCCTTCGGGCCGTGCAGCCTACGGCGAAGAATGGGGCGCAGGAACAGGATCAGCCCAGCAGTGGCGATGCCGAAGGCGACGATCGCCGCCCAGGTCGGTGCGCCCGCCCACTCCACGAGGCCACCGACGGTCGCGCCGCCGGCCAGCATGAGCAGGGTGAACTCCCCGGCCGCCAGTTCAAGACCGGCGAGGACCAGGGCTGCGATAAACCAAATCAATGCTCCCACGCCTTCGAATTTACCGAATTGCGTGGGGGCGGTGCCGGTTTAGAGAATCTCGCCAGGGGTGTAGGCCGCTGCGTCTGGGTGGGCCTGGACGATGGACGCCACGCGGTCCAGCACACGGGAGACCTGGGACTCGGCCGCACCAATGAAGGCCTTGCGGTCGGCCAGGGCGTCGTGGAGATCCTGCTCATTCATCGGGAGGCGCTCATCAGCGGCGAGGCGCTCGATGAGGTTCTGCTCCGCGCCACGTTCGCGCATGTCCAGCGCCATGCCCACGGCGTTTTCCTTGATGACCTCGTGAGCGGTCTCGCGGCCCACGCCCGCGCGCACCGCCGCCATGAGGATGCGGGTGGTGGCCAGGAACGGCAGGTAGCGCTCCAGCTCGCGCTCAATCATCGCCGGGAAGGCCCCGAACTCGTCGAGCACGGTGAGGAAGGTCTCGCACATGCCGTCGAAGGTGAAGAAGGCATCCGGCAGGGCGACGCGGCGGACGACGGAGCAGAAGACGTCGCCCTCGTTCCACTGGGCACCCGAGAGGTCGGCCGCCATCGTCAGGTAACCGCGCAGCAGAACCTGCATGCCGCCGACGCGCTCGCAGGAGCGGGCGTTCATCTTGTGCGGCATCGCAGACGAGCCGACCTGGCCCTCCTTGAAGCCCTCGGTGACAGTCTCGTTGCCCGCCATGAGGCGGATCGTCATCGACAGCGAGCTCATCGCCGCGCCCAGCTCCACGAGGACGGACAGGGCGTCGAAGTCGAGGGAACGTGGGTAGACCTGGCCCACGGAGTTGAAGACCTGGCTAAAGCCCAGGCCGTCGGCGATCTGTGTTTCGAGCTGCGCGAGCTTCGCCTCGTCGCCGCCCAGCAGATCCAGCATGTCCTGCGCGGTGCCCATCGGGCCCTTGATGCCACGCAGCGGGTAGCGGGCCAGCAGCTCCTCGGCGCGCGCCAGGCCCAGCAGCAGCTCATCGGCCGCAGAAGCGAAGCGCTTGCCCAGGGTGGTGGCCTGCGCTGCAACGTTGTGGGAGCGGCCCGCCATCACGAGCCCCTGGTACTCGCCGGCCAGGCGACCGATCCGATTCAGGACGGCGATGGCCTTATCGCGGGCCAGCACGAGAGAGCGGTAGATCTGCAGCTGCTCCACGTTCTCCGTGAGATCGCGGGAGGTCATGCCCTTGTGGATCTCCTCGAAGCCGGCGAGGTCGTTGAACTCCTCGATGCGGGCCTTCACGTCGTGGCGGGTGACCTTCTCCCGCTCTGCGATGGAGTTCAGGTCCACCTGGTCGAGGACCTTCTCATAGGCAGCCGGGGCCTCGGCGGGGATCTCGATGCCGAGTTCCTTCTGGGCCTTCATCACGGAGAGCCAGAGCTGGCGCTCCATCTTGATTTTCTCCTCCGGGGACCACAGGTTGGTCATCTCCGGGGAAGCGTAGCGGGTGGCGAGGACGTTGGAAATATTCTTCTTTGCAGCAGTCACGCCCCTCATTATCCCACAGCGGCACAGGGCTGCGCCGAGGGGCTGGCGACCAGCGGTTTAAGGGCTATGCCACGGGTTGGCAGCCAGGACACCAGAAGAGGTTCCGGCCTTCCACCACGCGGTGGCTGATCTCCTCGCCGCAGACGTAGCAGGGCTGCCCGGCGCGCCGGTAGACGTAGACCTCGCCACCGTGGTCGTCCTTGCGAGGAGCCCGCTCCATCGCCTCCGGGGTGTGCTCGGGGCGCACAGTGTCGATCCGCCCGCTGGCCTCACCCTCGGCCATGAGTTCCACGAGGTCCTGCCAAATATTCTCGCGTTCCTCCGCCGCCAGGTCGCAGGCCCGGACGTCCGGGTGGATGCCCAGGCGGAAGAGGGTTTCGGCGCGGTAGATGTTTCCCACCCCGGCGTAGCGGGCCTGGTCCATGAGGATCGAGCCGATGCTGCGGCGGGAGCGGGAGAGGAAGTCATCGAGCTCCGCCAGCTTCGCGGCGTTCTCCGGGTCTACCTCCGGGCCGGTGGAGCGCAGCGGGTCGGCGCCGAGCTTGGCGACCGCGGCGTCCATCTCCTCGTCGGTGATGAGTCGGCACCACTGGGGGCCGCGCAGGTTTGCCTCCACGGCGTTGCCCCAGGTGCACATGTCCTCCCCGCCCTCGGCGTCGATGCGGTGCAGGTGCAGGCGCACCTGGCCGCGGGGTTGGCCACCGGTGAAGGGCTCGACGGCCATGGTGCCGATCAGCCCCAGGTGGACGTGGATGATGTGATCCGCCCGCCGGTGCGGGTTACGAGGGTTGCCGAAGCTTAAAAACAGGTGCTTGCCCCAGGCCTCCGCCCGGTCGAGCATGTCACCGGTCAGCGCGCCGGCCTCCTCGGCGAAGCGGCCCTGCGGGCTGGTTACGCGCAGGGCGTGGCCGGCGAACAGCTGATTGAGCTGAGACGCCAGCCGGTGAATCACGTGTCCTTCGGGCATCGGTTTCTAGCCTTCTGGCTTAGGCCTGCCCCTCGCCGGGGACGGTGATCTTGCCCTCGACGGCGGCCAGGGCGATGTCCTTGCGGAAGTGGCCGCCCGGCAGGTCGATGGTGGCAAGGGTGGCGTAGGCCTTCTCGCGGGCCTCCTCGAGGGTCGCGCCCTCACCGACCACGTTGAGCACGCGGCCGCCAGAAGCGACGAGCGCGCCGTCCTTCTCTGCCACACCAGCGGCGCGGACACCGCGGGCCTCGCTGCCCGCCTCAGCGCCCGTGATGACCCCGCCCTTCTTCGCGGACTCCGGGTAGCCCTCCGCGGCAAGCACGACGGTCAGCGCGTAGCCGTCCTTCCACTGCAGCGGCGGCAGCTCCGCGAGCGAGCCGGTGGCGACGGCGTTCAGCACGCCAGCCAGCGGAGTGTCGAGCAGCTGAAGCACCGGCTGGGTCTCCGGATCACCGAAACGGCAGTTGAACTCGATGACCTCAGGACCATTGGAGGTCCAGGCCAGCCCGGCATAGAGCAGGCCGGAATACGGCACTCCGTCCTCGGCCATCTGCTTGGCCACCGGGATGCAGACCTCGTCGACGATGCGCTGCACGCCGCCCCCCGGCAGCCACGGCAGCGGTGTGTAGGCGCCCATGCCGCCGGTGTTCGGGCCGGTATCGCCCTCGCCGACGCGCTTGAAGTCCTGCGCCGGGATCAGCGGGACAACAGTCTCGCCGTCCACCAGGCAGAACAGGGAGACCTCCGGGCCGTCGAGGAAGCTCTCCAACAGCACCGGGTTGCCGGCGGCGTGGACGTCGTCGATGTGGGCGCGTGCGGCAGCACGGTCGTCGGTGACCACAACGCCCTTACCGGCGGCCAGGCCGTCGTCCTTCACGACGAAGCGGGGGCCGAAGCGGTCCAGGGCGGCCTCGATCTCGGCATCCGACGTACCCGGCTGCAGAGACTCCGCCGAGGCAGTGCGGACCCCGGCGCGCGCCATGACGTCCTTCGCGAAGGCCTTGGAGCCCTCGATCTGGGCCGCAGCCTTGGATGGGCCGAAGACCGCGAAGCCTGCCTCCCGCAGATCGTCGCCCACGCCCGCGACCAGCGGGATCTCCGGGCCGATCACGACCAGATCCACCCCGAGTTCCTGGGCCAAGCCCACCGGATTCGAGTCATCCGGGTGGAGCGTGGCGATGGCCTTCATCCCCGGGTTGCCGGGGCTCACGTGGACCTCAGAGACGGACTCATCGCGGGACAGGGAATAAGCCAATGCGTGCTCGCGGGCACCGCTGCCAAGTACAAGAATGCGCATAGTGCCCCAGTCTAGCGAGCCAGCCGGACAGCGCGACGCGACGCTGCCCCAAAGCCGGTGTTCGCCGATGGTTTCGCGGGTAACATCACGAGGTATGGCTACCGTTTTCACGAAAATCATCAACGGCGAACTGCCGGGTCGCTTCGTCTACCGCGACGCCGAGGTCGCCGCATTCCTCACCATCGAGCCGGTCGCTTACGGCCACGTGCTGGTCGTCCCGACCCAGGAGATCGACCGCTGGACCGACGTGCCGGCCGAGCTGTGGGGCAAGCTCAACGAGGTCGCCCAGGTGATCGGCAAGGCCATCTGCGAGGCCTTCGACGCCCCGCGGTGCGGCTACATGATCGCCGGTTTCGAGGTACCGCACACCCACATCCACCTGTTCCCGGCCTCCGACATGTCCGGCTACAGCCTGCAGAACATCATCCCGATGGATCAGACGGACCCGGAAAAGATGGACGATGCGGCGGCGCGGATCCGCGCGGAGCTGCGCAACCAGGGTGTTGCTGGCGTGCCGGAGGACGAGGACTAACACCAGCGCTCTAAAACGATATGTCCCCCTCTACGCCCCGCAGTCCCCGCCGCAGCCCCATCCTGCACTCCGGTCTGGGCCAGGAGGCTACCCCGCGACGCTCGCTGCTGGCTCACATCCCGGACCTGGGCGAATGGGATGAATCCCCCACCCACCGGATGCTGCCTTCCGAGCCCCGCCCCATCGTGGTGGTGCACGGCACCGTGGGTGGTCGCGGGAACTTCGCGCGCATGGTGCCCTACCTGCGCAGCACCTTCGACGGGCGGGACCGGCGGGTATTCTCCGTCAGCTATGGGGACAACGGCACCACGTCGCTGGTGCAATCCATCGCCCAAACGCGGGCGCAGATCGCCGCGCTCAAAGACGCCACCGGCGCGGAGTCCTTCGACCTGGTTGCACATTCCCAGGGCGGATTGATCTCCCTGGCCGTGGCGAGCCGTCCCGGCGGGGATGCGATCAACCACATCGTGGGTCTGGGCGCGGACTTCCGAGGCGTGCACATGCCCTGGTCCGGGACCGCGCGGGAGGCCCTGGTCAACCGGGTGATCAGCACCGTCATGGCGCCCGCTTTCGCGGAGCAGGTGGTGGGCTCCCCCGCGCTGGCCGACGCGCTGGCGCCGGCCGGGGAGTGCACCGTGCCGATCACGCAGATCGCCTCCGATTACGACCGCATGGTCCCCCTCAATGCGGCCTTCGCCCTCGGCGACGCCGAACCGACCGGGGGTATCCCCCAGCATCCGGGCCCGTTGCGGCTAGTGCGGGTGCAGGACTTCTACCCGCAGCTGCAGGTGGCGCACAATATGCTGCCCCGCAACCAGAAGGTCAGTCTTCTGGTGAAATTTGCGCTGGCGAATCCTCCGGCGCCACGGGCAGCTGCACCCTGAACGTGGTGCCCTCCCCCACCGTGGAGTCCACGGTGATCGCCCCGCCGTGTGCCTTGACCAGGGACTGCACGATGGATAGGCCCAGCCCGGAACCGCCCGAAGCGCGGGAGCGGGAGCCGTCCGGACGGTAGAAACGCTCGAAGAGATGCGGCAGGGCGTCGGCAGGGATGCCCTCGCCATCGTCCTGGACGTCGATGGTGACCAGTCCTGGGCTCGTCTTGAGCAGGCTGATCTTCACGCTGGCGTCCTCACCCGCGTGCTTCAGCGCGTTCGTGAGGAGGTTGCTGATCACCTGGTGCAGGCGGTTGGCGTCGCCCATCACGACCGGGATGGAGCCGTAGTGATTCTCGACGCCGATGCTGCGCCCCGGGAAGCCCGCCCGGGCACCGTCGGCGGCGCGCAGCGCCAGCTCCAGCACATCCACCCGCTGGTTCTGCAGCGGGCGGCCCTCATCCATGCGGACCAGGGCCAACAGGTCCTCCACCAGCAGCCCCATCCGCTCGGCCTCGTCGGAGATTCGGCCGATGACCATGTCCGCATCGTCGGTGGCCCCGGAGCGGTAGAGCTCCGCATACCCCCGCACGGAAGTCAGCGGGGTGCGCAGCTCGTGGGAGGCATCCCCGATGAAGCGGCGCATCGTGGCCTCGGACTTGCGGGCCTGGCGCTCGGAGGCACCCACCGCGAGGAACGCACCCTGGATCTGTGCGAGCATCCGGTTGAAGGCCTGCGCCAGGCGACCGACCTCGGTATCCGGCTCCCAGTTCGGGACGCGCTGGTCCAGGTGGCCCTGGGAAATCAGGGAGGCGGTCTCCTCCACCTGGTTCAGCGGGCGCAGCGCGCGGCGCACCAGGTACTGGGAGACGATCATGATGGAGGCCACCACCAGGAAACCGATGATGATCTGCAGGTACACCAGCCTGCGGATGGTGTGTTCCTCGCCCTCCAGGGGCAGGGCGACGATGGTGACGGTGCCATCCTGGTTCTCGACGGAGGCCGCACGCCACGGGGCGTGGGACGCGCTCCCCGCGCGGGCGGGCACCGTCACGGGCTCCCTCGGCTGCTCCAATCCCCGCAGCTCCGGGGCGGAGTCGAAGACCGAGTTCAGTGGTTCGATGGAGATCTCCCCGTCCACCACGCGGACGAAGAAATCCGTGGGCGGCCGGTTGGGCTGCGGGGTGCTGCTACCGGGTCTGTCCTGGTAGGAGCGTTCGTCGTCGGTGGTCCGGTAGGCCCAGCCGTTGATCGCACTATTGAGCTGGTCATCCACGCGCGAGACCATGAAGTGCTGCAGCGTGGAGGTCGTCACCGCGCCGGAAAAAGACAGGCCGAGTGCGGCGAGGAACGTCATCACGACGACGAGGCTGACACGCAGCGGGAAGTTCGACAGAAAGCGCCCGGGACGCTGGAACTCACCGTGCTCGCCGTCCACCGGCCAGTCAGCGGTGCCGGCATCGTCCGCGCCAGGGGAACCAGCGGAGTTCGCTGTCCCGGTGGCGGGGACGTCCGAATTCTCAGGGAGGGAAGCCATCGACCAGGCAAAACCTAGGAGCGTGGCTTACGCAGCACGTAACCCACGCCGCGGACGGTGTGGATCAGGCGGGGTTCCTTCGTGTCGATCTTCCGGCGCAGGTAGGAGACGTAGGACTCGACGACGTTGCCGTCCCCGCCGAAGTCGTAATTCCACACGTGGTCCAGGATCTTGGACTTGGAGAGGACGACCTCTGCGTTGACCATCAGGTAGCGCAGCAGCTGGAACTCCGTCGGGGACAGGTCCACGACCTCCCCGGCCTTGGTGACCTCGTGCATGTCGTCGTCCAGGGTGATGTCCTCGTAGGTGATGAGGCTGGATTCCTCGGAGTCGTCCTTGGCCACGCGGCGCAGGATCACACGCAGTCGGGTGATGACCTCCTCCAGGGAGAAGGGCTTGGTGACGTAGTCGTCCGCGCCGATGGTCAGGCCGTGGATGCGGTCCTCCACGCCGTCCTTGGCGGTGAGGAACAGGGCCGGGGCGTCGTGGCCGGCCTCGCGGAGCTTGTTGAGCAGGGTGAAGCCATCCATGCCGGGCATCATGACGTCCAGAATGAAGGCGTCGGGGCGGTAGGTTTCCGCGATCTCCAGCGCAGTCTGCCCGTTGTCAGCAGTCTCCACGTCGAAGCCCTGGAACTTCAGGCTGACCTTGATCAGGTCGGAGATGTTGTCCTCATCGTCGACGACGAGAACCTTAACGGGCTGCGTGTTTGGGGTAGTCATGGCTCTATCTTCACCGATCTGCTTCCACCGAGACTGGGAGCTTGCTGAATGCTTGCTGTACATATTTTAGCGCTTGTCCGCTGGAGAATATTCCCGTCGCGGGCGGTGTGGGGTCCGGCAGCACTGAGACGCGATAGCGGCGGATCCCGGGGGACCTGGCTCGCCCCACGCCGCCCCACGGGCAGCGTTGCCAGTTGAACGCAGCATTAACAGGAGGCTCAACCGGCGCGTTCAGCTTTCTCTCACGTACAAATGGGTTTATTCTGAAGCGCATGACTCATTACATCGGCAAGCACCGCAAGGTGTCCAACACCTCCAAGAAGCAGTTCGCTGGCGCTGCTGCCCTCGCGCTCGGCGCCTCCACCCTCGGCGTTGGGGCATCCGTCGCCACCGCCTCTGAGGCCAGCGCTGCCCCGCAGCTCGGCTCCTCCGTGGCCGGGTCTTCCCTGCCGCCGCAGATCGCTCAGCTGCAGGCTGACTTCGACGCCCAGCTGCGCCAGGCACAGGCCAATGGCGTGACCGCCCTGTTGAACGCCCGCGACGCGCTCGTGGCCCAGGCCAAGAACCTGCCGCCGCAGTTCCGCACCCCGGTTGTTCAGGGCATCGATAACTTCGTCAACGCTGTCGCACCGGGCGCCCTGCAGCAGCGCGAGGCTGCTCGCGCGCCGAAGCCGGCCCCGAAGCCAGCACCAAAGAAGCAGGCCCCGAAGAAGCAGGCCCGCCCGGCCTCCAACCCGTGCCCGGCTTCCGCGCACGCATGCGTTGATATCAAGGCCCAGCGCGCCTGGCTGCAGAGGGGCGGCAACCGCTCCTACGGCCCGGTCGTCGTCTCCACCGGCCGCCCAGGCCAGGAGACCCCGCGCGGCATGTTCACCGTGACCCGCAAGGTCAAGGACGAGATCAGCTACGAGTTCGGCAATGCACCAATGCCGTACGCCGTCTACTTCACGAACAACGGTCACGCCTTCCACCAGGGCACGACCAACGTGCAGTCCGCCGGCTGCGTGCGCATGGATCGCAAGTCCGCCCAGACCTTCTTCAACTACCTGCAGCCGGGTGACAAGGTCTACATCTACTAATCCCCGACCTGCTGAAAGCTCCTTAGATTGTGGAGCCCACCGGCGCCGAGCACGGATCCTCGATCCCGCGGTTCGGCGCCGGTGTTCTATATTTGGGGGCATGAGCGAGGATATTCAGGCAGAGTCAGCAGCCGAGCGCCCGAACACGGACGCGGTCGCATTTCGTGTCGCGACCGAGGGCGACCGCGGATTCATCACGGAAATGTTCCGCGAAACCGATACCTGGGGTGACCCTGGGAAAGACCTCTCCGAGCACTTCCAGGATGACCTGGTCCGCTACGTAGACATGTGGACCGCGGAGCAGGGCGGAATCATCGCCGAGTACGAAGGCGCGCCCGCGGGCGCTGCATGGCTGCGTAACTTCACCGAATCCGAGCCCGGCGCGGGCTATATCTCCGATGACATCCCGGAGCTGGCCATCGCACTCCGCCCGACGATGACCGGCCTTGGGCTCGGCCGCAAGCTACTGGGTACAACCCTGGACCACGCCCGTGCGAAGGGCTACCACTCCGTCAGCCTGGCGGTGGACTTCGGCAATGACCGCGCCCGCCGCATGTACTCCAAGTTCGGATTCATCGACCACGGCGTGGCACCCCACGAGGAGTGCTACGTCATGGTCTACCGCTTCTAGCAAGCGCCCCTTCCCCGCTCCCGGTCGGACTAATAAACCCGCTGGGCGCGATTGAGGCCCGCGCCAACGCTACGGGCACCAGGGGAGCCCACCTCGGCCCGGAAGCTATTGCCCAGGCGGAACGGGGTGTCCTTGGCCAGCACGTGGTCCACGTAGTGCCAGTCGCACTGCGTGGCCTTCTGCCCCACCTCCACGGCCATGTAGCCGTGATCGGTGAAGTTGATCCACTTGAACCAACGGTTCACCCCGGAGAGCAGGTTCTCGCCGGTGTACAGCAGCTGCCGAGTGGCGGCGTCGAAGGCGCGGCTGACCGCCAAAGAATCGAAGGCGCTCTTCGCGGTCACCGACGGGGTCACGAACTCAGTGGCCACCGCCTTCGTGTTCTGGCCTGTGCGGTAGCCGAAAATATCCCGCGGAATATCGTTCGCCCAGGAACTGTGGATATCCCCGGTCAGGAAGACCACGTTCTTATCCGGCAGCCCGGCGATCATGTCGATGATCTTCTGCCGCTCCACCATGTAGCCATCCCACTGGTCGAGGTTCAGCGGGATGCCCTGCTCCGGCAGGCCGATCTTCTCCACCAGCCAGTCGTGCAGCTTCGGGTCCAGGGTCGCCGGCAGGGTCATCGGCGCGAACATCACCTCGTTGGCGATGACCTGCCACTTCGCGGTGGAGGACTTGATGGCGTTGCTGAACCACTCGAACTGGCTGCGCCCCATCATGGTGCGGCCCTCCCGACCGGCGGCGCGAATGAAGTCCGGGTCGGAGTCCAGCAGGTGGTCACCGGATTGGATCAGCTGCGCATCGCGGTAGGAGCGCAGGTCCGGGATGATGATCTCCATCAATGGGCCGTACTGCAGGGTGCGGTAGAGGTGCTGGGCGCGCGCTTCGGGGCGCACCCGCACGGGCATCCACTCGAAGTACGCGCGGGAGGCGGCTGCCTTTAGCGCCGGGTAGTCGTCCCCCTTCTTGAAGCTCTCCCCGGTCGCACCCTCGCGCCAGTTATTGTCTGCGAACTCGTGATCGTCCCACACGCAGACCATCGGCTTGGCTGCATGCAGGTCGGCGAGGTCGGCGTCCTTGCGGTAGCAACCCTGGCGGATGCGGAAATCCGCGAGTGTCTGGGTGACGTGCGCGGGCTCCACGGTGCGGGGCTGCTGGCCGTACACGCCGGTGTAGCCGCCCGTCTCGTATTCATAGGTGTAGTCCCCCAGGTGCAGGACGAATTCCAGGTCATCGCGCTCGGCCATGTCCCGGTAGCTGCGGAAGAAGCCGGCCTCGTAGTTCGAGCAGCTGCACACGCCGAAGCGGATCGCGCTGACATCGTCGCCGGATCCGGGGGCGGTGCGGGTGCGCCCCACCCGGGAGGTCGCCTTCCGCTCCCCCAGGTCGGCCGTGAAACGATAAAAATACGTGGTGGCGGATCCTAGGCCGGTGGCGTCGACCTTGACGGTGTGATCGAACTCGGCGCTGGCGGTGACCTTCCCGGATGCGGCGACGTCCTGAAATTCCGGGTCGGTGGCGACCTCCCACGTCACGGGGACGTCCGGCCCCTTCCCCAAGCCGGGCTGTGCGTCCTTCGTTGGGGTCACGCGGGTCCAGATGATGACGGCGCTGGCGGTCGGATCCCCGGAGGCGACGGAGTGGGCGAAGACCTCGGGGTCCCAGTTCTCCGCACCCAACACGGTGCGGGCGGGGGCTGCCTGGGCGGCAGGCAGCAGGCTCCCCGCGGCGGCCACCCCACCGGTGGCGGCCATTCCCTGCAGGACGCGGCGACGAGTAAGCGTTGCCATTAGCCAGCCACCTCCACGGAGCCGTCGTCGGCGATGGTGACCTGGGCGGTGAGCGCCTTGGCCAGGTTGAGTCGCTGCCAGGAGCCCTCCGGGCCCTGCTTATCCAGCGGGTACCCGGCCGGGCCGGCGGTCTGGCGGAGGATCTCGGCGCGCTGGGTGTGGGAGAGGTTCGGGTATTTGCCCAGCAGCAGGGCGGGCGCGGCCTGCGGGACCACCATTGGGGCGGACTCGGAGTAGACCGGGGTGAAGCCGTAATTCATCAGCTCGGTGTAGCGATCCACGGATTCTGGGTTATAGCCCTTACCGGCCTCGGCCTGCTTCTGTGCGCAGTTCGCGAGGGTGTCGCCGCAGCGCCACTCGAGCTCAGCACGGATCTCCTGGGCGGCAGCATTCAGGTTGGCGCGCATGCGCGGGTCGTTCAGTCGATCCGCGGCGGCAGCGGTGCCGACCATGCGACCACCAATAACGTCCAGCGGGTAGTGCACGCCCAGGACCACGCGGGAGTAGCCACCCTCGGCTCCGCGTGCGAGCAGCTCTGGAGCGAACTCGGGGAGCATATAGGACAGCAGCGTGGTGGTCCAGGTGGATTGGTTCGTGTGCCCGGAGGGGAAGGACTTCGAGGTGCTGTAGAAGTCCTTGCCCGGCAGGTTGTGCTTTGTGATCCGTTCCGGTGCGGCGACGAAGGGGCGCTCGTTGTTGTAGTAGGTCTTCTCGATGAAGGTGGAGGAGGCCACTCCCCCGGCGCGTGCGGTGGCACCGCCGAAAAGCATCTGGGTCTTGGGAAGACGGTGCTCCTTCAGCGCCTGGCGGAAGTGCTCGCCGAGCTCCTCGCCGAAGGCGTCGGCGAAGATGCGGAGCACACCTTCCTTGGAGGTCGCGGCATCCTCTTGGGCCTGGGCGATCCGGGCGGCGGGGGCGTTGTTGTTGATCTCGGCGACCTGGTCAAGGTTGGACTTCATGACGCCCGGGTGCTTGGCCCGCAGGTCCTTGAAGCCGTCAATGAGGGTGACGTAGTTGCCATAAGGGTGGGAGCTGAGATCCGACAGGTACCAGCCGTACTCGGAGGCCGGGAAGGCCTGTGGCTGCGGGGCGCCGTTGTGGGGGACGGGGTCGTAGGAGCCGGGGAGCTGGACGGGTCCGGTGGCGGAGCTTTCCGGCAGCAGGTTGCCTCGAGGTGCGGTACCGGCCTGGGAGGAACCGGCCGGAGCGGCGAGCGCTACGGTGGTGACCGCCGGGCTCGCGGCAATGCCGCCGGCGAGGGCGGCGGCGAGGGCTGTTGCAGCGGTGCGGGTGGCGATCTTGCTCGATCGCGAGGGGCGAATTGCGGTCAATTGAGGCATGAAAAGGCTTTCACATTACGCGTGGGGTGAATTATTACTTCTGGCGAGAAAGCCGCGCCGAAGAAATGCTTAACGTCTTTCAGCGGCACGAACACACAGCAGAAGAATAGCTTCGAAACAACCTTGTGCCAGCGCGGATATGAATTTCCCCCATTTGGGTCTAATTAGAGAAACGCTTCTCCAACCCCAGTTATATCGCGAGTTAATAGAGGGCAAAACTGGAGTTAATTTTTATTTCGTCCGAAAAGTCACCATTCCGGCACTCTCTCTTTCTCCCCATTTATTGAATGCCCCCAAACCACTAAGAACTTATCCCCGCCACCCGCACGGCCTCCCGGGCGAACCCCGGAGCAAGAGCCAAGACATAAAGAAAAGGCCCCGGTTTCCCGGAGCCTTACACAGAGCCGAAGACGAGACTCGAACTCGCAACCTACGCATTACAAGTGCGTTGCGCTGCCAATTGCGCCACTTCGGCACACCCAACGCCCCGTACGAGGCATGAGCGCTTAAAGAGTAGCAGCCCACCACGAGAGCCCACGAATTTTTAGACCCACCATCACCTCAAGTGCGGGAGGGGGCCTTGTGTACGGTGTGGTTGTGGCAAATTATCTAGCTCGGTTCGCCCGACGCGCCAGCGACATGCTCTTTACCGGCAATCGCGCGACCATCGACGGGATTCGGTTAGCGCCGCCGCCGACCCCGCTGGCCCCGGTGAACCTCACGGACCCGGAGGAAATCCACCGCGTACTGAACCTTGCTGCACGCATCGGGGACCAACTGCTGGCCGCCGGCACCGGCAATTCGGACGCGAAGGCGGAGATCAAGGCGATCGCCGCCGCGTATGGCCTGCACTACACTCACGTGGACATCACGCTGAACACCATCACCGTGTACGCCCACAACGACGAGTCCCGCAGCCCCGTGTCCGCCTTCCGAGTCGTGAAGACCCTCAGCACGAATTTCTCCCGCCTCACGGAGATCGACCGGCTGGTGCGTTCCATCATCGCCGGCGCCACCCCGCTGGATACCGCGGAGCAGATTCTCGCCCAGATCGAGCGCAGCCCGCTGCCGTTCCGTACCCGCTGGGCTTTGCTCTCCTGGGGTGGGTTTGCCTTCTCCATCGCCCTGCTGCTGGGCGGTGGCTACGCTGTCGCTTTCGTCGCGACGATCACGACCCTGTTCATCATGTTCTCGACGGCGTGGTTGGCGTCGAAGTCGCTGCCGGAGTTCTACCAGAACTTCCTGGGTGGCTTCATCGCGGTCTTGCCCGCCGCGGTCGTCACGCAGTTCGCGACGGAACGCGGCTGGTACTTCCCTCCCTCGCTGGTGGTGGCGTCCTGTATCGTCGCGCAGCTCGCCGGGTTAACGCTGGTCCAGGCGCTTCAGGATGCGGTGACGGGGGCGCCGGTCACGGCTTCTGCCCGCTTCTTCGAGACGGTGCTGAACACGGGCGCGATCATCGCCGGCATCGGCGCGGCCCTGCAGTTCGTCCACATGGTTGGCATCGACATGACCCCTCTGGACGTGTCCACCACCTCAGGCGTACTCGGCGGGACGACGGTGCGCGTGCTCTCTGGCGCGGCGGCGACGGTCTTCTTCTGTCTGGCCTGCTTCACGGAGCGGCGCGCGACGGTGGTCGCCGCGGCGACCGCGTTGGTCGCCTCCATCGCGCACAATATCGTCCAGGTGCTGGCCGAGAGCTCCACGATGATGCCAGCTGCGGCCGCCGCGATTCTGGTGGGCA
The DNA here is from genome assembly GCF_030232315.1 of Corynebacterium sp. MSK039. Classification (NCBI taxonomy): domain Bacteria; kingdom Bacillati; phylum Actinomycetota; class Actinomycetes; order Mycobacteriales; family Corynebacteriaceae; genus Corynebacterium; species Corynebacterium sp. MSK039. Next base: position 50,762 of record NZ_JASPJL010000003.1, read on the forward strand.
TGACCGGTGGTCTGCTTTCCCGCCGGTATATGGTTCCGCCGCAGATCACCGCCGCCGCCGGCATTACGCCCTTCCTGCCCGGCCTGGCGCTATACCGGGGAATGTCCTCGATCCTGCAGGACAAGCTGGTCATTGGTATGTCGAACCTGGCCCTGGCTGCAGCGACGGCGACGACGCTGGCTGCCGGCGTGGTTTTCGGCGAGTGGGTGGCCCGCCGCCTGCGTCGCCCACGCATCCTGCACCGGGAGTACGGCCTGCGCCGCCCCCGCATTGCGGTGCGCGAACGCCGGCCACGGCGCCGACACGGCAACCACGCGGCACACCCCCTGGACCAGCACCCGATGGACCGCTCGGTGCCGCGGATGAGCCGCAAGCGGGAGGGCACCCGGTCCCTGTGGAGCATCGACTCCCTGCTGCGCACGAGGCAGCGCCGCAAGCTCGCGAAGATCCGGGAGGACGAGAAGCAGGCACAACAGCAGCCGCAGGAGCAGGCCGACTCCCCGGCTCAGCAGGACCTCACCGGCGATGGTGCCTCAGCTGCGGGCTCCGAACACGGCCGGGACTGATTAGCGTAGAATAGGCCCGTTACCAGGCAACGAGTTTTTGATTCACCGTCAAAGCCCACCGCCAGTTCAAGAGTTTTCGTGAAAGAGGATGCCAGTGCCCCCAAAGGTCACAGACAATCGTCCAGCTAGCGCCGAGTCTCTGCACGCCGTACCGGTGGAAACCGCTCTCGCCGCCCAGCGGATCGTTGCCACCTATGCCGAGGACTTCCTGGACGGCGTGACCCTGATGAGCATGCTCGGCGTCGAGCCGGATGGCCTGATCCACCGCAAGGTCGTCGAGGAGCTGGAGGCCAACGAGGCCGCCACGAAGAAGGCGAGCCGGAAGACCACGAAGAAGTCGGCAAAGAAGGCCGCCAAGAAGAGCACCAAGAAGGCTGCGAAAAAGGCGACCAAGAAGGCCACGAAGAAGGCTGCGAAGAAGAGCACCAAGAAGGCCGCTAAGAAGGCGACGAAAAAGGCCACGAAGAAGGCCCAGTAGTCCGCGTACACTTGGTGCCATAATCGGCACCTAGGAAGCGCTTCAGGAGGCACGATGGCCACCGACGGTGGTTCGGATTTTCTTGTTATCGCCAACCGTCTGCCCGTCGACCGGATCGACGATAAGTGGGTCGCCTCCCCGGGCGGGCTCGTCACGGCGCTCAAGCCGGTGCTGCAGCACAATAACGGCGCGTGGATCGGCTGGCCCGGAACGACCAAGAAGGTCAAGTCCAAGGAAATGCCGTCGCGTAAGAAGACCGGCATCGACCTCATCCCGGTGAATCTCTCCGAGACGGATTACGAGGAGTTCTACGAGGGCTTCTCCAATGCGGGGCTGTGGCCGCTGTACCACGATCTGATTGTGCATCCGCGCTATAAGCGCTCCTGGTGGGCGAGCTACCACGCCGTCAACCGCCGCTTTGCGGATAAGGCGATCAAGGAGGCCGCGCCCGGCGCGACGGTGTGGGTGCAGGATTATCAGCTGCACCTGGTGCCCGGCATGATCCGCGCGGCGCGCCCGGACCTGAAGATTGGTTTCTTCCTCCACATCCCCTTCCCTGCCCCGGAGCTGTTCCGCCAGCTCCCGTGGCGCCGCGAGGTGCTGGCCGGCACGCTCGGCGCGGATCTCATCGGCTTCCAGACCCAGGACAGCGCCCGGAACTTCCTGCATACGCTCCGCGCACTGGATTTCGACGTTCATTACGACGACCCTACGGATGCCGAGTTCGTCAATGGTGCCCGACTTCCGGAGGAAAACTCCGTCATCGGTTGGTGCACCACGAATCCCACGACGACCAGTGCTGCCGCAGCCGATGCGCAGGCCGAGGTCGATGGGAAGGTTCAGCAGGCCCGAGAGCATGTCACCCGCATCGGGGTGTTCCCGATCTCCCTGGACTCCGCCGCCGTCGAACGACAGGCCCAACAGCCGGAGACGCTGGCCAAGGCGCAGCACCTGAGCCAGCAGCTCGGCTCACCGAAGGTTCTTATGGCCGGGGTGGACCGGCTGGATTATACGAAGGGCATCGTGCAGCGCCTGCTGGCCCTTGAGGAACTGCTGGACTCCGGGGAGTTGAAGAAGCACGGTCTCAAGGCCAAGGACATCTCGATGGTGCAGGTGGCCACCCCCTCGCGGGAACGGCTGGAGGACTACCAGGCCACCCGCAAGGACGTGGAGCGCATCGTCTCCCGCATCAACGGCAAGCATGGCTCGATGGGCCGGCCGGTGGTCAGCTATGTGCACAATAACCAGTCCTTCAAGAAGCTGGTGGCACTGTACCTGGCGGCGGATATCATGCTGGTCACCGCGCTGAAGGACGGGATGAACCTGGTGGCCAAGGAGTACGTAGCCTGCCACTCGGATGGCACTGGTGCCCTGGTGCTCTCGGAGTTCACGGGCGCAGCCACGCAGCTGACCAGCGCGTTCATGTGCAACCCTTACGATAAAACCCAGCTTTCGCAGACCATCCTCGCGGCGGCGACCTCCAAGCCTTCGGATCGCCGGGCGCGGATGCGGAAGATGTGGGAGAACGTCCGCGAGTTCGACGTCGACCACTGGGCGGACAGCTTCCTGGCCGAACTGCGCGCGGACGCGACGTCCCCGAGTGGGGAGGAACGGTGATGGAACCCAGAAACCTGCGCGGAACTCAGCGGGGCCGAACCGTGGCTCAGGCGGGTGCCGCCATCCTCGCTGCCGCCGGCCTGCTGGGGCTTAGTGCCTGCGGCGAGTCCGAATCCCCGGTGGGGTGGACGCAGTGGCAGGTCACCCGCATCTACCAGGACCCGGAGACGCCGGCGGATCTGCCGGAGACCCAGGAGGGCCGCCTCTTCCTGGTCATTGGTGAGGACTCCCTGACCGGGGCGAGCGGCTGCCTGAATCTCAAGGCCGACGTGCAATGGCGGGAGAAGGAATCCCAGCTGGAGGTCGGTCAGCTGAGCGTCGAGGAAATCGGCGGCGAATCCCAGTGCGCACCGAGCGATGAACGCAACGCTGAGCGCCTTCGCGACGTCCTGGAGAACCAGACACTGACCTACACGCGCGACGGTGGACGCTCGCTGCGGCTGCAGCAATTCCACCCGGACGCCCCGGAGTGGGAGACCCCGAAGTCGCTGAGCATGGTCTCCCGCGCCTAGGCAGTACCCGCCCCCAGGGGCTGCCACGGGCCCCGCGAAGAGAACACTTTAAGGAGCTCGCCAATGCCCGCCACCCCGATCCCAGGCCCGCAGAATCCCAACTCACCGCGTCCCAAGGAACAGGATCCCAACACGCTGGGTTCCGACACTCTGGGCCCCGACACTCTGGGCGCAGAGGATCTCTCCTACCTCGCGGCGGCGGAGAGGCTCCTACTCGCGGTGGACTTCGACGGCACGCTGGCGGAGTTCTCGGACTCCCCCACCGACGTGCGCGCGGTCCCCGGCGCGCTGGAGGCACTGCACGAGCTCGCCGGGCTCCCGGGGGTGACGGTGCTCATCATCTCCGGCCGCCAGCTGCGCGAACTCTCCGCGGTCACCGGCCTACCGGTACTCGAAAGCCCGGGCCCGGACGATATCCGCCTGGTCGGCTCCCACGGCGCGGAGGACTCACTCTCGGGTGGCACCGATACCTCGAGCGAGGACGCCGCCGACAGCACCACGGACGCTACCGCGAACGCCACTTCCTCGGCTCAGGCGCAGGTGTTGCAGAAGCTGGGCAGCCACGCCGAACAGATCGCGGCAGCCAACCCCGGCATGTGGGTGGAGTACAAGCCGTACTCGGCGGGCCTGCACACCCGGCAGGCCACCAGCCCCGAGGCCGCGGAGCAGGCGAATCAGCGCTTGGCGGAGTTCGCGGCCACCTGCAGCACCCCGGCGGTTCCGGTGCAGGTCACCTGGGGTCGCGACATCCTGGAACTCAGCGTCGCCACCGCAACAAAGGGCAGCTACGTGGTGGGCCTGCGCACCCAGCTGCCGGAGCACGTGGTCTTCTTCCTGGGCGACGACGTCACGGACGAAACCGTCCTTGCCACCCTCACTCAGCCACGCCCAGACGTCGGCGTCCATGTGGGCGGCCGGCTCTCAGACACCACCGCGGCGACCCGTAGCCTGGGCAGCCCCTTCGCCGTTCGAGACGCACTCCAGCAGCTCGCGGAGCTGCGTCATTAGTGCCCGCGGCGCAGTCGCCCGCGGAGCTGGATCCATTGAGCCCGCGGTGCAGTGGCCCGCGGAGCTGGGTGGTTAGTGCCCGCTTTCCCTAAGCCCGCGGGGCGGCGATAGAAGTTCCGTCCAGCACCGTGGTCTCCAGGTAGACCGCCGGCGGGTTCTCCGACTGCGCCCGCGATGGCGCGGACTTCCGGTTCTTCGCCGCCTTCCGGCGCTCGCTGATCTCCTCCGCGAGCTGCTCCCCGCTCAGCCGCCCCTTGGTGCGGGAGGGCTGGCGCACCGTAACCAGACCTGCGGCCTCCGCCTGCGGGATGCCGTCGAAACCGGTCACCGAAAGATCGCCGGGCACGTCGATGCCCGCCGATTCGGCGTAGCGCAGCAGACCGAGCGCCATCGAGTCGGTCGTACACACCACGGCGGTGAGATCCGGGTGATTCTCCAACAGCTCGCGGGCGGCGTCCTCGGTGGTTCCGGCGTCGTTAATGTGGCGCTCCACGAGGGGCACGCTGGCGGTATCGATGCCCGCCTCAGCGAGGATCTCGAGCGCGCCGGTCACACGATCCCGCTGCACGTTCATGCGCGCCCCGGCAAGCCGCTCCTGGCTGACGGGCCCGTTGTTGGGTTCCCGATCCAGTCGGATGCACAGGATGCCGATCTTGCGGTGACCTGCGTCGACGAGACGACGGACGACCGGTTTGATGGCCTCGCGGTCGTCGATACCGACGAAGCGGACCCCCTCCCGGCCGGCGGGCTGGTCACAGATGACGACGGGACGTCCTCGGCTGATGGCGGCCTCCAGGTAGGGGTCTTCGTCGGCGACGGAGTAGACGATGAAACCGTCGACGGCGGCCTGGTTAATCAGGGCGGTGGCGTCCTTCCCATCGGACTGCACCCCGGCGGGGATGAGCAGCATGGACACACCCATCTCGCCGCAGGCCTGCGAGACGCCAGACATGAATTCAACAGAGGCCTGGTCATCGAAGGCGTAGGTCAGTTCCTCGGTCAGGAGAACGCCGACGGCCCCCGCCCGCTGGATGCGAAGGGAGCGCGCGATGGGGTCGGGCCCCGGGTAGCCCATCTTCTCCGCGGTCTGCAGGATCTTGGTGCGCAGCTCCTCGGAGAGTTGACCGGGCCGGTTATAGGCATTGGAGACGGTGGTTCGGGATACGCCCAACTCGGCGGCGATGGAGGCGAGGGTGCCTCGGCGGGCGGGTTGATTCATGCCTCTTACCGTAGGCGGTTGGCCAAAAAATTGCTGGGCGGAGGGGTGCTGCACTACATTGCTTATTGCAACCAGTTCCCATTACCAACAACCGTGAGAAGTTTTTATGAACTTTAGTGCAACCACCCGCAAGCGCGGCGCCGCCATCTTCGGCGTCCTCACCCTCACCGCAGGCCTCGCCGCCTGCTCCGAGGGCGGCTCGCAGGACAACCCGGCCGAGAACACGGAATTCAAGATCGTCGCCTCGACCCCGGTCTGGGGAGACATCGCCAAGGCGGTCATCGAGAGCGTCGACGGCGCGGAGAAGACCTTCTCCGTCGAGACCATCATGGAGAACAAGGACGACGATCCGCACGGCTACGAGGCCACCGCGGCCGACATCGCGAAGGCGAAGAGCGCGGACCTCATCGCTGCCAACGGCGCGGGCTACGACAACTGGCTCACCGATAATGCGGACGACGCCCCGGTCGTCACCGCTCTCCCGCTGGCTGCGGCCCACACGCACGACCACGGCGATCACGACCACGGGCATGAGGGCCACGACCACGGCCACGAGGGTCACGATCACGAGGGCCATGACCATGAGGGCCACGACCACGAGCATGATCACGGCGATCACGAGGGTCACGACCACGAGCACGCACATGACCATGAGGGCCACGACCACGACCATGGGCATGATCACGAGGGCCATGATCACGGCCACGACCACGGCAGCGGCCAGAACCCGCACGCCTGGCTGGACATGGATATCGTCAACGCCTTCGCCGATAACCTCGCAGCCCAGCTCCACGAGCTCGACGAGGACTTCCCTGCCGAGCTGGACGAGGACGCCGAGATCAAGGAGAAGACCGCGTCCTACACCGAGCGCATGAAGAAGCTGCCGGGCAAGAAGGTCATGCTGACCGAGTCCGTCGCCGAGGCCATCGTCGAGGACTCCAGCCTCGAGGACATCACCCCAGAGTCCTTCGCCAAGGCCGTGGCCCGTGAGGCCGAGCCTTCTGCAGCAGACCTCGCCGCCGCGAAGAAGCTGATCACGGACGGCAAGCTGGACGTCCTGATCACCAACGAGCAGGCCCAGACCCCGGCCGCCGAGGAGCTGACGAAGGCCGCGAAGGATAAGGACGTTGCTACTGTAAACGTGAACGAAACCCCGGACCGGGGCACCACGTACTTCGACTACGTGGATGACATCCTCAAGCAGCTAGAGGACGCATGAGATTAGCGTTTCACAACGCCGCGATTGAGCCCCTGTGGCGCGACCTCAATCTCGAGGTCGCCCCGGGGGAATTTCTCGCTATTTTGGGCTCAAACGGCGTGGGCAAGTCCACCCTCTTCCAGACGGTGCTGGGGCAGCGCGCGCTGACCCGCGGCACCGTCGAGGTGGAAGGAAAAATCGGCTACATCCCGCAGCAGCGGATGTTCCCCGCGAACCTGCCGATTCGCGCACGCGACCTCGTGGGCCTTTCCACCGCCCACGGCGTGTTCCGCAACCGCCGCCCCCGCCGGAAGCAGGTCGACGCCGCGCTCGCCGAGGTGGGCGCCGCCGGGCTCGCGAACCGCCGCGTCGGGGAGATGTCCGGTGGCCAGCAGCAGCTGATCCGCCAGGCCCAGGCGCTCGCAGGCGACCCGGATATCCTGCTGTGCGACGAGCCGCTGCTCTCCATGGACCTGCGCGCCCAGCGCGCCATCGTTGAGCTGCTGGAGCGCCAGCGGCGGGAACGCAACGCCGCGGTGCTGTTCATCACGCACAACATCAACCCGATCCTCGAGGTCACCGACCGGGTTCTCTACATCACCCCGCACGGGCACCGGCAGGGCACGGTCAAGGAAGTCATGAACACCGAAACCCTCTCGGAGCTGTACCAGACCGAGGTGAAGGTCATCGAGGTCGATGGGAAGGTGATCGTCCTATGAGCGCGTTTCACACCAGCCAGTGGTGGGCAGACACCCTCGCCCTGCTGAACGTGGATTTCGTGCAGCAGTCCATCCTCGCAGCGCTGTTGCTGGGAGTACTCTCCGGGGCGATCGCTCCGATCATCGTGATGCGCAATATGAGTTTCGCGGCACACAGCACCGGCGAGCTCGCGCTGATGGGCGCGGCGGCCGCCCTGCTCTTTAGTTTCAGCGTCTCCTGGGGCGCGCTCCTCGGAGCGGTCTGCGCGGCGGTGATCCTCGGGGTGGTGGGCGCCCGGGAGCAGGACTCCATCGTCGCCGTGGTGTTGAGCTTCGGCATGGGTCTTTCCGTGCTGTTTATCTACCTCTACCCGGGGCGCTCCTCCACCGCCTTTAGCCTGCTCACCGGCCAGATCGTGGGCGTGAGCTCGTCGAATATGAAGATGCTGGCGGTGATGACGGTGATCGTGGTCGCGGTCATCGCGCTGCTGTGGCGGCCGCTGCTTTTCGCCACCGTCGATCCGACAATGGCCGCTGCCAGCGGGGTGAAGGTGCGGTTGCTTTCCGTCCTCTTCGCCGCCCTGCTGGGCGCGGTGGCCAGCCAGGGCGTGCAGATCGTGGGAGCCCTGCTGCTGATCGCCCTGCTGATCACCCCGGGGGCGGCGGCGGTGAAGGTCACCGCCAACCCCTTGGTCGCCGTGGTTCTTTCCGCGGTGTTCTCGGTGACGGCTGCGGTGGGTGGCCTAGTGCTCTCGCTGGCGCCCGGTCTGCCGGTCTCCGTCTTCGTGACGACGCTGAGCTTCCTGATCTACCTGGTCTGCTGGTTCATCGAGTGGCTGCGGGGCCGCCGGATGGACGCCGACGAGGTGCGCGCCGCCTCCTATGCCGCGGGCCAGGGCTTAAGCGGAGTCGCTGGCCGGGCCGGCCAGTCGGGCGCGGCGGGCCTGAGCTCTCAGCCGGGTATGGATAGTTCCGTGCCGCTGTGCGAGGCGGACTCCTGCGCCAACCCGGAGAACCACCAGCGCTGAGAGCCTCGGAAACGGGCTCATCCCCCGTTCACCTCATAGAAAAGACCGCGCTAGCACTCGCTAGCGCGGCCTTTCGCCTTAATTGCCTGGCCCTACTTCTTCGCCACGCGGCGCTGGCGGGCGAACTCGCTCAGCACCACGCCCGCAGCCACGGAGGCGTTGAGGGATTCAACCTTATCGGCCATCGGGATCGAGAGGATCGTATCCGCGGTCTCCCCGACGAGGCGGGATAGCCCCTTGCCCTCGCTGCCAACGACGACCACCGTCGGCGTCGTGCCGTCGTAGGTATCCAGCGTGTGGTCCCCACCAGCGTCCAGACCGACGACCTGGTAGCCGTTCTGCTGGAACTGCTTCAGCGCGCGCACCATGTTCGTCGCCTTCGCGACCGGCAGGCGTGCCGCCGTCCCCGCGGAGGTCCGCCAGGTCACGGCGGTGACGGACGCGCTGCGACGCTCCGGGATCACCACGCCGTGACCACCGAAGGCCGCCACGGAGCGGATCACGGCACCCAGGTTGCGCGGGTCGGTGATGTTATCCAGCGCCACGACCAGGCCGGGCGTGGCGGAATCCGCGGCGCGCTCGATGAGGTCGTGGACATCCGCGTACTTATACGGCGGGATCTGCAGGCCAATGCCCTGGTGCAGCCCGTTGCCGGTCATGCGGTCCAGCTCCTGGCGGCTGACCTCCAGGACCGAGATACCGCGGCTGGAGCAGATGTGGACGGCCTCGGAGAGGCGGTCGTCGTTGCCGGTGCCCTCCGCGACGTAGAGCGCGGAGGCAGGGACGTTAGCGTGCAGGCACTCCACCACGGGGTTGCGGCCGACGACCAGCTCGTTGCCACCGAAGGCATCGCGGCGGTCGTGTGCCCCGGAGGCCCGGCGCTGCGCGGCCTTCTTGCGCTTGTGGGCCTGGTGGTAGACGCGGTCCTCCGCCTTCGGGGTCGGCCCCTTACCACGGAGGCCGCGGCGCTTCTCCCCGGCCGAGCCCTTCGACGGGCCCTTCTTGTTCTTGCGTACGCCGCCGTGCCGTCGCGAGTTGCCAGCCATCGTGCTCCCTAGTTGTGCGTGAATTATCGAGCACCAAGTCTATCGCCCCAGCGCCCATTCACACTATTGCCCGGCCACTGCTTTGCTGCTGTGGCTAGCTGGCGAAGGTAACCGGGATGTCTGCGACGTCCTCGAAGCCCTCGGTGTGGTCACCGAAAATCTTCAGAACGCATTCCTGCGTGGCGCAGTCGACGGCCTGGCCCTTCTGCTTTGCGGTCAGCTCGAACTCGGTCTCGCCTGCCGGGGAGAGGCTGGCGGTGCCGCCGTCCTTCTGCGTGATCCACTGCTGGGTTCCCGCCTGCCCCCGCTCGCCGGTGCAGTCTGGCATCGGCTTACCCGGGACGCCTTCCGCAGCACAGATGGCGCCGTAGTAGCCCGCCTCCGGGTCCAGGCCGGTGACCTTGACGGAGATCTTCTGCCCATCTGCGAGGTTTTCAGCTGGGTCTGCGGTGATCTTCACCTCGCCGCCTTCTGCAGCCTCGGCGCTTTCGCTGGACGCGGCGGCAGCGGACGTGCTCGGAGCCTCGCTCGATGCCTCGCTGGCTGGCGCTTCGGTGGTGGCGGTGGCCGACGCCTGCTCTTCCGATCCATCGTCTGAGCATGCTGCCAGCAGGGGCAGGCTCAATGCCATGAGTGCGGCGATAGCGGTCACTGCGCGTGGGCGTGCGGTGCGGATTGTCTTCATTCTGGAACCCCTTCCTAAGATAAAGCTAGGTTATGCTAGCCTCACCGAGGTTAACCTAGCCTATGTTGTTGCAGTCAAGAATTCCTAAGGACGCCCACCATGCGGACACCCCCACAGCGCGCACTTCTGCCGCTTTCCCTCGTGGCGGTGCTTGCCCTGAGCAGCTGCGGGGCACCAAGTTCGGGGCCCACCCCCGAGGCCGAGCAGTCGCAGGCAACCTCGGCAGAAAAGACAGCACCTACTCGCGACGGCGAGAGTTCACACACCCCTACCCCCACGGGCCACGTCTCTGCACACCTCCCCAGCCGCGACCCCGACGTCCTCGTCGACCGGGAGACGGTGGAGCAGTCCCCGGCGCGGGACGCCCGCATCCTCACGCTAGATCGCGCAGGTGCGCTATCCCGTGCGGTATGGGCGCTGGGCATGGGGAAAAACCTCATCGGGCGAGACACCGCTTCCGATTTCCCGGGAGTCAAAGACCTCCCCCTGGTCACCCCCGGCGGCCACTCGATCAACGCCGAAACGGTGCTGGGCCTGCGCCCCGATATCGTCCTCACCGATGGTTCGATCGGTCCGAGCCGGGTCATGAAGAAGCTGCGGGCAACTGGGGTGAAGGTCATCGATATCACGGCAGAACGCACCCCGGAGACCATCGGCATCCTCGTCGAGGAGGTCGCCGTCGGGATCGGCCTCGAGCAAGCCGCGGACCAGGTCACAGACCAGATCAACGAAAAGCTCAACCGGGCCACCGCATCCGCGCAGTCCCGCGCAGATGGCCGCAAAATGATGATCCTCTACGTGCGAGGAACCGGTGTGGCGATGATCGCCGGGCCGGAATCCGGTGGCCGAAGCCTCATCGAAAGGCTCGGCGGTACTGACGCCGGCGAGAAGCTGGGCATCAATGGCAGCTTCACCCCACTGACCCCCGAAGCACTCATCGAGGCTGCCCCAGACACGCTCATCGTCATGAGCAGTGGCCTGGAATCCGTCGGCGGGGTCAATGGCCTGCTGGAGGTTCCGGGCGTATCACAGACCCCAGCGGGAAAGAACCGCTCCGTGCTCGACGTTCCGGATTCCGAACTGCTCTCCTTCGGGCCAAATACCCCAGGTGTCATCGATGCGATGGCGGAGGCGCTCTATGGCGACTAGCCTGCTCAAAAAGCAATCCAAGGCGCCTCGTTCGACTGCAGCCAAAGGCGGCCAAGCCACCGGGCTCGTCTTCCAACGCGACCCGCGGCGGGCCATCCGGAGGCGGTGGAACCGCCTGCGTGCCGCCAAAACCCCAGCGGTGATTACCACTCTCGCGGTTGGTCTGGTCGCGGCCATCCTGTGGTCCGTCGTGGTCGGACAATTCGGGGCCAGCGCTGGGCAGTCCCTCCGCTCCCTGGCGCACATCGTCACCGGCCTTGGGCAATCAACATCCCTTGATGTGGTGCTGTGGGAGGTCCGCCTACCCCGGGTATCCCTAGCCGCCATCGTCGGCGCGGGGCTGGCGGTCTCCGGCTTGGCGCTGCAAGCGGTGTTCGCCAACCCGCTGGCCGAACCCGGATTGATCGGTGTCTCCTCTGGTGCCGCAGTCGGGGCGTCGCTGGCCACCGTGCTCAGCACAGCGAGCGCTGCCGGAGCCCTTGGGTTGAGCAGCGCGGGGCTGGCAGCGATCCTGACCTCGAACTGGACCATCGCCATCGCGGCCTTCGCCGGCGGAATCGCAGCGACCGCCGTCGTCGCAGCAAGCGCACGCGGAAGCCGCGATATTGCGCGCATCATCCTCGTCGGCGTGGCCGTCAACGCCGTGTGTGGTGGGATCGTCTCTTTCCTGACCTACATCGCCAGCACCACGGCGCGGGATCGCATCGTCTTCTGGCAGATGGGCAGCTTCGCGAGCGCCGACTGGTCCCAGGTGGGGATCATCCTGGCGCTCACCACCCCAGCCGCCGCCCTGCTCTGGGTGCTAGCACCCAAGCTGGACATCCTGAGCTTAGGGGAATCCCAGGCCGGACACCTCGGAATCAACGTAGCCGCGCTCCGCCGCGTGGTCATCGCTATCGCAGCGCTTGTCGTGGCTGCAGGTGTGGCGTTCTCCGGGATCATCGTGTTCATCGGGCTCGTGGTTCCGCATGCCCTGCGGCTGCTCATCGGCCCCGGCCACCGCGCACTCGTTCCCGCGTGTTTCCTCGGTGGTGCGCTCGCCGCCACATTGGCAGACCTCGCCGCCCGGGCGCTGATCACCGGCACCGATCTGCCGCTGGGAATGCTGACTTCCATCGTGGGCGGCCCGATCTTCTTCTGGCTGCTGATTCGTTCCGATAGGTCGGTGAAGCACTAATGAGCATCACAGTAGAAAACCTGCATTTCAGTGTGGACGATCACGAATTACTGGACGACGTCAGCTTCACCGCTGCCGCAGGCCAGGTCACCGCGCTGGTGGGGCCGAACGGTGCCGGAAAGTCGACCTTGCTCGCCGCGATCGCTGGCGACCTCGACATCGACTCCGGGCAGATCCTCCTCGCGGGCGAGGACGTCAGCCAGCTGAACAGCAAGCAGCTCGCGCGACGGCGGGCGGTACTCACCCAGCACCACCCGATCGGTGTGCCCTTCACGGCGGAGGAGGTTCTCGACTTCGGCCGACACCCGTGGTCCACGCCGGACCCACAGCTTCGCCAGGAGGTGATCGCCACCTGCGAGATCGAGCACCTCCTCCCCCGGGTTCTCCCCACTCTCTCCGGCGGCGAGCGCGCCCGCGTGCACTGCGCCCGGGTGTTCTACCAGGACACCCCCGTGGTCCTGCTGGATGAACCCACCGCAGCTTTGGACCTGGCGCACGCCGAGGACGTCCTCAAAGCGATGCGCAGCCTCGCCGACCAGGGAAAGACAGTAGTGGTGGTTCTCCATGACCTCGCCGCCGCGGCAGCCTACGCCGACCACATCGTGGTCCTCAGCAGTGGCTGTGTGTTCGCCCAAGGCGCCCCCACCGAGGTCCTCAGCTCCGGGCTCATCAGCGCCATCTACGACGCCGATGTGGAAATACTCCAGGACTCGGCGGGCAACCCGGTCGCGCTCCCCCGGCGCAGAACAAACCCCAGTTCACTCAAGAATCTTTAACCCTTACGGAAGGAAAACCCATGACCACCGCCACCCAGAACACCTTCTACGCCGAGGGTCAGCTCTCCGCCCTGCTCAAGAGCGAGACCGCCCAGGCGCACCACGACGCTGAAAACTCAGTGTTCATGACCCAGCTGCTCGACGGGAAGCTGGATATCAACGCGGTGGCTGCTCTGACTGGCCAGCTCTACTTCATCTACGACGCCCTCGAATCCGCGGTACGGGCGAACCAGGACACAGCGGAACTGGCCCCGATCTACGATCCGCGCCTGGAGCGGCTTTCTGCGCTGGAGTCCGACCTGGAGCAGCTCTACGGCGGACAGTGGCGCGAGCACATTGCACCGCTGCCGGCGACCCAGAACTACGTCGAGGCCCTGCGCGAGATCGGCACGGAACAGGACGGCGCGGCAGCGCTGGCCCACCACTACGTCCGCTACCTGGGTGATATGTCGGGCGGTCAGGTCATCGCCCGCATGTTTGAGAAGTACTACGGCCTGGATGAGCGCAGCACGTCCTTCTATGATTTCGACGGCATCGGCCGGATCAAGCCCTACCGCGACCGCTACCGCATCACGCTCAACCAGCTCGACCTCGGCGCCGAGGCCAAAGAAAATATCATTGACTGCGCCAGCGCGGCCTTCGCCATGAACCAGGCAGTGTTCCAGGCCCTAGCTGAGCAGCACGTCCGTTAAACCGCCCACCCCGGCCAGAGGCCGGCGCCACGGGCGTGCCTCAGCGGAGCGGCGCTACTCCTTCAGGCTCCACTGAGCCCCATCGGCGGTATCGGTGACCTCGATACCGGCTGCCGTGAGCCGGTCGCGGACCTCGTCCGCCACTGCCCAGTTCTTCTCCGCGCGAGCCTCCGCCCGGCGCTGCAGATCGTCCTGCACCAGGGAATCCAGGGCGGTCATCGCCGCCGAGGAGCCCTGCCCGGCCATCGTCTGTTCCAGCCAGTGCTCGCCGAATGGATCCACACCCAGGACGCCCATCATCGCACGAACCTGGCCGGCGACCCGCATCACCGTCTCGGTGTCCTTGACCTCGAGGGCCTTATTGCCCTCGCGGACGGCGTCGTGGATGACGGCCAGGGCCTGCGGCACCGCCAGGTCGTCATTCATCTTCTCGGCGAAGGCCTCCGGCCACTGCCCCACAGCCACCAACTGCTCCGGACCGCGGGCAGCCTGCTCACCGGCCGAGGCGGTGGCGGCGTCGTCCTCAATGGAGGCGAGGTAGGATGCCGCGCGCAGCAGGAACTTCTCAATCCTGCGGTAACCGGCGGCAGCCTCGGCGAGTGCGGACTCGGAGTACTCCAGCATGGAGCGGTAGTGGCCGCTGCCCAGGTAGTAGCGCAGCTCCACCGGGCGGACCTTCTCCAGGATGTTCGGCACGCTCAGCACGTTGCCGAGCGACTTGGACATCTTCTCCCCGCTCATGGTCACCCAGCCGTTGTGCATCCAGTACTGGGCGAAACCATCGCCGGCTGCGGTGGCCTGGGCGGCCTCGTTTTCGTGGTGCGGGAACTGCAGGTCCAGCCCGCCGGCGTGGATGTCGAATTCCCCTCCCAGGTAGTTCGTGGCCATCGCGGAGCACTCGATGTGCCAGCCTGGGCGCCCCCGGCCCCACGGCGTATCCCAGGCGGGCTCGCCCGGCTTGGCGGCCTTCCACATCGTGAAGTCGCGGGGGTCCTTCTTACCCGTGCCCGCGGACTCGCCCTGGTCCAGCTCGTCGAGCTTCTGGCCAGAAAGGAAGCCGTAGTTCTCGATCGAGGCGGGCTGGGCATACACGTTGCCGTCGGCGGCGTAGCCGTGGCCGTTGTCGATGATGCGCTGCATGTACTCGATCATCTGTGGGACGTGCCCGGTCGCCCGCGGCTCAACGGACGGCGGCAGCACGCCCAGCTGGTCATAGGCCCAGGTAAAAGCGCGCTCGTGGGTTGCTGCCCACTCCCACCAGGGGCGGTTGTTCTCCGCGGCCTTGGTGAGGATCTTGTCGTCGATGTCGGTGACGTTGCGGACGAACGCGACGTCGTATCCCTGGGCGAGCAGCCAGCGGCGCAGGACGTCGAAGGCCACACCGGAACGGACGTGCCCGATGTGTGGGATGGACTGCACGGTGGCGCCACACAGGTAGATGGAAACCTTGCCTTCGCGCAGCGGGGTGAACTCGCGGACCTTGCGGCTCGCGGTGTCGTAGATGCGCAGCTGGAGCGGCATCGGCTCCGACGCGTCGGTGGGCAAAGAATCAACCATGGTTGGCCGCCTTCGTGGGTCTTGCAGGTTTTTGCTCTGGCGGGCCAGGGCGGATGCGCCCCGTGCCCCTCGTCACCGCAATTGTACTTCGGTGGCCGGTGGCTGCCGACCGGAAGGCTATCCTCGGTAGGCAGTCACCAAAAGACCTGCCCGAGGAGGATCATGGCCCACCGCCTAGCAACCATCGAAACCGCCGGCCGCCTGCGCACCATCCGTGTGGAGAGCTTCGACGGCACGCACGGCACCGGTACCGTCCTGGCCGACGGGGATCTCGGGGGTTTTCTTCAGGACGTCACCCTCTCGGCCTCCGCGAGCGCCGGGGAGAGCATTGAGTTCTCGGCCCGTCAGTTGGCTCCGGTGATTCCGAACCCGCGGAAGGTGCTGTGCACCGGGTTGAATTTCCGGGAGCACATCGTGGAGATGGGGCATCCGGTGCCGGATCACCCCACGCTGTTCGCGAAGTTCGCCACGGCGCTGACCACGCCTTATGGGAATGTGCGGGTGCCGCGTGCAATGGCGCAGAAGCTGGATTATGAGGGCGAGCTAGCGATCGTGATGGGGCACGGTGGCCAGATCGCGGGGTATGCGGTGATGAATGACTTCTCCCAGCGGGATTGGCAGTACCGCACTCAGCAGTGGCTGCAGGGTAAGAATCTGGACGAGTCCAGCGCGCTTGGCCCGTGGCTGACGATGGCCACGGATGAGAAGGGTCAGCCCTTCGACCCGGTGGCGGAAGGCGCGATGCTGCGGACCTGGGTGAACGGGGAGCTGCGCCAGGAGCACAGCCTCGCCGACCTGGTGTTCAAGCCGCAGAAGCTGGTCGAGTACGTGGAGAACTTCGCCACGCTGGAGGCCGGGGACGTCATCGCTCTCGGCACGCCGGCGGGCGTTGGCCACGGGATGACACCGCCTCGCTACCTGGGGCACGGGGACACCGTCGAAGTTGAGATCGAGGGCCTGGGCCGGATCTCCAGCACCATCGACGTGCGCTAGTACTTAGGCCTCGGCCTTCCACACAACCGCGGTAGCGAGAGCGGCCACACCCTCCCCGCGACCGGTGAAGCCCATCTTGTCGGTGGTCGTCGCGGAAACGGACACCGGCGCCCCGACGAGCTCGGTGAGACGGCGCTCGGCCTCCTCCCGGCGCGACCCCATCTTCGGCCTATTGCCGATCATCTGGGCGGCAACGTTGCCGATCGTGAAGCCGTTCTCAGCCAGCAGCTGGCGGCACTCCGTGATCAGGCGCTCCCCCGAGACCCCGTCGTATTCCTTGCGTCCCACGCCGACGAAGCTGCCCAGGTCCCCCAGCCCGGAGGCGCTGAGCAGTGCGTCGACGATGACGTGGCTGACCACGTCGCCGTCGGAATGTCCCTCGCAGCCATCGGCGCCATCGAAGAACAGCCCGGCCATCCAGCAGGGCTTGCCGGGCTCGACCTGGTGGGCGTCGGAGGCGATGCCGACGCGGGGGATAATTGGCTGGGTCATGGGTGCTCGTTCCTTCCTTGGTCGACCATCATTTCAGCGATGGCGAAGTCCCGCGGGGTGGTGATCTTCATCGCGCGGTCGTCGCCGGTGGTGATGGCTACCGGGTAGTCGGCGAGCTCCATGATGGAAGCATCGTCGGTGGCCAGGCGGGCGTGCCCCCGACCGAGCTCCAGGCCCGCCTGGTACTTCCGGTTGGCATCCATCAACGCGGAGAAAAGGAAGCCCTGCGGGGTCTGCACCGCCACCAGGCCATCGCGGGCCGGGGTACCGGTGACCATCCCGCCCTCGACGGTCTTGATCGTGTCCGTCACCGGCAGGGTGGGAACCACGCCTGCCGCGGTGCCCGCCTCCCCGTGGGCGCGGACCTGCTCGACAACCTGGGCGATCATCGCGGGCGGGGTGAGGCAGCGGGCGGCATCGTGAACCAGCACGATCGCCTCATCCACCTGCGCGCACTCAACGCAGTCCACGGGCGAGCCGAGCTCGCCCTCCACGAGCTGCAGACCGGCAAAAACACTATCGGAGCGCTCGGAGCCCCCGGTGCCGGCGCTCACGCGCATCCCCGCCCACGCGGCCTGGTTCGCGGGGTCGTCGAGGATCTCCGCCATGCGCCCCTGCATATCCGGGCTGATCATCACGAAGGTTCGACCCACCACCCCGGAGCTGGCCAGCCCGTCCAGGGCTCGCTCCACGAGGGTGCGCCCCGCCAGCTCCACGAAGGCCTTGGGCTGATCGGCTCCCAGCCGGGTGCCGCTGCCCGCCGCGGCGATGACGACCACCACGGGCAGCGCTGCAGTATCAGTCTTGGAAAACACGTCTCACCCGGCGCTCTCTACTCGGCAGACCGCCCCGCGCGGGGGCGGGTGGTAACCGTGGCTGTTATTTGTTGAGCTCGTCGTCGAGGTCGATGGCGGCGTCCCCCTCGGTATCCGCCGCACGGGCGGCAGCCGCCTGCTCACGGTGGCGCTCGATGGTCTCGTGCATCTCGGCCAGCATCGCGTCGGCCTTCTTATCGTCGACGCCATCGGCCAGCGCGAGCTCGCCCACCAGGATCTGGCGGGCCTTGGCCAGCATGCGCTTCTCGCCTGCCGAGAGGCCACGATCCTGGTCACGGCGCCACAGATCACGAACCACCTCGGCGACCTTGTTCTGGTCACCGGAGGTCAGGCGCTCCTGGTTGGCCTTGTAGCGGCGGGACCAGTTGCCTGCCTCCTCGACGTCCGTCTCGCGCAGCACGGAGAAGACCTTGCGCAGGCCCTCCTCGCCGACGACGTCGCGCACGCCCACCTTCTCGGCGTTCGCGGCCGGGACGCGGACGGAAAGATCGCCCTGGTAGAGGCGCAGCACCAGGTAGTCCACCGTCTCACCCTTGAATTCGCGCTGCTCGATCCCCTCGATCTGAGCTGCGCCGTGGTGTGGGTATACGACCGTGTCGCCGACCTTGAAATCCATCCGTGACCTTCCTATTTACGCCCTCGTTGCGCTTTAAAAACCGTGTTCGAGCATACCCGATCGGCCCGCTGCCTGCAGAAAGGCCCGGTCCCGACGAAAAGCCGCAATACTTCGGCCAGCGCGCGCCGACGCTGGCGGGCGACGTCCCCAAATAATAGGGGTAACAACGGGGTGGGATTAGGGGAAAACAGTGGCCTGAACTAGGAATCTGCCCACCCAAGGGGCTATTCTGTGAAGCAGCTATTAGTTTCCGGCCAATTTGCGCCGGGTACGATGACCACAACTGTTGAAAGGCCTTAACCGGCCTAGGCCTAGCCTCACAATGGAGGATCAGAACGTGAAGTCTCAGAAGTCGACCGTTGTCCGCGGTGCCCTCGCCATCGTTGCTGCAGGTGCCGCCCTGGGCATGACCGCTTGCTCCGCTGGTCAGATCACCCAGACCGCAGAGCAGGCCCCGGCCGTGAACGGCCTGCACGCCAAGGAAGGCAACGTGGACGTTTCGGACGTCTCCGTGGTTCTGGGCGCCGACGGCAAGCCGTCCCTGAAGTTCACCGCTTCCAATGCGGAGAACGACGGCAAGGACGTCAAGCTGGTCTCCGCTTCCGTGGACGGCCAGGCTGTGAGCCTGAACGAGACCATCAAGCCGGGCTGCAACCTCGTCGTGGACCGCGAGGATGCCCTGAAGGACCTGGAGAAGGGCGCTAAGGATCAGAAGTGCCTCAGCTACGCCGCTGGTGACGTCTCCGGTGTGAAGGACCTCTACGTCGGTGGCCAGAAGCCGGTGGAGATCAAGTTCGACGATGCCGAGTTCTCCCTGAACGCACCGGTCGTCGCTTACACCCCGGAGGCTGGCGCCTTCGACCGCGACAAGGATGGCCAGCCGACCGACAAGTAGTCGCTACTCGGTTTTAGGTCTGCCGCCGCTCCCGTTGTTGGGGCGGCGGTTTTTGCTTTTCTGCGGGCACTGACCTGGGATGTTCGATTATCGGCGCGCTCGGCGGAGGGGGTGTCTGCACCGCTGCCTAGAATGACCGGCATGGCAACAAAGCGGAGCTCGAAAACCAGCTACGAATGCACCGAGTGCGGCTACGTCCTGTCCAAGTGGATGGGGCGCTGCCCCAGCTGCGGTGAATGGGGCACGCTCGAGGAACGCCGCCCCGCCGCCGCGAGCGCGGCCGGGTCCCGTTCCGGTGCCCGGCACCTCGCCGGGGCCACCAGCGATGCCCTGCCTGTCACGGAGATCGACCCGCAGATCGCCAACCACATCCCCTCCGGCTCGGCGGAGCTGGATCGGGTGTTGGGCGGTGGCATCGTCCCTGGCTCTGCGGTGCTGCTCGCGGGCGAGCCGGGCGTGGGCAAGTCCACGCTGCTGCTGGAGGTGTCCGCCAACTGGGCTAAGGCCAACCGCTCGGTGCTGATCATCACCGCCGAGGAATCCGTCGGCCAGGTACGCCACCGCGCGGAGCGCACCAACGCGCTCTCCGAAAAGCTCTACATCGCCGCCGAGCACGACCTGGAGCAGGCGCTGCACCACGTGGATACGGTCAAGCCCGAGCTGATCATTGTGGACTCCCTGCAAACCATGAACGCCAGCGGCGTGGAGGGCGTGCCGGGCGGGGTGACCCAAACCCGGGCCGTGACGTCCACCCTGACCACCCTGGCGAAGCAGTCCGGCACCCCGGTGCTGGCGGTGGGGCACGTGACGAAGGACGGCAACGTCGCAGGGCCGCGCACCATCGAGCACCTCGTGGACGTCGTCCTGCACTTCGAGGGCGATCAGCACTCCTCCCTGCGTTTCCTCCGCGGCATTAAGAACCGTTTCGGCCCCACCGAGGAGGTCGGCTGCTTCGAGCAGACCGCAGAGGGGATCAAGGAGGTGACGGACCCTTCGGGGCTGTTCTTGAACCACCGCACCGAGTCCGTGACCGGCACCGCTGTCACCGTGAAGATGGATGGCCGCCGGGCGCTCGTCGGGGAGATCCAAACGCTCGCGGTGGAGACCGAGCAGGGTAATCCGAAGCGATTCGTCACCGGCATCGAATCGGGCCGGGTGTCCATGATGCTCGCGGTGCTCGCCCAGCGCTGCGGGATGCAGCTGGGGCGCCGGGAGGTCTACGCCGCGACTGTGGGCGGGATGCGGATCAGCGAACCGGCCGCGGATCTCGCGTTGGGTCTGGCGCTCGCCTCCACTGCCCAGGACGAGCCACTCCCCCTCGGCCTGTGTGCGATGGGCGAAGTAGGCCTGGGCGGCGAGGTGCGGCGCATCCCGGAGATCAACCAGCGGCTCTCCGAGGCCGCGCGGCTAGGGATGAAGCACGCGATCATCCCGGCAGGCACCAGCCCGAGCGTGCCGAAGGGTTTGGAGGTGCACCAGGTCAAGAACATCGGCCAGGCGCTGGGAGTGGTGCGGCGGCTGCGCGAGAGCTAGCCGCTAGCTCATGTTGAACGTCGCAGGCTGGGAAACGTTATCCCCCAAATGCGCGTAGAGCAGGTAACTGCCCGGGCCGACCGGCTGACGGGAATCGCACTGCTCCGGGGCGGAAGTGGTCCGGGACCAGGAGCCCATCTTGTAGTTCTGGCTCTTGCCTGCCTCGATGGTCACCTCCCCGGTGATGGAAGGCTCGTTGCAATCCAGGTCACCCCACACGCGGTGGTAGTCATCCATCGCGAAGACCTCGAAAAGCAGCTTCGCCTCGTCCACGTCGATCACGCAATCCGCCTTCGTGGGATTCGCGATCTTCGCGTAGAAGGTCGGCTGCTCCTCCGGGTCAAAGGTGGACTTCCCCGGCACCGCAGTCACGCGCAGGTCACCGAGCTCACAGCTGGTCTTCTCCGCGGCCGGGTCCTTCGGCTCTGCGCCCTTCTTTTCTTCCTCGCGCTTCTCCGCGGCCTTTTTCTCGGCCTCGGTCTTCTTATCCTTCGCGTCCGGCTTCTTTTCTTTTCCTGACGTCGGCGTGGCACTGCTGCTCTGCGTGGTATCCGCCGCAGGCGTGCTGGCGTCCTCCTTGGATCCGCCGATGGAACTGAGCAGCCACCAGAGCAGGAGAATCAGCACGACGACACCGGCGATGGCGGCGATGCGTCGGCGACGGTAAACCTCGGGCGGCAGCGGTGGCTGGGCATCACGGGGTGGGCGCTGGCCCCGTTCGGGGTCGCGGCGCCGGAAGCTGTCTCCTGAGTTCCCTGATCCTGCGTTCACAGCCTCAGATTTTAGTCGGCTTACCTCGCCTGATGGGGCTTAGACACACCCCACCAGCGGCGGTCGGCGCACTCCCACGTGCCCCTTAGAGCTGTTCCTCGTCCAGGCCGAAGGAGATCAGCGGCTCGGCCAGGCCATCCTCCAGGCGGTAGCGCAGGCCCACGACCGCGCAGCGCCCCTGCTCCACCTGCTGCTGGATCTCCGGGGAGCGGTCCATGATGTGGCGGGTGATCTCCACGACGTGCTGCTTCTCGAAGTCCTGGGAGCCCTCCCGGCCCTCGCGGCGGGCGGCCAGCAGTGACGGGGTGACCTTCTCCACCAGCACGCGCTGGAAGCCGTTCGGAAGCTGGCCGGTATTCAGCGCGGTCTGCGCCGCGGCCACCGCACCGCAGGCCTCGTGGCCCAGAACCAGCACCAGCGGCACGCCCAGCCCATCCACGGCGAACTCCAGAGAAGCCAGCACGGATAGGTCCGTGATCTCCCCGGCGGTGCGGATCACGAAGACATCCCCCAGGCCCTGGTCGAAGACGATCTCCACCGGCACGCGGGAATCAGAGCACGCCAGGACCACAGCATGCGGACGCTGCCCGGCGGTGAGAACATGGCGGCGGTTGACATCCTGATTCGGGTGGGCAACATCCTCGCTCATGAAACGGCGGTTGCCATCTCGCATCGCGACCCAGGCCTGTTCCGGGGTCATGGTCTGCTGCTGGGCGGTAGCCTCCGGCGACTCTGTGTTGGCCTGCTGGCCAGGTACAGTATTCGAAGGGCTTTCAGGGCTGTGGGAGTCAGTCATGGCTTCAATCTTGCTCTTAAAGCTTTCCCAGGACAATTTTGTAGGACAATCCGGCAGGTGGGAACCCCCACCGCCTTCGAACAACCGCTGTAATCCACTCTCCGATGCGCTTTTACCAGGCACCCCGCCCACACTGCGCGGGACACATCGCAGGGCAAGGTTCACCCCGACACCCCGGGGAGGTGGCCGCATGACACTCCCAACCGCAGAGAGTCAGCAGGAAACCACCTTCGACCTTGCCCTCATCAGCGCACTGAACCATTGGTTCGCACGCAACGCGCGCGACCTGCCCTGGCGCCACATCGGCACCAGCCCGTGGGCAATCCTGGTGAGCGAAGTGATGTCGCAGCAGACCCCCGTCGCCCGCGTCGCCCCGCGGTGGCGCTCCTGGCTCCAGCGCTGGCCCACCCCGGCCGCGCTCGCAGCAGCCGCCACCGCGGACGTCATTCGCGAATGGGGAAACCTGGGCTATCCGCGCCGCGCCCTGCGGCTGCAGGAGTGTGCCCAGGCCTGCGTGGATCGCTTCGGCGGGGAACTGCCCCGCAGCGTCGCCGAACTGGAAAGCCTGCCCGGCGTGGGCAGCTACACCGCGCGGGCAGTGGCCGCCTACGCCTTCGAGCAGGCCGTTCCTGTGGTGGACACCAACGTCCGCCGCGTGTGCCACCGGGCAGCCCACGGCAACTTCCTCCAGGGACCGGCACGCAGCCGCGACCTCTCGGACGTCGCCGACATGATGCCCTGGGTGGACCACGACCCCACCCTGGACCGGCGCGGCTACCGCAACGCGGGGCACGACCGGCGCCACCGGGACGCAGCACTACTCATGACCGCCTCCCTGATGGAGCTCGGCAGTCTGATCTGCCAGGCCCGCACCCCGCAGTGCGAGCTCTGCCCCATCGCCGCGCGCTGCGCATGGGTGGCGGCAGGCAAACCCGAGCCGACGGAAGAGGAAAAATCCGCCGCCGCCCGGCGCGTCCAGAAGTTCGAAGGCACGGACCGTCAGGTTCGGGGCCTCGTCCTCAAAACCCTGAGAGAATCTGCGACCACCCACGTCGCAGTCGATGAGATCGATCAACTGTGGCCCGATCGGGTTCAGCTTTCGCGAGCGGTGGATTCCCTCGTGGCTGACCGGCTGATCGAGCGCACCCACGCCGGGATTACCCTTCCCGACTAGTTGATTCTTACTGGGGCACCCTAACCTCTACTTAAATACGTTTATTCTGATCCGCCACTGGTTCAGCCTCGAGCGGCACCACCGCCACAACCGGCCGCGCTTGCTCACGCCACCCCACCCGGGGGTGTGGTTGAACCTGGTCCTAGGCCGCCACCGCGCGGATCGTCGTTGTAGAAAGGCCCTCATTTCATGAGTTCCGGAACCTCCACTCAGTCCGCGGCTGGCCGTGGCACGGCGAAACCCGCCGGCTCGATTTTCGCCGTCGGGCTGATGCTGTTTTCGATGTTCTTCGGCGCCGGCAACCTGATCTTCCCGCCCATGCTGGGGATCGAGTCCGGCGAGAACTTCACCCCCGCCATCATCGGCTTCATCCTCACCGGCGTGCTGCTGCCGACCATCACGATCATCGCGGTGGCTATCTCTGGTGCCGGGGTGCGTCAGCTGGCGTCGCGCGCGGGCGCGGTGTTCGGGCTGGTGTTTTCCATCGCCGCCTACCTGTCCATCGGCTCCTTCTACGCCATGCCGCGCGCCGCAGCGATCGGCTACGAGCTGGGGATCGAGTCCACCTTCGGCCTCTCCGGCCAGCTGTGGCGCCTGGTGACCACCGCGGTCTTCTTCGCGGTGGCTTTCGCGATCGTGCTGTTCCCCGGCAAGGTCGCCGACACCCTGGGTAACTACCTGACGCCGCTGCTGCTGATACTCATCGCCATCCTCGCGGTGCTGGGTTTCATGAAGCTCAACGGCGAGCCGGCCGCTGCGTCCGGCGAATATGCCAGCAGCCCGCTGACCGCGGGCATCCTGGAGGGCTACTTCACGATGGATTCCATCGCCGCGATGGCCTTCGCAATCATCGTGGTGAGCTCCTTCAACGCCCACGGCGTCACGGAGCGCAAGACGGTCGTCAAGTGCTCCTCCATCTCCGCGGTGCTGGCTGGTTTCTTCCTGCTGATCGTGTACCTCGCCCTGGGCGTGATGGGCACGAAGATGCCGGATAAGGGGCAGTATTCGGACGGTGCAGCGGTGCTGTCGCAGGCGTCGAAGCTCTCCCTGGGAACGGCCGGTGACATGGTCTTCTCCGGCGTGGTTCTGCTCGCCTGCTTGACGACGGCGGTTGGCCTGATCGCGGCGTCGGCGTCCTTCTTCCACGAGCTGGTTCCCGCGATCAGCTACCGCTGGTGGTCCGTGGTCTTCACCCTGATTGGCTTCACGGTGGCCAACCTCGGCCTGGAGAAAATCCTCAGCTTCTCCGGCCCGATCATCGGCCTGATCTACCCGCCGGCAATCGCGCTGATCGCGGTGACCTTCACGCAGCTGGCGGTGCGTGGCCGCCCGATTCCGCTGACCTACCGCGCTGCCGTGGCAGTCGCCCTGGTGTTCTCCATCATCGACCTGCTGAGCGACCTGCTGGGCGAGGCGATGGACGGCATCACCGGTGCCCTGAGTGTGATTCCGCTGTACCCGGAGGGCCTGGGCTGGGTGCTGCCCACGATCGTCGTTGGCGCTATTGCGCTGGTGGTGGACCTGAGCCGGAAGGACTCGGGCCACGAGGCTGACGCGCTGGCTGTTGCCGAAGCGGAATAGTAATTTTCCCGACGCAATAGTGTTCCTGCCGATAGGATCTAGCTGTTAACTGCCAGCCACGATCCTTCCAAGGAGCACGCATGTTCAGCCTTCGCTCGGACAACTCCCGACGCACCAGCCGCGCGGCGAGCCTCACCGCCGCCGCTGCCATCACCGCCGTCGCGCTGCCACTTTCTGTGGCCGGCGCGGCGGCGTCCCCGCTTTATGGCTCCGTCGAGGGCGCGTGGCGGGGCTCGTCGGAGATGGGTTCCGGGGCCGCGCTCGGCAGCTCCATGCCGAACTACGATCCGGATAACTTCTACAGCTCCCTGCCGGAGTACGTGGAGGGCAAGCCCGGCCAGGTGCTGAAGACCGGCCCAAGCAAGCTCGCACTGGGGCTGCCGTTCGTGGACCTGACGAACAGCAAGGCCACCCGCGTGGCCTACGTGTCCACCGACTCGAATGGCAAGACCATCCCGGTCACCGGCACCATCTACGAGTCATCGAAGCCGTGGCGGGGCAAGGGGCCGCGCCCGCTGATGCTGATCGCCCCCGGCACCCAGGGCTCCTCCAATGCGTGTGCGCCGGGCAAGCTCGCGCCGTGGGGGCTGGAGTACGAGGCGCTGCCCGCCCTGCAGGCACTGATGCGCGGCTGGGATGTCGCGCTAACCGACCTGCCGGGCCTGGGGACCCGCGCGCAGCACACCTACATGAACCGCGTGGCCCAGGGGAACGCGACGCTGGATATCGGACGCGCCGCGAAGAACATGGGTATCCGTGGGGTCAGCGACAAGACCCCGGTGGCGACCTGGGGCTACTCCCAGGGCGGTGGGGCGAGCGCTTCTGCCCTGGAGCTGGCTGATTCCTACGCTCCGGAGCTGAACCTCGTCGCAGGCTACGCGGGTGGCATCCCGGCGAACCTGGGGGTGGTGGCTGGTGCCATCGATAACGGCGCGCTCGCCGCTGCCCTCGGCTACGCCATCAACGGCCTGCTGTACTCCGATCCGGAGCTGCGTGAGCCGATCTACTCGAAGCTCAACGACAAGGGCCGGAAGCTGCTGGAGCAGACGAAGGACGAGTGCGTGCCGGAGTCCCTGCTCCGCCACGCCTACAAGGACACCCGCACTCTCACCAAGGATGGCTCCTCCCTGACGGAGCTGATGCAGGAGGAGCCGATCGCCAGCGCGGTGCAGAAGCAGCTGATCGGCACGCTCTCCCCGTCCGTCCCGGTGTACATCGGGCAGGGCAAGAACGACGACACGATCCCGGCCTCCCAGGCCCGCGACCTGGCCCGCAGCTGGCTGGGCAAGGGAGCGAAGGTGTACTACCGGGAGCAGGACGTGCCGAGCGTGGCCCCGCTGGTGGATCACGTGATCCCGATGATGGCGAACCTCTCCCCCGCGGTGCTGTGGCTGGAGAAGGTCATCAATGACCAGCCCTATGAGCTGTCCACCGCAGATCAGATCCCGCGCTAGGCCGAGCTCGCGGGGTCGCTAACCTCGGCCCCGCGCTGCCCGACCCGGCGCTGCACCCGCGCTGCACCGGCGCACTGCCCCCTCCCCGGCACCGCGTCGGCGCTGCAGCGAGGTATAGCGCGACGTATAGCGCCCCACGCATAGCAAGAGCCGCGGCCACCCGTACTGGGTGTGCCGCGGCTCTTTAGCTTTCACCGGTTTCCCGGCTGTGCCGGCCCGCGGAGGGCTTAGTCCTCGGACTGCCCCTCGGAGCCGGTGCTTTCGCCAGCGTCCTCGCCGGTAGCGCCCTCCTCGGGCACGTCGCCGGCTGCCGCGGAGGCGACGGAGACCTTGGCCTCCTCGGACGGGCTGCGGTGCGCCTCGCCGTCCTCGACCTCGAAGTCAGCGGCGTCGAACTCCGGCAGCGGCTTCGGCTTGGAACCGAAGACGAACTTCGCGTCCTTGCCGGCGGACTCGCCGTCCCAGTTCTCCACGTCCACGGTGACGATCTCGCCTGCACCGAACTCGCCGAAGAGGATCTTCTCGGAGAGCTCGTCCTCGATCTCGCGCTGGATCGTGCGACGCAGCGGGCGGGCACCCAGGACCGGGTCGAAGCCGCGCTTGGCGAGCAGGTTCTTGGCCTTCTCGCTGACCTCGATGCCCATGTCCTTGTCCTCCAGGGCGCGGCGAACACGGCCCATGAGCAGGTCCACCATCTGGACGATCTGCGCGCGGGTGAGCTGGTGGAAGACCACGATGTCGTCGATACGGTTCAGGAACTCCGGGCGGAAGTGCTTCTTCAGCTCGTCATCCACCTTGGACTTCATCCGCTCGTACTGCGCGGCCTCGTCCTGCTCGCCGGCGTTGGAGAAGCCCATGCCCACGGCCTTGGAGATATCCCTGGTACCCAGGTTCGAGGTGAAGATCAGCACCGTGTTCTTGAAGTCCACGATGCGGCCCTGGCCATCGGTCAGGCGACCTTCCTCCAGCACCTGCAGCAGGGTGTTGTAGATGTCCTTATCGGCCTTCTCGATCTCGTCGAAGAGGACGACGGAGAACGGCTTGCGGCGGACCTTCTCGGTCAGCTGGCCGCCCTCGTCGTAGCCGACGTATCCCGGAGGGGCACCGAAGAGGCGGGAGGCGGTGAACTTGTCGTGGAACTCACCCATGTCCACCTGGATCAGGGCGTCGTCGTCGCCGAAGAGGAACTCGGCGAGTGCCTTGGACAGCTCCGTCTTACCCACACCGGACGGACCGGCGAAGATGAAGGAGCCGGACGGGCGGTTCGGGTCCTTCAGGCCGGCACGGGTGCGGCGGATCGCGCGGGAGACGGCCTTGACGGCGTCGTCCTGGCCGATGATGCGCTTGTGCAGCTCGCCTTCCATGTCCAGCAGTCGGGAGGACTCCTCCTCCGTGAGCTTGAACACCGGGATGCCGGTCCAGTTGGCCAGCACCTCTGCGATCTGCTCCTCGTCGACCTCGGCGACTTCATCGAGCTCGCCGGCGCGCCAGGCCTTTTCCTTCTCGGCGCGCTCCTCGGTCAGGGTGCGCTCGTCGTCGCGCAGTGCCGCTGCCTTCTCGAAGTCCTGCTCATCGATCGCGGCCTCCTTCTTGCGGCGGACCTCAGCGATCTTGTCGTCGACTTCCTGGACGGACTTCGGTGCTGTGAGGCGCTTGATGCGCATGCGCGCGCCTGCCTCGTCGAGCAGGTCGACGGCCTTATCCGGCAGGAAGCGGTCGTTGATGTAGCGGTCGGCCAGGGTGGCGGCGGAACGCAGGGCACCGTCGGTGATGGACACACGGTGGTGAGCCTCGTAGCGGTCGCGCAGACCCTTCAGGATCTCGATGGTGTCCGCGACGGACGGCTCCGGCACCTGAACCGGCTGGAAACGGCGCTCCAGGGCGGCGTCCTTCTCGATGTGCTTGCGGTACTCCTCCAGCGTGGTGGCACCGATGGTCTGCAGCTCGCCGCGGGCCAGCTTCGGCTTCAGGATGGAGGCGGCGTCGATTGCGCCCTCCGCGGCACCGGCACCGACGAGGGTGTGGATCTCGTCGATGAACAGGATGATGTCGCCGCGCTGGTTGATCTCCTTGAGTACCTTCTTCAGGCGCTCCTCGAAGTCACCGCGGTAGCGGGAGCCCGCGACCAGGGAGCCCAGGTCCAGGGAGTAGACCTGCTTATCGCGCAGGGTCTCCGGGACCTTGCCGTTGACGATATCCAGGGCCAGGCCCTCGACGACGGCGGTCTTACCCACGCCCGGCTCGCCGATGAGCACCGGGTTGTTCTTGGTGCGGCGGGAGAGCACCTGCATGATGCGCTCGATCTCGCTCGCGCGACCGACGACGGGGTCCAGCTTGCCGTCCTTGGCAGCCTGGGTGAGGTTGCGGCCGAACTGGTCCAGGACCAGGGAATTGGACTTCTGGCCCGCCTTGGCTCCGCCCTGGCCGGACGGGGCGACACCGGCGACAGCCGGCTGGTCCGGGGCCTCCTCGTGCTCGCCGCCGCCCTCGTAGCCGGAGAGCAGCTGGATAACCTGCTGGCGAACGCGGGACAGGTCGGCGCCCAGCTTCACCAGCACCTGGGCTGCAACGCCCTCGCCCTCGCGGATGAGGCCGAGCAGGATGTGCTCGGTGCCGATGTACTTGTGGCCGAGCTGCAACGCCTCGCGCAGGGCCAGCTCCAGCACCTTCTTGGCGCGCGGGGTAAACGGAATGTAACCGCTCGGCGGGTTGCCACCGGAGCCAATAATCTCCTTGACCTCGGTACGCACCGCGTCGAGGGAAATCCCCATGGATTCGAGCGCCTTGGCGGCCACTCCCTCACCCTCTTGGATCAACCCCAGGAGGATGTGCTCGGTACCGATGTAATTGTGATTCAGCGCTCGCGCTTCCTCTTGTGCCAAGACGACAACGCGTCGTGCCCGGTCGGTAAACCTTTCGAACATTTATCTCCCTTTTCGCTCGTGCGCTTTGATGCCCCACCATAACTGGGCAAGCGCCTTCCTTAAATCGCATTCCGTGCAACGCCGGGAGCCCCGCGGACTATTCCTGCACCCATACCCACCCGATCCGCTATAAAAGCCCAGTTCACGGCACCTTTTTACCAGCAATAACCCGGACAGTTCAGCCTGTACGCCCCTAGCGAACACCCGGCGAAACGCGCTGTTTTCACCCTCCGGCACGCCCCTCCCGAGCCGATATCGCCAAAACCAAACGTGATCCACATCACTTAGATAGGGTGACCAACATAGCTATTAGGTTGGCAAAGCTACCCACCTATCGCTGCAGAACCAGGCGCGGGGGAACGCCCGTGCAGACACATCCGATTCGACAGGGGTAATCGCAATGACCGACACGTTCTCACCCGCAGGCCCGGCAGGCATCAAGGAAAAGCTCAGCCACACACTCGGTTCGGCGGGCACGCTCGCGCTCGGCACTCTCCCCCTGATGCGTTCCGGCGTGCTGGGCTCGATGACGCCCGTCGCCGCCGCGAAGGCTCTGGGTTCCATGTACCAGTGGGAGTTCCAGCCCGCCTCCCTGCTGGCCATTGGCGCCGCCCGCGACCCGTTCCACACCGCGATCATCGACGACCGCGGCTCCATGACCTACCAGGAGCTGCACAACCAGGTGAACCAGCTCGCGAAGGCACTGTTCCGCATCGGCATCCGGGAGCGCGACCGCATCGGCGTGCTGACCCGCAACCACCGCGGCTTCATCATGGCGCTGTGCGCCCACGGACGCCTGGGCACCGACCTGGTCCTGTTCAACACCGGGGCATCGGCCGAACAGACCCGCGCGGTCGCTCGCGAGAACAAGCTGGACGTCCTGTTCATCGACGAGGAGTTCATCCCGCTGCTGCCGAAGGGTTTCGACGACTGCCCCGTCATCGTCGCCCACGAGTTTGGCGACACCATCGGGCTCACCCGCGAGGCTGAGGAGGCACTGCCCGCGGACTCGAATATCCGCGACGCCCTGGAGATGGAGGACCACGCGACCCGCAGCGAGGACTGGCCGTCGCTGAGCCTGGTGCTGCGCACCACCCCGGCCGAGCAGACCATCCCGTCCCGACCCCGCCGCGGCCGCACCATCATCCTGACCTCCGGAACCACCGGCACCCCGCGCGGCACCCGCCGCCCAGAGCCGCCAAGCTACCTGCCGGCGTCCTCGATCATGAGTCGGATCCCGCTGAAGGCACGCCGCCCGTTCTACCTGGCAGCCCCGATGTTCCACACCTGGGGTTTTGCGAATATCCAGCTGGCGCTCGCGCTGCGCTCGACGATGGTGATGCAGCGCAAGTTCCGCCCGGAGGATGCGGTGCAGCTCATCGAGGCCAACCGCCCCTATGCGATCGCCATCGTGCCGACGATGCTGCGTCGCCTGCTGGAGGCCGTGCCAGAGGGCATGGACCCGGGCACCAAGGTCATCGCCGCCTCCGGCGAGCCGATCCCGCCACAGATCGTGGAGAAGACCTTCGAGAAGTTCGGGCCCGCGCTCTACAACCTCTACGGCTCCACCGAGGTCAGCTGGGCCACGATCGCCAACCCAGACGACCTGCAGCGCCACCCGAACACCGCGGGCAAGCCGCCGATGGCCACGGTGGTCAAGATCCTGGACGAGGACTTCCGCGAGTGCCCGGACGGCGAGGTTGGCCGCATCTTCGTCGCCAACAACATGATGTTCGAGGGCTACACCCGCCCGGGTAAGGACAAGGAGACCCACGAGGGGATGATCGCCACCGGCGACCTGGGGTACTGGGAGGACGGCTTGCTGTTCGTCTCCGGCCGCTCGGATGACATGGTCGTCTCCGGTGGTGAGAACGTCTACCCCACCGATACCGAGCACATCATCGGCACCCTGCCGGAGATCCTCGAGGTCTGCGTCCAGGGCGTTCCGGATGACGAGTTCGGCCAGGCGCTGTGCGCGTGGATCGTCACGAAGGAGGAGCTGAGCGCGGCCGATAAGCCGAAGCTGCAGGAGGAGATCAAAGCGACAGTCTCCAAGCAGCTGGCCCGCTTCTCCGTGCCGCGCCACTTCGTGTACGTGGACTCCCTGCCCCGCAACGCGGTGGGCAAGGTCGTGCGCCGCGAGCTGCCACGGCCAAAGTCCGCAGCCGCTGCTTAAGCCGGCGGGCTGAGGGCCTCTCAGGCGCGCCCCAGCCGCACCTCGGCCACCAGCACAGCACAGCGCCCCGGGTGTTTCTCCACCCGGGGCGCTGTTGTGTGCTTAGACTTCTCGGCTCTTAGAAGATCCAGTCGATCAGCAGGACGCCCACCGCACCGATCAGCGCGGCAGCCGGAATCGTGATGACCCACGCCAGGGCGATCGGCTTCATCAGGCGCCAGTTCGCGGCACGGTTGACGATGCCCACGCCCAGCACCGCACCGATCAGGATGTGCGTGGAGGACACCGGCAGGCCGGAGATGGACGCCGCCATCACCACACCCGCAGCGGCGAGCTCAGCAGCAAAACCGGAGGCCGGGTGAATGTGGGTCAGCCCCGTGCCAACCGTCTCGATCACCTTGCGGCCAATGAACCACAGACCGGAGATCAGAGCCACACCGGCGGCAAGCATCAGCGCCATCGGCACCGGAGCGGTCGCGTTGATGGAGTCGGTCTTCAGCACGTCGAAGATCGCAGCAAAGGGACCCACCGCATTCGCGATGTCGTTGGAACCATGGGAGAAGGCGAAGGCGGAGGCGGTGAAGACCTGCATCCAGCTGAACATCACGAAGGTTGCGCGGTCCACGGTGTAGCGGCGCAGCCCGGTGGTGAAGGAACGCAGGGTGAGGAACACCGCGATACCCACGATGGCGACGATCCCGAAGACCATGGCGTTGGTCATGTTCGGAAGGATGTTGCTCAGGCTCTTCAGCAGGAGCATGCCCGTGATAATCATTGCGCCAAGGGCAGCCAGCGACGGGCCCCAGGTCTCCAGGGCGCGGTGAGCCTCGATCTCCCGCTCGTCCTTCTCGATGACGACGAGCTCGCGGTAGTAGTCGGATTCCAGGTTCTGCGGCTCGGCGCGCCCGGTGATGTAGACGGAGGCGTCGCGGGCGATGGTCTGGGTATAAGCCGCGCGCTGCACCTCATTGAGGCGGGAGAAGAGGTCCTTGTGGCGCTTCCTGTGCTCACTGCGGCGCTCCTGCATCTCGCGCATCTTGTGCTCGACCTCATCGTTGTAGCGCAGCACGTGGCGCTTGATGAAGGAGTACAGGAGAAGGGCGACCACGCCACCCAGCACTGGGGAAAGCACCCAGCTCATCGCGATCTCGCCGATCTTGCCCCACTGGACCATCTCCAGGCCGCCGGTGCCCGTGGCAATGCCCTGGGCCACCGCGGCGCCGACGATGCCGCCGATGATCGAGTGGGTGGTGGAGACCGGCCAGCCCTTGCGGGTCGCGATCAGCAGCCATAGTGCCGCGCCGAGGAGGGCGGCCATCATGATGTAAGCGAAGCGCTGCGGGTCGAGGTTCACGCCGTCCAGGTCGACGATGCCGGAACGGACGGTATCCGTGACGTCACCGCCGGCGATCAGCGCACCACCGACCTCGAAGATGGCGGCGATGAGCAGCGCCTGCTTGATGGTCAGTGTCTTCGCACCGACCGAGGTGCCGAAGGAGTTCGCGACGTCGTTACCGCCGATGTTGAACGCCATGAACATGCCGAAGATGATCGTGACGATCAGGATCCCGATGTTCGCGGACTCCGGCATGAGATCCACGGACCACCAGGTCAGTGCGAGAACCGCGAGGAGCAGCAACCCGCCGAAAATGGTGTGCCACCAGAAGTCGTTTTCTTGTCCTGCTGCGCTCCCGTTAATGGGGGCTTTGGTCTCCGGTTGAGACATTCAGTGCTGACCTAACTCGTAAATCAAACAGTTGCGAATGAGACATATCAGGGGGCTCCCAGCGTTGTCAGAGAGATCCCAGGCAGTACACATTTTGCCTTGCTCCGGGACTTTTCTAAAGCCCATATTTTCCGCCGGGGGGTTGGCACCAGCCCCGGCACAGAAATAACCCCGCTACCAGCGGTTATTCTCGCCGGGAACGGGGTTATTCAGGAGTCGCGGAAAACTGAAGTTCCGCTTACTTCAGCTCAGCGGAGCTCAGGCCCAGCTCGCGGCGGGCGACGATGAGCTGCTGAATCTGCTGGGTGCCCTCGAAGATGTCGAGGATCTTGGAGTCGCGGGACCACTTCTCCAGCAGGTCGCGCTCGGAGTAGCCGTAGGCACCGGCGAGCTCCACGGCGCGCAGGGTCAGGTCGGTCGCCATGCGGCCGGCCTTCGCCTTACAGATGGAGGCCTCCTTGGAGTTCGGGTTCTTGTTATCTGCCATCCATGCTGCGCGCATGGTCAGCAGGTAGGCAGCCTCCCAGTCGGACTCGAGGCGGATGTACTCGGACGCGGCGGCGGACTGGTTCCAGGCCGGAGCGTCGTAGTCGATCTTCACGCCAGCGTCGGTGAGGACCTCGCGCAGGCGCTCCAGGGAGGCGCGTGCAACACCGACGGCCATCGCTGCGACCAGCGGGCGGGTGTTGTCGAAGGTGGCCATCACACCGCCGAAGCCCTTCTTGGTGTCCACCTCGGGGGAGCCAAGGAGGTTGTCCTTCGGGATGCGCACGTTGTCGAGGATGAAGTGCGCGGTATCGGAGGAGCGGATGCCCAGCTTGTGCTCGAGGCGGACCAGCTCGAAGCCCGGGGTGTCGCGCGGAACGACGAAGGACTTGATGGCTGCGCGGCCTGCGGACTTGTCCACGGAGGCCCAGACGACCACGTGGGTGCAACGCTCACCGGCGGTGACGAAGATCTTCTCGCCGTTCAGGACGTACTCGTCGCCGTCCAGCTTCGCGGTCGCGGCGACGGCCGCGGAGTCGGAGCCGAACTGCGGCTCGGTGATGGCCATGGCGGCCCAGATCTTGCCGAAACGCTCGAGCTGCTCGTCGGTAGCGACGGCGGCGACGGCTGCGTTGCCCAGGCCCTGGTACGGGATGGACAGGGTCAGGCCGACGTCGCCCCAGCAGGTCTCCATGACGTTCAGGGCGGCGGCCATGTTGCCACCGTTCTTCACGCCGGTGTCCTGCTTCTTGTCGCCGCGGCTGCTGGTGGCGCCGGCCATGGCCACGCCGCCGTCAGCGGCGCCCTCGACGAGGGCTGCCATGGTGTCGAGCTCGACCGGGCGCTCGTGCTCCTTGAGGTCGTACTTGCGGGAGATGGGGCGGAAAATCTGTGCGGCCGCCTGGTGTGCCTGGTTGGCGCCCGCCTTCAGACGCTTGGGAAGTTCCAGATTAAGCATGATCTTTTTCCTCTGCTCTCGGGACTGTGTTGTGCGTAGATGCCAAAAGTCTTGTTATGGCGGGTTAGATGACGACGACACCCTCGGCAACGCCGATTGCTCGCATGTCGCGGTACCAGCGCTCAACCGGGTGCTCCTTGGTGTAGCCGTGGCCACCCAGCAGCTGGACGCCGTCCAGGCCCATGACCATGCCCTTGTCGGAGGCGTAGCGGCGGGCAAGGCCGGCTTCGCGGTGGTAGGACAGGCCCTGGTCGAGGCGGGATGCGCCGCGCAGCATGATCAGGCGCAGGCCGTCGAGCTCGATGCGGAGGTTGGCGACCATGAAGGCCACTGCCTGGCGGTGGGAGATCGGCTCGCCGAAGGCCTCACGCTCGTTGACGTACTTCTTGGTGTACTCGAGGATGGCCTCGCCGGTGCCGGAGGCCAGTGCGGCCCAGCCCAGGCGGGAGCGGCGGATGATCTCCGCGTACTGCTCGGTGCGGTCGGTGTCGGAGAGGTTCGCGCCACCCAGGAGGTTGGCGGCCGGGACGCGGACGTCCTTGAGGATCACGCGGCCCAGGGCTGCGGCGCGCAGGCCCATGGACGGGTCGGACTCGACCTCGAGGCCCTCGGTGCCGGACTCGACGATGACGAAGGTGTTCACACCGTCCAGCTCGACAGCGATGACGAAGAGCTCGCACTCTGCGGCGTTCGGGACCATGGTCTTCACACCGTTGAGGACGACCTCGTCGCCCTCCAGCTTCGCGGTGGTCTGCAGCTCGAAGGCGTCGAACATCGGACGGGCCTCGGAGACCACGACGGCTGCCGGTGGGACGGACTCGCCGGAGAAGGACGGCAGGTAGGTCTTCTGCTGGGAGTCGTCGCCGTAGTTGGTGATGGTGTTGGCCACGCCTGCCGGGGCGAGGATGGAGACGGCCAGGCCCATGTCGCCGAAGCCGAGAGCCTCGGCGATGAGGGCGTTGGTGCTGGCGCCGGATGCGCTGGCGATGCCCTCGAACTCCTCCGGGAGGTTCACGAGAGCGATGCCGAGCTCAGCAGCGGTGTCGAGCAGACCCTCGGTCGGCTTGGACTCGTCGTTGGCCTCCGCGGCGGCCGGACGCAGGCGCTCGATGGCGAACTCGCGTACCGCGTCGAGGATCATCTGCTGGTCCTCGGTCGGGTTCAGGTCGAATGGAGCCTTGCCCGGCTCGAACTGCTGGACGTCGCCCTCGTTCTGCTTCGGGAGACGGACCGGGTCGCCGGAGCCCTTGATGCGCTTGAACTGGCGGTTCATCGCGCCGGCGGTACGGATGCCGCCCTTGGCGGTCTCGTAGGCCGCGCGGTCGACAGCCTTGTTGAGGTTGTACTTTTCTGCGAAGTCGGAACCAGTGAAACGAGACAGCGCCCGCATAACGACACCAATGGCGTCACGCTTGACGTTGTTCAGCCCCGGGGTGGAGTCGTTGAGCTTCTTGGAGTCGCTCATTGTCTGGTAGCCACCTTTCAGTAGAGGTGCCCTACGCATCGCTCGTTGCGATCCGCCGAGCATCACCATGTGCGGATAATGATCTTATTAATCATAACTTGGCAACATGGCGCAGATCACAATTTCCGCGGATTCCCATAAAGAAAGCCACACACCATGGGCGGTGTGTGGCTTTATGCAGCCGAGAGGAAGATTACTTCTCTGGCTTCACCAACGGGAAGAGCACGGTCTCGCGGATGCCCAGGCCTGTGAAGGCCATCAGCAGACGGTCCAGACCCATGCCGGTGCCGGCGGTCGGCGGCATGCCCTGCTCCATCGCCTGCAGGAAGTCCTCGTCGAGAACCATGGCCTCATCGTCGCCGCCCGCAGCCAGGCGTGCCTGGTCCTCGAAGCGCTCGCGCTGGATGACCGGGTCAACCAGCTCGGAGTAGCCGGTCGCCAGTTCGAAGCCGCGCAGGTAGAGGTCCCACTTCTCGGTCACGCCGCGCTCGGTGCGGTGCTGGCGCACCAGTGGGGAGGTCTCGACCGGGTAGTTGTAGACGAAGACCGGGCCCCACAGCTGGTCCTCGCACAGGAACTCCCAGATCTCCTCGACGAGCTTGCCGTGGCCCCAGCCGCCGTCCTTCGGAACCTCCAGGCCGATGACCTTCGCGAGTGCCTTGAGCTCCTCGACGGTGGAATCGACGGTGACCTCCGGCTGATCCGGGAACTTCTCGGCCAGCGCCTTATTCAGGGAGGGGTAGACCTCGATGACCGGCCACTCGCCGCCGAGGTCGTACTCGGTGCCGTCGTGCATGGTCAGCTTGGTGGTGCCGAAGACTTCCTCGGCGACCTCCTGGATGACCTCGCGGGTCATCGTCGCAGCGGTGTTGTAGTCCCCGTACGCCTGGTAGGTCTCCAGCATCGCGAACTCAGGGCTGTGGGAGCGGTCGATGCCCTCATTACGGAAGTTACGGTTGATTTCGAAGACGCGGTCCAGGCCGCCGACGACGGCGCGCTTGAGGTACAGCTCCGGCGCGATGCGCAGGTAGAGGTCGATATCCAGCGCATTGGAGTGGGTCACGAACGGACGAGCCGCGGCACCACCGTGCAGGGTCTGCAGCATTGGGGTCTCGAGCTCGTTGAAGCCGCGACGCTCCAGGGCGTGGCGCAGGGCGCGCATCACCTTGATGCGGGTCATGGCGTTCTTGCGGGCTTCCTCACGCATGATCAGGTCGGTGTAGCGGTGACGCACGCGGGCGTCCTCGCTCATCTCCTTGTGCGCGACCGGCAGCGGGCGCAGCGCCTTGGCGGCCATGGTCCACTGCTGGGCCATGACGGAGAGCTCGCCGCGGCGGGAGGAGATCACGCGTCCCTTGGCGAAGACGATGTCGCCCAGGTCGACCTCCGCCTTCCAGCGGTCCAGCGCTTCCGCGCCGATCTCTGCCTGGGAGAGCATGACCTGCAGCTGGGTGCCGTCGCCGTCCTGCAGGGTGGCGAAGGCCAGCTTGCCGGTGTTGCGGACGAACATCACGCGGCCGGCCACGCCGACGACGCTGTCCGTTTCCTCACCGACGTCGAGGAGGGTCGCCCCCTCCGGAAGGGCGGCGAGCTTTTCCGCTGCCTCCGGGTCATCCTCCTTGGGCTTGACCGCCCACTGCTGACGAACCTCCGCCAGCGTGTGAGTCCTGGGAACTTCTACTGGATAAGCCTGACGGCCTTCGTCAAGGATGCGCTCGCGCTTCTCGCGGCGCACGCGCATCTGCTCGGGAATTTCATCATTGCTGGTGGATGGATTCTTTGTAGTCACCCCACCAGACTACTGCATCGCCCGGACGCCACCGAGAGCGCGTCCGGGGTTCTTAAGCCTCCGGGTGGCGCGGGTCCTTCAGGCCGCTGCCAGCCGGGGCGTGGGCCGGGTCCTCCCCCAGCTCAATCTGCTTATTGTTCTCGTCGACGAAGATCACCCTCGGGTGGTAATCCCCCAGCTCGGCATTGTCGAAGATGCCGTAGCCGATGATGATCACCAGGTCGCCGGGGCTGATCAGGCGGGCGGCCGCACCGTTGATACCGATGACCCCGCTGCCCCGCTCGCCGGTGATGGCGTAGGTGGTCAGCCGGTTGCCGTTATCGATATCGACGATGTCGATCTGCTCGCCCTCGAGAATATCGGCGGCGTCCATCAGGTCTGCGTCGATAGTGCAGGAACCCACGTAGTGCAGGTCGGCCTGGGTAACCGTCGCACGGTGGATCTTTGACTTCAGCATGGTGCGGAACAAGGGATGAACCTAACTTTCCTAGCTCTCGGTTGCGGTGTCGGGCGTGGCAGGAGCGGCAGCGTCGGGGCTTGCTACGCCCTGCTCGGGGTCCAAGTTCTTGAACCCTACACCAATCGGCACGCCAACATTATCGATCAGCCGGGTGCTGCCCACGCGAGCGGCGACCAGCAGCCGGGCGTCCCCGGTTTCCGGGGCCTCGCCGAGATCGGTGCCACGGAGAGCAAGATAGTCCACCTCAACCCCCTCGGCGTCGTCGAGAATGGCACGGGCGGTGGACAGCACCGCATCCGCGCCGTCCTCGGCGACGAAGGAACCGGCCGTCAGTGCCGCGGAGAGGGTGAGGGCGAGCTCGCGCTCCTCGTCGGAGAGGTAGACGTTGCGGCTGGACAGCGCCAGTCCCCCGCCCTCGCGGACGATCGGGACGCCGTGGACGCGCAGCTCCATATTGAGGTCGTTGACCATCTGCTGGACCAGGACGAGCTGCTGGTAGTCCTTCTCACCGAAGAAGGCGTGGTCGCAGTGGGAGATCTGGAAGAGCTTGTTGACGACCGTGAGCATGCCCGCGAAGTGGGTCGGGCGGTGCTCACCCTCCAGGATCGCGCCGGCGGGGCCGGGGTGGATCGTGGTGCGGGGGCCGTTGGGGTACATCTCCCGGGCAGAGGGTGCGAAGACGGCGTCCACGCCTGCGGCCTTGAGCTTTTCGACGTCGGCGTCGAGGGTGCGGGGGTAGGCGTCCAGGTCCTCGCCCTCCGCAAACTGCAGCGGGTTGACGAAGATGCTGACCGCGACGAAGGCGCCCGGCATTGCCTTTGCTGCCTTGACCAGGGAAAGGTGGCCTTCGTGGAGCGCGCCCATCGTGGGCACGAGGCAGACCGGTTTGCCGGCCTTGCGCATGGCGCGGGTGACCTGGCTGAACTCGTCGATGGTGGTCATCAGGGTGGCTTCGCCGCGGCGGAAGGGCTGGGGGTTTGCCTGCGGGTCGGCCTGGGGGCTGGGCTGATTCTTGGTCATGCGCCTTAGGTTAGTCCACCCGGCAGACCGTGTTCGCTGCGGTAGGCCATGAGCGCCCGCTCGACCTCCGGGGAGCCGGCTGCCTGGGCGGTGCGCTCGGCCATCGGCAGATAACGCAGGTGCAGGTCATGGGAGTGAGGGTCGGCGGAGTTTTCGGAGAGCTGGCGCAGTGCCTCGAGGTGCGCGAGGACGGCGGGGGCGTCGTCGCGGGAGGCAGGGCCGGTCAGGGCGCCCAGGTGCTCGCGCAGGGTGGCATCCGCTCCGGCTCGGACGATGGAGTTGAGCAGCAGCCGGGCTTCGCTCGACTCCCCCTCCCCCTCGATGGCGGCCGGGTCGTTCGGCTTATCGAGCACCGCGTTGAGCATGGAGTGGGCGTCCGAGATGAGGGTGACCAGATGGTTCGCGGCGTGGGCCATGGCCGCGTGATAGGCCGGGCGGCGGTCCTCCGCGATGTGGACGGCCACACCGCCGAGGGACTGGACGAGCAGTTCGCCGACTGCCTGGCCGACCTCGGAGTCGGTGGTGACACCCCAGCCGCAGCCCAGCAGGTTGTCGGTGTCCTGCGGGGTGCCGACGAAGCCCATCGCCGGGTGCAGGGCCAGCGGGAGTGCGCCCTCGTCGGTGATGGGCTGGAGCACCTGGCAGCCGTTACGCCCGGAGGTGTGCATGACCATCTGGCCGTCGCGGACGGTGTGGGCCACCTCGGCGGCCACCTCCGGCAACACCGGGTCCGGCACGGCGAGCACCACCAGCTGGGCCATCGCGGCCTCGGCCACCGAAACGATGGGGGTGCCCGGGACGCGCTGGGCTGCCCGTGCCCGGGAGCGCTCGGAGTGGGCGTGGATGCCGTGGACGTGGTGCCCGGCCCGGGTGAAGGCCTCGGCGAGGGCGAGCCCGACGGCGCCGGCAGAAATAATCCCCACGCTCAGGCGTGGGGGTTGGCGATCAATCATGCTGAGTCTTTGGGTCGCGGTGCGAGATCTTTAGGTCGCGGTTCGAGCTACTTCTTGTCGTTCTGCTGGAAGCGCTTCATGAGCTCTGCGACCGTCAGGCCCTCGGAGTTCTCGTCCGCGCGGCGACGGCCGGCGCGGTATTCGTGGGCGCCACGCTTCTCATCGGCAGCTGGCTTGGCGGCCTGCTCGCGCTGCTGCTCAGCCTGCGGCGCGGCCTGCTTCTGTGCCGATTCGCTGGCCTGCTCGGTCGTAGCCTGCTCGGCAGCGGCCTGGCTCGGCTCGTAGGCGCGGAACGCCGGCTCGGTGCGTGGGGCGGGCTGGGCTGCGCGCTCCTGCTGGGGAGCCTGCGCGGCCTCGCGCTGCTCGTGCTGGCCACGGCCCGCGGCCTTCGGCTCGGCGGCCTCGGATCCGCGGTTGGCTGCAGCCTGCGCGCCGGAGGCACCCGACTGCGCGCTGGTCTGCGCGCTGCTGGAGGAGCTGGAGTCCACGACGATCGGGATCTGCGTGGTCTCCTCGGTGTTGTCCCCGGTCCACTTCACGGCGGCGAAGCTGCCGGTGGAGAATGCCGAGGCGCGGCGGTCGGAGCTCGGCTCGCTGTTGTGTCCGAGCGTCGGGGAACCTGCGGAGGAGGCGGCGCGGGCGGACGCACCCGGCTGGCTGCTGCGCGCCGCGCTCTTCTTGGCCTGCCCAGCCTGCGGCTGCTTCCACTCAGCCTGCCCGGACGTACCGGTCTGGTAGCGGCGGTCGGCCGGCTGCGACCCACCCCGGTCCAGCTCGATGATGCGCTCGGCGCGGGCGCGCACGGCGGTCTGCTCGTCATCCAGCTCCTCGCCGGACATCTCCGCGAGCTGCGCCCGCAGGGAGATCAGCTCGTGGCGCAGCTGCTCCAGGTGCTCATCGCGCTGGTTGCGCAGCTGGCGGGTGTAGTTCTCCTTCAGCGCCGCCTCGCGCTGCTGGTGGCCCGCGACCTCGCGCTCCATCTCCGCACGGTGAGCACGCTCCAGGGTGTTCACGCGCTTCTGCTCGGCGCGCAGCGCGCTGGAGTACTTGGAGACCAGCACGATGCCCAGGAACGCGGCCCACAGCGCGGCGATGACCGCGATCTTCAGCCACAGGTCGGAA
This sequence comes from Corynebacterium sp. MSK039, assembly GCF_030232315.1. Lineage (NCBI taxonomy): Bacteria > Bacillati > Actinomycetota > Actinomycetes > Mycobacteriales > Corynebacteriaceae > Corynebacterium > Corynebacterium sp. MSK039. The sequence goes on from NZ_JASPJL010000003.1 coordinate 92,388, forward strand.
TCCAGGAACAGCATCAGGATGCTGGCGATCAGCGCCAGCACCACGAGCAGCACCATCAGTACGCGCGGCCCGCTGTTCTGCCCGTCCGTCTGCTCGGCGCCGCCCGCAGCGGCGTTCTGGCTCCAGTTCTCCCGATTGCTCATGCTGGTCACCTTACCTGTTGACGCTGTTATTCACCGGGCACCCCGCCATCTTCCGGTGGTGTGAGGCAGTTCTGTTCCAGCCATTTGCCCGCCACCGCGGCCAGCGCCCCGCCGAGCATCCCGACAATCGCGCCCGGGGTGTCCTCCTGCGCGACGACGAGGTGTCCGGCGTTGAAGACCAGGAAGAGGACCATCCCGCCGTAGGCTCCGGCAAAGATCGCGCCGATCCACGCGACGGCCTGGCCGAGCACGCCACTGAACGCGACCGTCATGGGGTTGACCTGGCTGCGGTCCAGGCCGATGGCGTTATCCTGCAGCTTCTTGCGCATGATGAAGCCCTGCACCCCGCAGATGATCGCGGCGATCCACAGCACGCTGCTGGTCGCCAGCTCGATCCGCGGGAAGTGGGCATAGAAGCCGAGCGCGGTCACCCAGGCGAAGGCGGCGGCGATCACTGCTGCAGCCACCAGCGCCATGGGCGCGACCTGCTTCATCTTCTTCATGTTTTTCAGTCTACCCAGGGCTCGTCGCGGTTCCTGGGCTCGTTGTTTTCGCTTTTTAGGACGTCAACCCCAGCCTCCCCGGGCGTGGCCGGACCGGTCAGCAGTGCCCCGAGCTGGGTGATGCCCGCGGTCTCTTCTTCGGGTAGCTGGGCCAGCCACTCACCGACCGTGGCGGTTGCGGCCGGGCCTGCCGGGGAGCCGGGCACGCGCGGCAGCGGGTCCTCCGGGGCGATCTCTGCCCAGGGCACGAGCACGAAGCCCCGGGCGGTGGTGTACGGGTGCGGCAGGATGAGTTCCTCGCCCCAGCGCCCGGCGGAGATCACCGGCTCGCCGGTGGCGGCGTCGTAGGCGGCCAGCAGGTCGAGGTCCACGGTGCGCGGCCCCCAGTGCTGGAGGCGCACCCGGCCGCCCTCGTTCTCGATGTTCTGGCAGGCGTGGAGCAGGTCAAGGGGCTCTAGTTCGGTGGCCACGAGGATCACCGCGTTGCGGAATTCGTCCTGGGTGACCACGCCCCACGGCGGGGTGGCGTAGACCTGGGAGGCTGCCAGCAGCTGGGTGCCGGGCAGATCGAGCACGGCGCTGGCGGCCGCGCGGATCATGGCTTCCGGGCTGCCCTGGTCGCCGGGCATATTACTGCCCAGCCCAATGGCCACCCGCCAGCCGGCGCTGTTGCTCGCCACGGTGTTACCTGCCTCGTTGCTGCTTGAGGTTGCGGCGGGCGACGACCCGCACGTCGCTGAAGTGGTGCGGGATCGGGGCCTGTGGTTTGTGCACGGTGACCTCCGCGGCGTGTGCCCCGCCGAGGGCGATGATCCGGTCGGCGATGGTGGCGGCGAGCGTTTCGATCAGGTCGAAGCGCTCCTGCTCCACCACGGCGACGGCGATGTCCGCCAGGTCCACGTAGGAGATCGTGTCGGAGAGGTCGTCCGAGGCCGCGGAGGTGGCGAAGTCCGTCCAGACGACGATGTCCACCTCGAAGTTCTGGCCCTCGTCCTTCTCGAAGTCGTGGACCCCGTGGTAGCCAAAGGCCTTCAGGCCCATAAGTTCGATGCGATCAGCCACGGCGCGCTCGCCACCCTTCTGCCACCGCCGGGCCGTCGCCCAAGCGGGAGTAATAAGCCACGTCCACCGCTGCCCGGGAAGGGGCCACGTTGTGCACCCGCACCGCCCAGGAGCCCGCCTGGGCCGCCAGCGCGGAGACCGCCGCGGTGGCGTCGTCCGCCGTCTCCGGGGAGCCCGGGAGGCCGTCGCTGGCAGGGCGCAGGGCGGTGAGGAAACGCTTGCGGCTGGCGCCGATCAGCACGGGGAAACCCAGCTCGTTGAGCTGTCCCATCGCCCCCAGGAGCTGCCAGTTATCCGCCGGGGACTTCGCAAACCCGATGCCGGGATCCAGGATGATGTTCTCCTCTTTCACCCCCGCGGCCAGGGCGGCGTCCACCCGGCGCAACAGCCATTCGCGGACGGCGGTGACCACATCCACGCCGGTGCCCGCGCTCTGATCCGCGTAGCCTTCCGCGCCTTCGAAGCGGTCGGTCAGCCAGTGCATGAGGCAGATCGGCAGGCCGGTCTCGGCGGCGACGGGGAGCATGTCCTTGTCCGCGAGGCCACCGGAGACGTCGTTGAGGATGTCCACCCCGGCCTCCGCAGCGGCGAGTGCGGTGGCGGCGCGCATGGTGTCCACGCTCGTGGTGATACCCAGCGCGGAGAGCTCCGCGATCACGGGGGTCACGCGCCCACGTTCGACTTCCGGGTCAACGCGCTGGGCGCCGGGTCGGGTGGATTCGCCGCCGACGTCGATAATGTCCGCGCCCGCGTCAACCATCTGCTGGGCATGGCGCACGGCGGTGGCGGTGTCCGGGTTGGAGCCCCCGTCGGAGAAGGAGTCTTCCGTGACGTTGAGGCTCCCCATCACCTTGGTGCGCGGCGGGGTGGCCGACTGGTTCTGCTGGGTGCTCTTCTCCGGCGTGGTGGGCTGGTCAGGCTGAGCAGACTGTGCAGGCTGCATCATCAAGTCTTTCTAGGGTTGGTTCCCGCAGGGTTCGCTGTTGGTGCGCTTGGCCCGGGCGCTAGTGCTGGGGTTCTAGTTCCCGCGGATCAGCGCCATGGCCTCGGCGCGGGTGGCGGCGTTGTTCTGGAAGCCGCCGCGCACGGCGGAGGTCACGGTGTTCGCGCCCGGCTTGCGCACCCCGCGCATCGCCATGCACAGGTGCTCGGCCTCGATAACGACGATCACCGCGGAGGCGTCCAGCCGTTCCATCAGCGCGTCGGCGATGGAGGTCGTCAGGCGCTCCTGGACCTGTGGGCGGCGGGCGAAGCCCTCCACCAGGCGGGCCAGCTTGGACAGCCCGGTGACCTTCCCGGAACGCCCCGGGATGTAGCCGATGTGGGCGTGGCCGAAGAAGGGCACGAGGTGGTGCTCGCAGGTGGAGTAGAACGGGATGTCCTTGACCAGCACGAGCTCCCGGTGGTCCTCGTTGAAGGTGGTGTTGAGCACCTCGGTGGGGTCGGTGCCGAGGCCGGAGAAGACCTCCTCGTAGGCGCGCGCCACACGGGCCGGGGTATCGGCCAGCCCTTCGCGGTCGGGGTCCTCCCCCACGGCGATGAGTAGCTCGCGAACGGCGGCTTCGGCGCGCTCGCGGTCGAAGTGCCTCGTCGACTCAGACGTGGTCGAATCAGCCATGTCGGTGTTCGCCGCCTTCCTTAGTTCTTCTCTTCGTCGGTGGGGTTGTTCCCCTCCGGGCCGGAGTGATGACGTCCACCCGGCTCACCCTGGTCGGTTCCGTCGCCGTAGGCGCTGGTCCCTGGGTGCTGTGCGGGGTCGCGGCGGGCGTGGCGCCCGCCGGTGTATGGCCCTGGCGCTGGGCTCTGCGGATCCGAGCTTTCAGGCTCTTCCGCGTCCGGGCCAGGCACATGCGGTGCGGGCTCGCCGGCGGCCGGGGACTCTGTGGCCCCCTGCTCCCCAGCCTCGGTGACCGGGCGGATCTGGGTGGTCGGGGCGTCGTCTGAAGTCCACGGGTTATCCGGGCGCTCGTGCTCCGGCAGCTCGAAACCGCGCTGCGGTTCCTGGCGTGCTTCCTGCTCTCGCTCCAGCTGCTTGACCTGTTCCTCCTGCTGCTGCTTGCGCTTTTCGATGCGCGCGCGGCGGGCAGCGGAGAAGTAATCCTTGCGCTTCGGCGGCTCCTCGCCGCGCTCCTTGGCCAGCTCGACCGGGGTCTTCACCGGCTCGCGGTAGTCCTTCGGGCGGTCCAGGTCCTGGCCCGGGAAGATTTCCGCAACCTCGCGCGGGGTGATGCCCTCGAAGATTGCCTCCAGGTCCGGGCGGCGCAGCGTCTCCTTCTCGAGCAGCTTCTCCGCCAGGGTGTCCAGGTAGTCCCGGTGCTCGCGCAGGACCTCGTAGGCGATGTTCTGGGCCTTGTCCATGAGCATGCGGACGTCCTCGTCCACCAGGGCGGCGACCTTCTCGGAGGGGTGGAACTGGCCACCACCGCCGCGACCGACGAACGGGTCGCCCTGCTCCTCGCCGAACTTCACCGCACCCACACGCGGGCTCATGCCGTACTCGACGACCATGGCCTTGGCGATCTTCGTGGCCATCTCGATGTCCGCGCTCGCGCCGGTGGTCGGGTTACCGAAGACCAGCTCCTCGGCGGCACGGCCGCCCATCGCGAAGACGAGGCGGGCGAAGAGCTCGGAGCGGTTGTACATGCCCTTGTCGTCTTCCGCGGCGGTCATCGCGTGCCCGCCGGTGCGGCCGCGGGCCAGGATGGTGACCTTATAAACCCGCTCGATATCCTTCATCGCCCAGGCCGCCAGGGTGTGGCCACCCTCGTGGTAGGCGGTGACCTTCTTCTCGTGCTCGGAGATGATCTTCGAGGTACGGCGCGGGCCACCCACTACGCGGTCGGTGGCTTCCTCCAGGGCGTCGCCGGTGATGACGTTGCCGTCCACGCGCGCGGTCAGCAGCGCGGCCTCGTTGAGGACGTTTTCCAGGTCCGCGCCGGACATGCCGGCGGTGCGCTTGGCCAGGGAGGCCAGGTCGACGTCCGGTGCCAGCGGCTTACCCTCCGCGTGGACGCGCAGGATCTGTTCGCGGCCGACCAGGTCCGGGTTGGTGACCGGGATCTGGCGGTCGAAGCGGCCCGGGCGCAGGAGTGCTGGGTCGAGCACGTCCGGGCGGTTCGTCGCGGCCATGAGGATCACGCCCTCGCGGCCGTTGAAGCCATCCATCTCCACGAGCAGCTGGTTCAAGGTCTGCTCGCGCTCATCGTGGCCGCCGCCCATGCCGGCGCCTCGCTGGCGGCCGACGGCGTCGATCTCGTCGACGAAGATGATGCAGGGCGCGTTCTCCTTCGCCTGCTTGAACAGGTCGCGCACGCGGGAGGCACCGACACCGACGAACATTTCCACGAAGTCGGAGCCGGAGATGCTGTAGAACGGCACCCCGGACTCACCAGCCACGGCGCGGGCCAGCAGCGTCTTACCGGTGCCGGGAGGGCCGTAGAGCAGCACGCCGCGCGGGATCTTCGCGCCGAGCTTCTCGTACTTACCTGGGTCGGAGAGGAAGTCCCGGATCTCGTCGAGCTCCTCGACGGCCTCGTCCGCACCGGCGACGTCGTCGAAGCGGGTATCCGGGTTGTCCCTCTGCAGGTCCTTGGCGCGGGACTTGCCGAAACCGAACGGGCCCATACCCCCGCCGCCCTGCATGCGGGTGAGCATGAAGAACAGCAGGCCGAAGATCAGCAGCATCGGCAGGAGCATCATCAACAGCCCGCCGATGAAGGAGTCCTGCGAGACGTGGGTGTCGAACTTCTCGGCCTCGGAGCCCTTCACCGCGTCGAAGATCTGCTGGCTGGCCCGGGCCGGGTACTGGGTGGTGATCTGCTCGATCCCATCCTTGCCCTCAACCTCAATTGGCTTCTTCAGCTTCAGCTGGACCGTCTGTTCGCGGTCCTTGATCTCGGCTTCCTTGACGTTCTTGGCGTCCAGCTCCTTGATCGCGATGGAGGTGTCGACCTTGTCGAAACCACGGTCGCTGTCCGTGAGCACGCCAAAAACGTAAATAGCGATGAGGGCGGCGGCGACGATCCCCGCGATCCTCAGGACCTTGTTCTTGTCCATAGTTCCCATCAGTTAGTTGTGCCCGCGCAGTGTTTTCCCAGCGCTATGGTGTGGCCAGCACCACTCGCGGACGAACGGGCGCTGGCTCAAAAGTGCGTGACCGCTTTATTCGTAAACTTCCGGCTTCAGGGTGCCGACGAATGGCAGGTCGCGGTAGCGTTCCGCGAAGTCCAGGCCATAGCCCACCACGAACTCGTTCGGGATGTCGAATCCGACCTCGATGAGGTCCTCGATCTCAACCTTGACGGCCTCCGGCTTGCGGAAGAGGGTCACGACGGACAGGGAGCGTGGCTTGCGGTTGGTGAGGTTCTTCATCAGCCAGGACAGGGTCAGGCCCGAGTCGATGATGTCCTCCACGATCAGGACGTCGCGGCCCTCGATGTCGCGGTCCAGGTCCTTCAGGATGCGGACGACGCCGGAGGAGCTGGTGGAGTTGCCGTAGGAGCTGACGGCCATGAACTCCAGCTGGTTCGGGATCTCCAGCTCGCGGGCGAAGTCGGTGATGAAGAAGACGGCACCCTTGAGCACGCAGACGAGGATGAGGTCCTCCGGGGCGTCGCGATAGCGCTCGTCGATCGCGGCGGCGAGCTCGCGGATGCGGGAGTGGAGGGTGTCCTGGTCGATCAGGACTGCTTCCAGGTCGTCACCGTAGGGGTGGGCCGGGATGTCGGTGCTCTTCTTGGTCCAGGTCGAGTTCTGATCAGTCATGTGCTCGTCGATCCTTTGGGTGCTTGTGTGATTCTTCCGCCACGAGGCGCAGGACGCCGCCGCGCCGCGCCACCACCAGCCGGGTGCGGCGTTGCCCGGTGGGCGGTGCCCCTGCTGGTGGCGGGCTCGGCGGGTGGGCGTGGCCTCTGCCTAAAGCCTCATAACCGTTCATTGTATGCCACGGGACGGACACGCCGCCTTGCCCGGCCCAATCCGTGACGAGGGCGTCGATGCGGCTCAAGTGGGAGTAGGTCAACGGTCCGGTTTTTCCGGCAAGCCAGTGGCGGATCACGCGGCGCCGGAGGGCGGTGGGCAGTTCGGCGAGCGGGGCGCAGGGCAGCTCAGCTGCGGGCACGTGGTCTTCGGCGTGCGCGTGCCCCTTAGCTTGCTCGTGTTCCTCGGTTTGCGTGCGGCCCTGGGCGCGCTCGCAATTGTCAGCGTGCGCGTGGCCCCCAGCATGCTCGAGCTCGGTTGCCTGTGCGGTGAGGCTGGCGTATTCGGCGTGGGCGGCGGCGTCCAGGTAGTCGGCATCCTCGCGCAGCAGGCGGGCGGTGCGGCTCAGGGAGTCGGCCACACCGGGGCCAAGGATGTCCTCCAACAGGGGCAGCAGCTCCTGGCGGACCCGGGAGCGGCGGAAACGGGGGCTGGAGTTGTGCGGATCGGACCAGAAGCTCAGCCCGGCGCGGCGGCAGGTGGCCTCGGTGTCTTCGCGAGTACTGGCCAGCAGGGGGCGGCCGAGCCAGGCGGCGCCCACAGCAATGGCCGGGTGCTCGTTACTCGCCAGGTGCTGGTCACCCGCTGACTGCTGGCTATCCGGGCGTTGGTGGGTGGCCGCAGCATGGGAAGCGCTGGCGGCTTCCTCGTTGCCTTGCGCAGGATTCGCTGGCGGGTACGGGTCATTCGCGACGGTGAGGTACCCAGCCGGTGTAGTGATGGGTCGCAGCCCGGCCAGCGCACCCGCCCCGGAACCGCGGGCGAGGCCCAGCAGCAGCCCTTCCGCATCATCGGAGGCGGTGTGCGCCACCAGCAGTGGCCGCCCCGCCGCCGCGGCCCCGAGCGCGCGGTAGCGGGCCTCGCGAGCGGCGGCTTCGTCCGCGCCCGGGCCGCCGGGTACGTCGATGGTGAGCACCTGGGCCGGGATGCCCATCTCCTCACAGATCCGGGCCGCGGTGGCGGCGACCTCGGCGGAGCCTTCCTGCAGCTGGTGATCCACCACCAGGGCGCGGAAGCTCGCCCCCGGCAGGTCTTTCTTGGCGATCCCGGCGGCGGTATAGGCCAGCGCAAGAGAGTCCGCACCCCCGGAGACCCCCAGGTAGACCAGCCCCTCGGCCAACTGCGCGGCGTGCTCCGGGTGCGTGGCGCGCAGCCCAGCGAGCCAGGCGCGGAAATCCGCTGCGGTGCTCACGGTATTCCTCCTCCCCAGTGCTTGACCCCGGTCACCCGGCGCGGCTACTGCCGATAGAACTAAAGCCGGTACACGGCGGCGGCAAGCCGGTCGAGAGCTTCGCGCCCGCCGCCGACGTCGCCGGGAGTGTTGGACAGGAAAGCGAAACTCAACGGGCGGCCGGACTTGGTGACCACCGTGCCGGCCAGGGCGTTGACCCCGTCGAGCGTGCCGGTTTTCGCGCGCACCCACCCGGCGGCGTCCTCAGCCCCGCTGCCCGCGAGGTAACGGTTGCGCAGCGTGCCCTCCGCACCGGCGACCGGCAGGTCCTGCTGCAGGGCGTGCAGCTTCTTGCTGCCCAGCGCGGAGTTCAGGTTATGCGCGCTCAGGCGGTTGTCTTCACTCATGCCGGAGGTGTCGTGCAGCACCGCGCCTTCCGTATCCACGCCGTTGTCCTTCAGCACCTTGAGCACGCCTTCGGTCGCGCCCTTGAAAGTGCCCGGCAGGTCCTGGCTGATCGCCACCTCACGGCCGATGGCCTCGGCGAGCATATTGTCCGAGTGCAGCATCATGTCCCGCAGGCGGGTGCTCAGTGGCGCGGAGAGCACCTGACCCAGCGGCTCCTCGGCGGTCGGGTGGGCCGGGTCCACGGGCTCATCGGAGACCTCGAGCTTCAGCTTCTTGGTCTTGAGCTTCTCCCCCAGCCCCATGTCCTCGGCGAGTGCCTGGGCCACGTCCCGGGCTGGGGTGTTGCTGCGGGCGGAGTAGTTCTCCGTGGGGATGATGCGACCGGCGTCGATCATCACGGAATCCAGGAAGGTCACGTTGCCCATCCCGATCTCCACCAGGTCCCAGCTCTTGTGGAAGGTGGACTTCTCCCGCATGGAGTTATCCACCGTGATCTTGGTGATCTTCTTCAGCTCCTCGGGCGGCAGGGCGCGGCGGACCTGATCCGCCAGCTCACTGATGGCCGGGGCGTCCGTGAAGAAGCCGGAGCCCGGCTTACGGGACAGGGTGATATCCCCCTCCCCGACGAGGATCAGCTCGCCCGGCTCACCCTTGACCACTGAGGTCGCCAGCCGGTCCTGCGGCCCCTTCGCCAGCAGGGCCGCGGCGGTGGTGTACACCTTCGTCGAGGAGGCCGGCACCAGGTGCTTGCCCTCATTGTTGGCGTATATCACCTCACCGGTTTCCAGGTCGGTGATCTCCGCGGACAGGCGCCCCAGCTGCCGGTCCTTCGCTGCCTTCTTCACCTCGGTCAAGTCCACCGGGGTGGCAGGCGGGCTGGCCTCAACCATCACTGGTTCGTCAGGACGGGGAAGCGCTGCGGGGGCGACGTCGTAATGGGGGCGCTGAGAAAGAACCACCGCGCCAGCGATGATGGCGGCGGCGACCACGAGGAACGCCACCACCGCGAGGAGCCAGCGGCGGAAAGAGGACTTCTTCTCAGCTTCCAAAATCTCAATCCTGACAATGTGTGGGCGGCAGGGGCGGGCGAGTTAGTAGGTTCCACCTTATCCTGCGACTAGAATGGGGCCTGCATGTACGTCAGGCGCCACGAGGCGCTTCAAGCAGACACCGATTTTAAGGATGGCGCGAGTTATGGCTCAGAGCATCGAAGTCACCATCGAGATCCCGAAGGGTTCCCGCAACAAGTACGAGATCGACGAGGAGACCGGCAAGGTTCACCTGGACCGCTACCTCTTCACCCCGATGGCGTACCCGGCTGACTACGGTTTCATCGACAACACCCTCGGCGAGGACGGCGACCCGCTGGACGCGCTGGTCATCCTGCCGGAGCCACTGTTCCCAGGCGTGGTTGTCAAGGCCCGCCCGGTTGGTGTGTTCAAGATGACCGACGAGGCCGGTGGCGACGACAAGCTGCTCTGCGTGCTCGACGACCCGCGCTTCGACCAGTACCAGGACGTGGACGACATCTCCCAGTTCACGAAGGACGAGATCGAGCACTTCTTCGTGCACTACAAGGACCTCGAGCCGGGCAAGGAGGCCCGCGGCGAGGGCTGGGGCACCGCTGCTGACGCGGAGAAGATCCTGACCGACGCCATCGAGCGCGCCAAGAAGTAACGGCTTAGGATTTTAGGCTTCAGCCGTAAGGCTTCTTAGGCTCTCAGCGCCCGGTCCCCCGCTGTGGGGCGGGCGCTTTTTGTATGCGCAGGGTGGAATTGAACAGGGGCCCAACGAACCCCTTGCCCAGGTAGAAAGATAGCCCCCAGTTTCGAACTGAGGGCCAGAGCTTATTTGCCTTTTGGGGCTTGATAACTCTTGACGTAGCACGACAAGTTGCAGCTAGTAGCATGGCGGGCATGAGTGACTTTGAATCCATGAGAGCAGAAGACGTCCCAGAGGGCGTCCAGTTGGTGGACGTCCGCGAGGCCAATGAGTTCGCGGAGTGGCACGCCAAGGGCGCCGAGAACCTCCCGCTGTCCGAGCTGCAGCTGCGCTACGGCGAGCTGGACCTGGACCAGGACCTGTACATCATTTGCCTGTCCGGCGGCCGGTCGGCGAAGGCCTGCCAGTGGCTGGAGCTCAACGGCATTGACGCGATCAACGTGTCCAATGGCTCCATCGGCTGGCGCGATGCGGGCCGCACGATCATCGTCAACGGCGAGGAGACCACGAACCCGGCCTAAGCGCTGGCGCTGGGTGCGCACCACCCTCTACTCCCGCTGCGGGTGGTTTTCAGCCACCGGTGGCGGGAGTTTCTTTATCAAAAATTCACTTTAGATTTTCCCCCAAAAGCATTTACCCGAGCCGGCTGCCCCGCTAACGTCGAAAGAACAAGGCCCTGATCGACAGAGCTAAAGGTTGCATTCCCATGAAGAAACATGCATTCATCATTGTCCTTGCGGTAGTGGCCGTCGTCGCCTTCATCTACCTCCTCGTCGCACCACCAGCTGAGTTCTCAGCACTGGAGGGCAGTACCCAGCTCATCATCCTGATCGCCCTGTTCATGGTCGCGGAGTTCCCGATCACCATCCTGCTGATCGAAAAGTTCGTGCGGGGCAACCGCGAGGACGCCGCGAAGCAGCAGCACACCCCGAGCTCGGATCACCTCCCCCGCCCGACGCTCTAAGGCCCAGCCTTCGCGCGGGCAGCACGCCCGGGAGCAAGCCGCGCATCCGTGCGCCTCTCACTCTCCTCGCGCGCTCCGCCCCGCACGGGTGGCACGCCCGGGCCCCACACGGTTTTGCAGAGTTTAAGGTCGCAAAACACCTGAAAACCGACCACAAACTCTGCAAAAGGCGCAATGAGGACCGGCCTTCACTACACTCCGGGCAACCGCATGCCCCGTCACGGAAAGAACCCGTGACGGGGTTTTTCACGTGCCCGATCCGCGATAGCGTGGAAAGCTAAAGGCCCCACCCGGCCATGAACCACCGACCAAACGAGAGGCCCCCATGAAGAAGCTGCTGGCGCTGAGGCTCCTATCCGTTGCGTCAATCCTGGTCCTGCTGGTGATGCTCTTCTGGCCACCACCGGCCCTCAACGACATGCCGCAGCTACAGGCCAATGTACTCATGGCGTTGATCTTGCTGTTCGCGGTCGGCTCCACCACGGCGATGGGCTTCGCCTCCTACAAGGAGGCCAAACGCAAGCGCAATCACCCCGAACGATAGCCCGCACACACGCACCACCCATCAACCCTTAGGAAAGAGCCCCCATGAGTGAGTTTCTGTCCCTGGAACGCCCCATCGTCCTGGCGCCGATGGCCGGAGGCCCGTCCACCCCGGAGCTCGTCGCCGCCGTGTCCAACGCCGGTGGGCTCGGCATGATGGCCGCGGGTTACCTCTCCCCCGATGCGTTCCGCGAACGCCTTGCAGTAATAGAAAATCTCACCATCCAACCCTTCGGGGTGAATATCTTCTCCCCACCTTCCCACTCGGTTCTCTCCGCCCCGGAGCTGCGTAAGTGGCAGCGTTATCGCGAACAGTTGGGTACTTACTCGGCTGTGCGGGCTTCTTTTCCGGACGCCCCTCGCAACACCGATGATCACTATGAGGAGAAGGTGCAGATCGCGCTTTCCTCCACCGCCAAGGTCGTGTCCTTTACTTTTGGCTACCCGGCCCAGGAGGTCGTGGACGCCCTGCACGCCAAGCAGAAGCTGGTGGTGCTCAACGCCACGACCCCGGAGGAGATCGAGCATCTCGCGGGCACGGACTGCGACGCCATCGTGCTGCAGGGCAAGGAGGCCGGTGGTCACCGGGGCACGGTGCTTTCCACCCCGGAGGAGGGCTGCGCGTACTCGCTCGCCGCGCTGCTGGCCCATGCAAAGAAAGCCACCGATAAGCCGGTGATCGCCGCTGGCGGCATCGCCACCAAGCAGGACGTGGCGGAGGCCCTGGAGCACGGCGCGGTTGCCGCCCAGGTGGGCACCCGCTTCCTCCTGGCGACGGAGGCGGGAACGAAGACGACGCACAAGCAGGCGCTGCAGACGCTCAAGGGGCGGCCAACCGTGATCACCACGACGTTCACGGGCAAGCCGGCGCGTGCGATCCGCAATGCCTTCACCGACCGCTTCCAGCCGCTGGCCCCGAGCCTGTACCCGGAGCTGCACTACCTGACCTCCGGCCTGCGCAGCGCGGCGGATAAGACCGGCGATCGCGAGTATCTGAACCTGTGGGCCGGGGAGAAATATGAACTCACGCGGCCGGGGCCAGCTGCGGCGATCGTCGCGGAGCTGGCTCCGTAGGAAACGAAAAAGGGAGGGCCACCCTGGTTGGGTAGCCCTCCCTTCGCTATGAGCGCGTGACGAACGCGCTGCAGTATCACTGCTGCCCCGCGGGCTCCGCGGGCAGCTAGAGGATTTTAGTCGCCGATCTGGTCGCGGCCACGCTTGACCAGCAGCGGATCCGGCTGGCCCACGACCTCGTGGTCCTTTCCGGTGTACTCGAACTTGCTGAGCACGTAACGCATCGCATTGATGCGGGCGCGCTTCTTATCGTTGGACTTAATGGTGATCCACGGGGACTCGTTGGTGTCCGTGTAGCGGAAGGTTTCCTCCTTCGCCCGGGTGTAGTCATCCCAACGGTCCAGAGATGCCAGGTCCATTGGGGAAAGCTTCCACTGGCGGACCGGGTCGACCTGGCGGATCGCGAAGCGGGTGCGCTGCTCCTTCTGAGTCACGGAGAACCACAACTTGGTCAGGGAGATGCCGGAGCCCATGATCATGTTCTCGAGCATCGGGACTTCGCGCATGAACTCGGCGTGCTGCGCGTGGGTACAGAATCCCATGACGCGCTCGACGCCGGAACGGTTGTACCAGGAGCGGTCGAAGAACACGATCTCGCCGCCGGCTGGGAAGTGCTGGATATAGCGCTGGAAGTACCAGCTGGTGGACTCGCGCTCGGTCGGCTTCTCCAGGGCGACGGTGCGCGCACCACGGGGGTTGAGGTGCTCGTTGAAGCGCTTGATGGAGCCACCGGATATGTGCACCAGTGATTAGCCTAATCGTCCAGACTACACGCTGACACCTTAATCAAGAGGTGACGGCATTTATCATATGGATATTCCGTTGAATTTCTGGATCACAATCAAGCACAAATAGATCCCAGAGGGAACCTTCTGCCATCGCTCGACACATTAACGGCTTTTACATGACTGGTAAATTCCCTAGGCACTGTCTCTTCACCTAATGCCAAATCACGCCATAGTCGAGAGACACCAGCCCCTTCCATGGCGGGTTCGTCAACGTCTTTAGCCACACATGAAAGGCTATACAAACCCCATTCAGATTCATCAAATGGGTAAGTGCCAAAGTCTCGCATATCCCTACGGAAATCTTGCATCATGACTTCGCGAATTACTTCGTCTCCCCCATGTGTAATTTCGTCAGTTACATAGAGTATCTGTGTGATCGCTCGCGCCTTATCCACTCTTTTTAAATACTGTTTATGGAATTGTTCAAGGTCAGACTCTCGAGCGAGGAAGTAAGTTGTAAAAAGCAGCGTTTCGCCAGACATATTAAATCGGATCACCGTCTACAGTGAAAGCTCCAGAATTTGTATATCTAGGCTGAGGGTAGCAGTGCCTTTTATGCACATTTTTTCCGAATTTGTTCGTGTACAAATCCGCATCTTTCTCCGCCTTTGTAGGATCTTTCGGATGATTGCCGTAAACCAACCCTACTATTGGGTTTCCCGGTTCATTCTTTACAACTTGACACTTCACTGTATACATGCCCAGTTCATTTTTTTTCACAGCCGAAAAAGCTGGAGCTGGGCTAACGAACAGTAGTGAAAAAGCAACCGGAATGGAAATAATCCACTTGGAGGTTTTAGAAATATTTCTTAGCAAAGTTCTACCCTATCTACCTTCTCGTTTCCGCGGATGATCCATCTAACATTTGACCTGGTACCTGGAGCAATCGTATTGCAGGCGCTGTCTTTAGCCCCCAAAATAGGAGACGTGTTGGCGGTCATAATAACTTTGACTCTCATATCGGACTCGCAGTTGTTATAAACCTGGACAGCAAGTTTTTCCACCCTCGCCTGGACGCAGGATGGAGCGGTATTGGCAGAACGAGCCATCTGAGCTAAAGATGGCTTTTCTTCTACAAAACCGATGTCATATCCATGAGGAACTGAAACAGATTCTCCTTGGGATAGCTCTAAAATAGAGTAAGGATTTTCCTCCGCTTTAGGACTATCTTCAGCTGCAAACGCAGCTGGGGAAGCACAAACAGTCAGGAGAGTTGCCACCACAGTGGAGAGAATGGAAGTGCGCAATTTAGTACCGCCAATCTTCCCGCCATCGCTGTTGGCAGGAGGTCGAGAATGTAACTCCACTATAGTGGAAAGTGTACCCAGAGCTGCACTACCTGACCTCCGGCCTGCGCAGCGCGGCGGATAAGACCGGCAATCGCGAGTATCTGAACCTGTGGGCCGGGGAGAAATATGAACTCACGCGGCCGGGGCCAGCTGCGGCGATCGTCGCGGAGTTGGCGCCGTAGGAAACGAGAAGGGAGGGGTACCCTGGTCGGGTAGCCCTCCCTTCGCCGTGAGCGCGTGACGAACGCGCCGCAGAATCCCCGCTGCCCCGCGGGCTCCGCGGGCAGCTAGAGGGTTTTAGTCGCCGATCTGGTCGCGGCCGCGCTTGACCAGCAGCGGGTCCGGCTGACCCACGACCTCGTGGTCCTTACCGGTGTACTCGAACTTGCTGAGCACGTAGCGCATCGCGTTGATGCGAGCACGCTTCTTGTCGTTCGACTTAATGGTGATCCACGGGGACTCATTCGTATCCGTGTAGCGGAAGGTCTCCTCCTTCGCGCGGGTGTAATCATCCCAGCGATCCAGGGAGGCCAGGTCCATTGGGGAGAGCTTCCACTGGCGGACCGGGTCCACCTGGCGGATCGCGAAGCGGGTGCGCTGCTCCTTCTGGGTCACGGAGAACCACAGCTTGGTCAGGGAGATACCGGAGCCCATGATCATGTTCTCGAGCATCGGGACTTCGCGCATGAACTCGGCGTGCTGCGCGTGGGTGCAGAATCCCATGACGCGCTCGACGCCCGAGCGGTTGTACCAGGAGCGGTCGAAGAACACGATCTCGCCCCCGGCCGGGAAGTGCTGGATGTAGCGCTGGAAGTACCAGCTGGTGGATTCGCGCTCGGTCGGCTTCTCCAGGGCGACGGTGCGGGCGCCGCGCGGGTTGAGGTGCTCGTTGAAGCGCTTGATGGAGCCACCCTTACCGGCGGCGTCGCGGCCTTCGAAGAGGATGATGTGCTTCTGGCCGGTGTCCTTGGTCCAGTTCTGCCACTTCAGCAGCTCGATCTGGAGAGCGCGCTTGATGTGCTCGTACTCATCGCGGCTCATGCGCTCTTCGTAGGGGTAGTCCTCGCGCCAGGTGTCGACGCGCTCGCCGTCTGGGGTGATCAGTACCGGGTCGTCTTCATCGGAGTCATCCACCATGTACCCCTCGGTGGACGCGAGGTCGACGAAGTGCATGTCTTCTTCGTTGGTATTGCTCATGCTGTGCACCTGTTTTTCGGCCTAGTGAGTGAGACTTCTACGCCTTCCATTCTACTGCTTAACGACCCCGGGGGTGGACTACACCTCCCCTTAAAGTGCATGAGGAACCGTGGCCCGCACCGCTTGGCGGAAGCCATTCAGTGCGCGGCGGAGTGCGCGGGCGCATTTTGGCAAAGCAAAACCCCGCCACCGTGATGGTGGCGGGGTTCGGTCGCTCTAGGCGAGGCTTAAATTAGAAGCCCAGTGCCTGGAGGAAGTTCGGCAGCAGGCCGATCAGCTTGGACAGTGCGCCGATCCAGTCAGCGACGTTGGACATGGTCTCGAAGAAGAAGGTTGCGTTACCCATTATGGAAACTCCTAGAGTGTAGGTCCGCTCGCCCGCAGGCGAGTGGGGAAACTGTTTTTAGAGGGCCCCGCCGGGCGGGGCGGGGTACGCCACTAGTGCCCTAGCGGCAAGCGGAAACCAGCGCGGTTTCCGGGGAGACTACTTGTTCTCGGAGGAACCTGCTGGCTTGTCAGCCGGGGTGTAGCCCTCGCCGACCGTTGGGTTCTTACCGAAAGCCTTAGCCAGCTCGTTCAGGTTCTTCAGGTCGTTCTCCTTGCCGACCGGGCCGAAGTTGTCCTTGCCCTGGACGATGTTGAAGATCGGCTTCAGGAACTCCCAGATGTTCTTCCAGAAGGTGGAGAAGTCGTTCAGGAAGGTGGTGATCATGTCGACGTTCATAAGAACTCCTCGAAAAATATGACAGCCCCGCCACTTTCACGGGACCTACAGTGGATCAACGCTGAGCGCGTTACGGCTACCGATTATGGCACAGGAAACACTTATGTCAAGAGAGGATAACGTTTTCCTGCCAACATGTGAGAAGGATCACATTTATAACCTTTCACCACCCGCCCCGATCGAACATCTCCGCTGGTTAACCTGCAATTAACCTAAGGGCACCCTCTCAGGAAGTGCCCAGACAAGGCAGTTGAAAAACATTTCCAACTAGAACCTAGGGCGGCTTTTCAGCCTTCCTGAGAATCTCCTAAGCGGCAGCGCCTGCTCAGGCATACACACGAGCACAGCGCGCCCACCGGCCACAACAACACGCCCCGGAACACCGCATAGAGCGACTAAAACCCGCAAGGGGATATCCCTCCCCACCCCTCCCCTATCCTCCGTCTGAAAAGCGCAAAAAACTCCCGCTGGGAATCCTGATGATTTCCAGCGGGAGCCTTCGATACCCCCCACACCCCAGCGGGGTGCGAGGAACCCAGAACGCGAGCCCTAGGGCTTAGGCAGCGGGGCTCAGTGACGGGGCTTAGAAGCCGCCCATGCCACCCATGGCGTCTGCGTCCGGCATCGCTGGAGCGTCCGGCTCCGGCTTATCCGCAACCACAGCCTCGGTGGTCAGGAACAGACCAGCGATGGAGGCAGCGTTCTGCAGCGCAGAGCGGGTCACCTTCACCGGGTCGGAGATGCCAGCGGCCAGCAGGTCCACGTACTCGCCGGTGGCGGCGTTCAGACCCTCGCCGGCAGGCAGGTTGTTGACCTTGTCCTCCACAACGCCCGGCTCGAGGCCAGCGTTGCGGGCGATCTGCTTCAGCGGACCAGCCAGGGCCGCGCGCACGATCTGCACGCCGGTTGCCTCGTCGCCCTCCAGGCCCAGGCTGTCCTCCAGGACGTGAGCAGCCTGCACCAGTGCAGCGCCACCGCCCGGGACAATGCCCTCCTCGGCAGCCGCCTTCGCGTTACGCACGGCATCCTCGATGCGGTGCTTGCGCTCCTTCAGCTCCACCTCGGTGGCGGCACCGACCTGCAGGACGGCCACGCCGCCGGAAAGCTTCGCCAGGCGCTCCTGCAGCTTCTCGCGGTCGTAGTCGGAGTCGGCGTTCTCGATCTCCTGGCGGATCTGCTTGATGCGACCCTCCAGCTGCTCCTTGGAACCAGCGCCATCGACGATGGTGGTGTCGTCCTTGGTGACAACGACCTTGCGGGCGGTACCCAGCAGCGGCAGGTCGGCGGTCTCCAGGTTCAGGCCGACCTCCTCGGCAATAACCTGGCCGCCAGTCAGGATCGCGATGTCCTGCAGCTGAGCCTTGCGGCGGTCGCCGAAGCCCGGAGCCTTAACAGCAACAGACTTGAAGGTGCCGCGGATCTTATTCACAACGAGGGTGGACAGCGCCTCGCCCTCGATGTCCTCAGCCACGATCAGCAGCGGCTTGCCGGACTGCATGACCTTCTCCAGCAGCGGCAGCAGATCCTTGACGTTGGAGATCTTGGAGCTCACCAGCAGGATGTACGGATCCTCCAGGACAGCCTCGCCACGCTCGATGTCGGTGGCGAAGTAGCCGGAGATGTAGCCCTTATCGAAGCGCATGCCCTCGGTGACGGAGAGGTTCACGCCGAAAGCGTTGGACTCCTCGACGGTGATCACGCCGTCCTTGTTCAGCTCACCATCGCCGACCTTGTACATAGCCTCGGCGATCAGCTTGCCGATCTCCTCGTCCGCAGCGGAGATGCCAGCGGTGGAGGCGATCTGCTCCTGGGTCTCGATCTCCTTGGCGTTGGCCAGCAGGTGCTCGGTCACCTTCGCGACACCAGCCTGGATGCCGCGCTTGATGCCCATCGGGTTGGAGCCGGCAGCCACGTTGCGCAGGCCCTCACGGACCAGGGACTGAGCCAGAACGGTAGCGGTGGTCGTGCCGTCACCGGCGACGTCGTCGGTCTTCTTCGCGACCTCCTTGACCAGCTCGGCACCGATCTTCTCGTACGGATCCTCCAGCTCGATCTCGCGAGCGATGGTCACACCGTCGTTGGTAATCGTCGGTGCGCCCCACTTGCGCTCGAGGACAACGTTGCGGCCCTTCGGACCCAGGGTGACCTTGACGGCGTCAGCCAGGGTGTTCAGGCCGGTCTCAAGACCGCGGCGGGCCTCTTCGTCGAATGCAATCATCTTCGCCATTAGGCTTCAGATCCTCCGTTAGAGTTGGTGCGACACATGCGGGTCGAATCCAGCGCCCGCGACGGCACGGACGGGTAAGTGCCGCTCCACCCGTCCTCACTGAACTCGATCGTTCTTTTATCTGGCACTCAACCAGTGCAAGTGCTAACACCGTTTTTAGCACTCACACCCCTTGAGTGCAAGGTTCGCAACTTTGGGAAAAGCGTTACCCTGGATCCCATGACAAATAACGCAATTCCTACCCCGAACGAGGCCCGCGCGGCCCTCGAGGCACAACTGCCCTTTATCAAGGACGCGCTGACCGAACTCATCGCTTTCCAGTCCATCCACTCCGTGCCTGAGCTCGACGAGCACAACGACGGCGCCGCCGACTGGGTCGTGCGCCAGTTCCGGGAGGTCGGGGTTCCCGTCGAGGCCTACCCCACCTCCGACGGATCAAAGTCCGTCATCGGCCTTCGGGAGCCGGAGGACGGCTACCCCACCGTCCTGCTGTACAGCCACTTCGACGTCCAGCCCGCCGGCAACGCCGATGCCTGGACCTCCGACCCGTGGACGCTGACCGAGCGCGACGGCCGCTGGTACGGCCGCGGCACCGCGGACTGCAAGGGCTCCGTGAGCATGCACCTGGGCACCCTGCGCGCCCTCAACGAGCTCGCTGAGCAGTACCCGGTTCTGAAGAAGGTCGGAATCCGGGTCGTCGTGGAGGGCTCCGAGGAGCGCGGCGGTTATGGCCTGGAGAACCTGCTGGCCGAGCGCCCAGAGCTCTTCGCCGCGGACGTCTTCCTCATCGCGGATTCCGGCAATGATTCCGTGGGCGTGCCGAGCCTGTGCACCGCCCTGCGCGGCTCCGCGGCGGTCACCGTCCGCCTGCAGACCCTCGAGCAGCCGCTACACTCCGGCCAGTTCGGTGGTGCCGCCCCGGATGCGACCGTGGAGCTAATCAAGCTGCTCAGCACCCTGCACGACGAGAAGGGCCTGGTCGCCGTCGAGGGCCTGGCGCCGAGCACCACCTGGGAGGGCGTTGGCCCGGACGAGGCCACCTTCCGCCGCGACGCCGGCGTGCTGGATGGCGTGGACGTCTACGGCGCAGACCAGGGCCTGAAGCCCAATGACCTGACCGTCGCCCGCCCGGCGATCACCGTCACCGCAATCGACGCGCTGCCAGTCAAGGACGCGGTCAACGCCGTACCGGCCGAGTCCGCGGCCGTGGTGAGCCTGCGCGTGCCGCCGGGAATGGAGCCGAAGGAGTGCCAGGATCTGCTGGTCGCCCACCTGGAGAAGCACGCCCCGAACGCGAAGATGAGCATCGAGCGCGAGTCCCTGGCCGAGCCCTTCAGCGCGGACCTGACCGGCCCGGCCCTGCAGCGCCTGGCTGGCGCGCTGGGCGATTCCTACGCTGCGGCTGCCGGCAAGGAGCACATGGACATCGCGGAGGTCGCTTCCGGCGGCTCCATCCCGCTGACCAATAAGCTGCTCTCCGCCCACCCGGGCGCGGAGCTGGCGCTCTACGGCCTGGCCGAGCCGCAGGCCCGCATCCACTCCGCCGACGAGTCCGTGGACCCGACCGAGATCCACTCCGTCGGTGCCGCGCAGCTGCTCTTCCTGGCACGCACAGCCGCTGAGGTGAACTAGCGCGATGGCGGAATCGGTAGCAGGCGGGGCGAAGAGGGAACCCGCGAACACGGTCGGTGCAGGAAAGATGGGTGGCCCTGAAAAGAAGGAAAGTACCGGACAGGCGGGCGTGAGCCAGCGCCCCGCGCCCGGTGACTTCTGGACCGTCCAGACCACCACCGGCCGGGTCAAGGGGCACGCGGAAACCGGTACTGCCGCATTCCGTGGCATCCCCTATGCCCAGCCGCCCATTGGGCCCCGCCGCTTCCGCCGCGCCGAGCCCATCGACCCCTGGGAGGGAACCTTCGAAGCCCGGGCGGACGGCGAGTACTGCTACCAATTCCGCAACAAGGCCACCGGCTGGATCGGCTCCGAGGACTGCCTGTGGCTGAGCGTCGTCGTGCCGCGCGGCACGGTGCGGGGCAACAACACGACGAATGCGGACAGCGCCACGGATGTAAACATCGCTACGGGCGCGGAAGCTGCCACGGGCGCGGGCAACGCAACAGCCCCTATTAATAAGGAGCACGCGATCGACGCCACTGCGCGCCGACCCATCGCGGTCCACCTCCACGGCGGCAGCAACGTCCACGGCTCCGCGGCCGATCCGCAGCGCTCCGGCGAGCACTTCGCCCAGGCCACGGACTCCATCTACGTGGGCGTGAACTACCGGCTCGGCATGTTCGGCCAGCTCTTCTTCGGAGAGGGCTTCGACGACGAGCGCATCGACACCAACGCCGGGCTCTCCGACATCATCGAGGCCCTGAAGTGGATCCAGGCCAACGCGCGCGCCTTCGGTGGCGACCCGGAGCGCATCACGATCTTCGGCGAGTCCTCGGGCGGGGCGATGGTCACCGCGCTGATGACCAGCCCTGCCCTGGAGGGCGTGATCGCCGGCGCGATCGCCCAGTCCCCCGCGGGAGCGATGGTGCACACGCCGGAGAATGCGAAGTACTGGCGCGAGCAGGCCGTGGCGGAGCTCGCCCGGATCCGCGGGCTCGTCGAAAAGGACGAGGCTAAGACCAAACACAAGGGCAAGGGCGCGGACAAGGCAAAGGCCACGTCCACGGTTGCTAGCGCCGAACCCTCCCCAGCAACCGGCGGGCTCAGCATCGATGACCTCTTCGATGCCACCGCCACCGAACTGGGCGAGATCACCGAGGCCCTCGTTGCCCACAACCTCCGCTACGCACCAGGGGTATCCGGGCCCTTCGCGCCCATCGTGGACGGCGACCTGCTGCCCAAGCACCCGCTGGCCAAGGACGCGCAGCGCGACCTGCCCCTGCTCGTGGGCTATAACCGCGACGAGTACCGGCTCATGCGCTGGGAGCCGCTGCGCACCAAGCACCAGTGGTCACGCACCGTCGCGCTCGCCGAGCACGTCAGCACGGATGTGGAGGAACTGCTCCAGCACTACAAGGGCTTCCAGCGTCGCTCCGCAGTGGGCGAGTTCACCGGGCACGCGATCTTCGTGGCCCCGGCCTACCTACTGGCCGAGCAGCACCCCACCGGCAAGGTGTGGTTCTACCGGCTGGACATGACCACCCCCTCCCTGGAGCTCAGCGGGATGGGGGCCACCCACGCCCTCGACCTGCCGCTACTGTTCCGCCGGGTGGACACCAGCCGCGGCAAGCTCGCCCTCGCGCTCGGCGGGGCGAAGCAGATGAACCGCACCAGCGAGGCCATGCTGGGCCGCTGGCGGAAGTTCCTCCACGACCTCGACCCGGGCTTCGAGCGCTACCGGGGTGATGCGGGCGCCGCGGGGGCCACCGCACCGAGCACAACTGCGCCGGGTGCTGCGGAAGAGGCCGACCCAGCCCGCCACATCCAGGTCTTCGACGGCAAGCGCTTCGAAAGTGGCGAGGAAAATGAGCTCCTGGAGCCCTCCCCACGATGGAAGGCCTGGGAGAAGCTGCATATCCCGCAGGGCTGAGCGTCAGGCGTGATGCTGGTGACGTCCTAAATTAAAGGAAGGACGGGGAACAGCAAACGCGGTCCGTGGAAACGCACCCCGGGCCGCGTCTCACGTTATGGGATGGCCTATCCCACCTGATGCACCCCCATTTGGGCCTAAAAGCTGTTGAACAACTCGCGGGGGTGAAAAGAAAGGGATATATTCATGCCCATGATCACAATTCTTCTTAAGCGAGTACCCAACCCGGGTGGAGGCGCGGACTGACCCCTCCATCACCGGGGTAACAAGCGCACACGCTTAAGAGTCGGTCCATGAACCGAACAACCGGCGCACAAGCACAACCGCCAAGCGCCACCAGGACCGACCACAACGAGGAAGAGTGACCATGAGCACCACACTGATTCGCTTCGCGAAGCCGGAGACCAGCCGCCGAGAGCACAAGAGCTACACCACCACCCCGGCGCTGCGCTCCAACTCCATCACCTTCAACGCGCAAACCCAGACGCGCATCCAGAAGCGCCGCCAGCGCACCCGCACCTTCGCCGAGGACCCATTCCGCTCCCGCTTCGGGCAGCGACTGCCCAAGGCGATGCGTGGCGAGGCCCGCGGTATGGACTGGAAGACCTTCCGGAGCTCCTACTCCCCCAACGACATCCAGGTGGAGCAGCTGCGCTCCCAGCGGAAGTCCGCGGGCAAGCGCCAGTACGAGATCAGCATCCGCGGCCTGCGCGCCGATCAGCAGGGCACCCGGGTGTCCATCACCGCGATGGGCGCGTCCTCCGCGATGTCCGAGATCCTGGCTGATCACGACCTGGCCGTGGAGATCCTGAAGTTCCACCAGTACGAGATCTTCGAGGCCACCGCCACCTTCATCTTCGCCACCCACAACGGGAAGCGGACCTGGGCTGTGGGCTTCGGCGCGGATCGCGATACCTCGATCGCTAACGCGCTGTGCTCCGCCGCAGCGCTGCTGCACCGCCGCTAGGAAGCGGCGAAAACAATAAGGCCACGCGACGGCCTCACAACTCCAAAAAACCCAGCGCCTCACCAGTGCTTAAAGCGCCCGCGGTTGCCACTTTCGATGGCAGCCACGGGCGCTGTGCTGCGCGTGCCGGATGCGCAGCGTGGGCATGTGCGCGTGAGGGCGTGTGACGAATGGGCGCGCGTGGGTGTGTAGGCGCGTGGAGAATGGGCACGTGGGGCAGAGGGAGCGTCCGGGGAGCGGGGTTGTGCGATGCCGGGCGCGGAGCCGTGTCCGGGGCGCGGAGCCGGGTGCATGGCATGAGCGAGCATCCAGGGCGGAGCAAGCCCCCGGCGCCCCGGCGGCAGCTCATGGCAGCTGCGAACTAGTCGCGGGCGGTCTCCCGCAGCGTGCGGGCCGTCAGCTCCACCGCCGCGCGCCACGCTCGTGGCTGGGTGAAGCCCTCCTCGGCACCCGCATCCCCCCGGGTACGCACCCCCGGCTCCAATGCAGCACCGGCGGCGCGGGCCGCCGCGCGCTGGCGGGCATAATCCCCACCCGTCTCGATCAGGCGCAGCACGTCCAGCAGCTCAGCCTTGCAGCCCAGCTCCTCAGCCAGCGGGGAGAGTTCCGCGACCCACCGGCGCAGCTCGTCGGTGACCATCCGCTCAGTGGTCTCCCGGTCAGTGATGATCAACGCATCCAGCCCATAGCGCGCGGCGCGCCACTTATTCTCCGCCACGTGCCACTGCTGCAGGCTCGGCAGCGCCTCGCCCGCGTCGTACATCCGCTCGAAGTACACGACCAGGCAGTGCAGGTACGCGCTGATAGCCGCGACCTCCCAGATCGCCATCGTGGAATCCGCAAAGCGAACCTCGATGGTGCCGTACTTGGACGGGCGGACGTCGAAATGCATAGAACCGGTGTGGTTAATCACGCCGGAACGATCCTGATCGCGGTTGAACTCCTCCCACTCATCCCAGGAGGCGAATTGATAAGGAATACCCGCCGTCGGCAGCTGCTGATAGAGCAAGGTGCGGTTCGAGGCATAGCCGGTGTCCAGCCCCTCCCATGCCGGGGAGGAAGCCGACATCGCCAGCACGTGCGGGTAGTGAGTCATCACCGCGTTGATAATCGGCCAGACCTTCTCCTTCGATCCCACGCCCACGTGCACGTGGATGCCCCAGATGATCATCTGCCGGCCCCAGTACTGGGTGCGCTCGATGATCTCCCGATAGCTTTCCTTGTCGCTCATCTCCTGGTCACCCCAGTTGGTGAACGGGTGCGTGCCCGCGGAGAACAACAGCACGCCGATGCGATCGGCGCAGTCCAGTAGCTGCAGCAGCTGCTCGCGCAGGTCCTCCACAGCGGCGGGGATATCCTCGTGAACGGTGGTGACCATCTCCACGGTGTTGGCCATGAACTCGCGGGTCACGCGGTGGCCCGGGTAGACCTCGTCCATGACGGCGAGCAGCTCACCAGCCCGGGGCACCAGGTCCAGGGTCTCCGGGTCGATGAGGGCGACCTCCCACTCGAGTCCAACGGTGGGTTCAGATCCGGGAAAGTCCATCGGCCCAATCATCCCTTCGCTCGACACAGCACGGCGGCCATATTCGGCAGTGCTGCTTGGCGCGGCTATCACTTGACGCCGGGGCGCGGAACCCCGGCGCGTTCTATCCCCCTATCCTTGCAGATCGCCTAGCGAGGCATGTCATTCACCGTGACAACAATCACCGCGCCCGGTGCCGGGCCGTCCAGCAGCTGGACGTCGCGGAGAGAATCGTCGATCTCACGGTTGCGCTCGCGGGTCTCGAGGCCGTGCTCCTTGGCGATCTGCTCAGCGGCGGCCTTCGCCTTCGCGTCGCCGGCCGGGTACAGCACGACGGACTCGCGGAAGACGTACGCGGAATCCGGCAGGTTACCGATCGACTTCGCATCCCACTTCTCGCCGCGCAGGCCGTCGGCGGTGCGCCCGGCCAGGCCTTCGATCGGGGAGTTATTCAGGACGGTGACGTGGGTGGCCTCGCGGTCCTTGTCGCTCAGCGCCCCCTGGTTCTGGGCGTTCTCGTTATCCTTCTTCTCGGCCTCCGCCTTCTTTTCGGCTTCAGCCTTTGCGTCGTCGGCAGCCTTGTCGCGGGCAGCCTGACGCTCGGCGTTTTCCTTCTCCTTGGCCAGGCGCGCCCGCTCGGCAGGGCTCAGGTTGCTGGTGTCCTCGCCCTCCTGGCCGGCCTGGACGTTGCCGTCCTCGGAGTCACCGCCGTTGACGAAGCTGACCGCGCCCCAGGCGATCAGGGCGATGGCGACGGCGATGAGAACCATGGCCAGGCCGCGCAGCGGCAGACCCTGGCCGGAGCGGGCTTCCGCACCAACCTGGCCGCCGGGCTCGCCGGCGGCGGCACCGGCCTCACCGGTGCCAGCGCCAACGGCCGTTGCGCCAGCAGAGCCAGCGCCAGCAGCACCGGCTGCCCCGGCACCAGCTGCGCCAGCGACCGCGGCCCCGCCGATGCGGCGGCGGCCCGCCTCGTGGTGGCGCTGGGCCGCGGCGGCGGACTCGTCGTCGTAGTCCTCGTACTCGCCGTCGCCGTACTCATCCTCGTACTCTGCGTACTCGTCGTCGTACTCGGCGTAGTCGCCATGCTCGCCGTAGTCACCGTCGTGGTAGCCCGCGTAGCCAGCGGCATAGTCCTCATGCTCGCCGTAGCCATCGTCGTAGCCATCGTCATAGCTACCGTCGTAGCCGTCGTCGTAGCCGTCGGCGTCGTAGTCGGAGTATTCCGCGTCCTCGAACTCGGCGTCGACCGGGTCCTCATGGGCGCCGTGCTGTGGCTCCAGGTTGAGGGGGCGGTCGTCGTCGAAGTTGTCGTCGAGGGAATGGCGTGGTCGATTCGAATCAGTCACGACACAAATCTTAACTACAGTCACACCCGCCACGGCAGCGGCGCGCCGAGAATCCCACGCTATTCCGGGGCACTCACTCCCCCGCTTCACCGAGCCGGTACGTCAGTCCCGCAGCCACGGGCCGCACCACCCCAGCGCTCACTCCTCCCGGCGGCGCAGCAGGGTGCGCACCAGCACCGGATCGAAGTCCAGGGCCTCCGGCTTCTCGATCAGCCGATTCAACTGCTGGAAATAGCGCACCGGCTTCACCCCGAAGCGATCCTGGATCGCCTCCCCCTTCGCCCCCGGGTGCCGCCACCACTGCCGCTCGAACTCCAGCATGGCGCGCTCCCGCTCACTCAGAGCAGAGTTTTCGGGGTTCACGGAAGCTGGCATGCCCATAAAGCTAGTGCACTTCGGTCCTTCAACGCCACGCACCCTAAAATGGTCGCCATGACTGTTCTGCCCATCGTCATCGCTGGCGATCCCGTCCTGCACAACCCCACCAACAAGGTTGGGGAACCAGATCTCGACGCCAACGGTGTGCCCACCGAGGAATTCAAGAAGTTCATCGCGGACATGCACGAAACCATGGACCGCGCCCACGGCGTTGGCCTGGCAGGCAACCAGGTGGGGGTCGCTAAGCGGCTCTTCGTCTACCACTGCCCGGACATCGACGGGCCAAACGGCGAGCAGCGCACCGAGGAAGAAATCGCCGCCCAGGGTGGCCCGATGCGCCGCGGCACCGTCATCAACCCGGTGCTGGAAACCAGCGAGATCCCGGAAACCATGCCCGATGAGTACGAGGACGAGGAGGGCTGCCTCTCCGTCCCCGGCTACTCCTTCCCCACCGGGCGGGCCGACTGGGCGCGCGTGACCGGCATCGACGAGAACGGTGAGCCGGTGTCCGTCGAGGGCTACGGCTTCTTCGCCCGCTGCCTGCAGCACGAGGTCGGCCACCTGGATGGCTTCCTCTACACCGACACCCTCATCGGCCGGAACAAGCGCGCCGCGAAGAAGACCTTCAAGGCCGAGGGTTGGAACGTCGAGGGCAACCGGACCTGGCTGCCGGGGGTCGATAAGGATCCCTTCGGGCACGACGACGTCGGTTCGGCCGAAACGCAGGATTAGCTAGCCGCCCTATGAAGGATCACTCCGCACAGCAACCAGGGACGGGTACTACAGCAGGCAAGGCCACCGCGCCGCATGAGGTGGATACCGATCTCGTCGCCGCGGCCGCCGGTGCCCGCCGCGTCCCCGGCCTGGGCTTCCCGCTCTCCCGCCGGACTGATCCCGTCTCCGTGCGCCCGGGGGTGAGGGTCGTGGTGCGCCGGGTTACTGGCCGGCTCGCGGAGTCCGGTCGGCCGGAGGTCAGCGACGTGATCGGCACGCTGCTCAGTGTGGATCCGCTGGTCGTGCGCCCCGCGCCGAGGAAGCGGGAGCCCAACGCAACAGCACAGGAACCGGTGGAGATCGCGGCGGGCAGCGTCGTCGTCCTGAAAACCTTGAGCACCAAGCCGGTGCGCAACAGCGACATCCGCGCGGTCGAGGAGGCCATCGCGCAGGCCTTCCCCGGCATCGAGAACGCCTGGGTGGAGGGCTGGCTGTGCCGCGCGGGGGACGGGATCACCGAGCGCTCCAACACCGCCGTGCCGCTGGGACCCAATGCCGCACTGCAGCCGGTGCCGGTGGAGGGGATCAAGGCTTTCTATGCCCAGCACGAGCTGCCCGCCGCGCTCATGGTGCCGGACCGGATCGGGCGGACCGCGGAGAACCTGGAGGGCACGCGCGGGCCGGAGATCCTCGTGATGACCCGGGAGTTGGAAGATCTCGATGAGGCTCCGGCGCTCAGCGGTGACGCGGGTCTGGTGCACCCCAACTTCGCGGGCCAGACCCTGGAGATCGAGGTGCTGGACCAGCCCACCGAGGAGTGGCTCTCCCGCTATCACTTCCGCGGCCAACCGCTGCCCGAACATGCCCTGGAGCTGCTGCGCACGCGCATCGACGGGACACTGGGCTTCGCGCAGGTCCGCATCGGTGGGACCCTGGCCGCGATCACCCGCGCGACGATCACCACCACCGAGGCCGGGCGCTCCTTCCTGGGCTACTCCGCGGTGGAAGTCCTGCCAGAGTTCCGACGCCACGGCCTGGCCACCTACCTGGGGCGAGTGCTGCTGCACTGGGGCGCGGGGCACGGCGCCGCAGAGGCCTACCTGGAGGTCATCGAGACCAATACCGCGGGCCGGGGGCTGTACCACGAGCTGGGTTTCTCCGAGCACCACCGGCACCGCAGCCTGCAGCTGGACTAAAACCGGGCGCGCTGGGCGGGCAGCCGCCGCAGAGCGAACAGACTGCCCCGCCGTGCAGGGCGTGTCCGCAGGCTTCAGTAGGCTATCATCTATGCGTATCGCCACGTGGAACATCAACTCCGTCCGCACCCGCGAAGACCGGGTCCGAGCCTTCCTGGAACGCTCCGACGTGGACGTGCTGTGCCTGCAGGAAACCAAGTGCACGGATAAGCAGTTCCCGGACTTCAGCGACACCGGCTACGAGCAAGCCCACCACGGCCTGCACTCCTTCAACGGGGTCGCCATCCTCTCCCGGGTGGGCCTGGAGGATGTGCAGACCGACTTCGGCCAGCCCGGTTTCGATAAAGACCTCAACGCGCCGCAAGAGCAGGAAGCCCGCGCCATCGGTGCGGTCTGCAACGGCGTTCGGGTGTGGAGCCTGTACGTGCCCAACGGCCGGGAAATCCGCGACCCGCACTACAGCTACAAGCTGGCCTGGCTGGACGCGTTGGCAGCTCACACGAAAACCACCGGGGAGGACAGCACCGAGGAGAAGTTGGTGCTGACCGGCGACTTCAACATCGCGCCCCGCGACGAAGACGTGTGGGACCGCAGCTGGTTCGAGGGCAAAACCCACGTCACCCCGAATGAGCGCAAGCGGCTCACCGCGCTGGAGGACGCCGGCCTGACCCAGGCCACGGAGCTCATCGCCGACCAGTACACCTACTGGGACTACCAGGCCATGCGCTTCCAGAAGAACGAGGGCATCCGCATCGACCTGCAGTACGCCCGCGGGCTCAAGCCCGAGGCCGGGCGCGTGGACCGAGACGAGCGCAAGGGCAAGGGAGCCTCCGACCACGCCCCCGTCATCATCGACTACAGCGTCTAAACAGCCAAGAGGAACAAGCAGATGTGGTGGCTAGAGCCCGTCGACATGGCGGTGGGAGTAGTGGACCAACTGGAGTGGTACCACTTCCTCATCGTCGGGCTGGACTACGTCCTGAAGTTCGTGGCCCTGGGGTGGGTGCCGCAGAAGCGCCGCCCCTCCTCGGCCATGGCATGGCTGCTGGCGATCTTCCTCATCCCCTTCATCGGCATCCTGCTGTTCTTCATGATCGGCTCGCCGGTGGTCAACCGGCGCCGCCACAAGATCCAGGTGCAGGCCAACGCGCTGATCCGCGACATGTCCAGTGGAGAGCCGGACGTCCCCGAAGGCCTGGACGTCACCGAAGAGCAGCTCTCCATGGTGCAGCTCAACCGCGAACTCACCGCGATGCCCGCGGTGGGCGGAACCCTGCGGAAGCTGTACTCCGACTACGCGGAATCCATCCGCGAGATCGCTAACGCCATTGACGAGGCCCAGCACTACGTCAACGTCGAGATCTACATCATGGCCTGGGACGAAACCACCGACCCCTTCTTCCAGGCACTGGCCCGGGCCGCCGACCGGGGCGTGGAAGTGCGCCTCATGTACGACCACGTGGGCTCCATGAAGTACCCAGAATCCCACCTGCTTGGCCGCAAGCTCGACCGGCTGGGCATCGAGTGGTACGCCATGCTGCCGCTGAAGCCCTGGCGCTGGAAGTTCCGCCGGCCCGACCTGCGCAATCACCGCAAGCTCGTCATCATCGACGGGGAGCGCGCCTTCATGGGCTCCCAGAACATGATCGACGCCAGCTACCTCAACTCCGGCAACCTCAAGCTGGGCCGGCAGTGGGTGGACATCATGGGCGAGTTCACCGGGCCGATCGTGTCGATCATCAACTCCGTGTTCGCCGTGGATTGGTATTCCGAATCCGGGGAAACGCTGGACCTCATCGACCCCTCCGTCCACGCGGAGCAGCTCGCCACCGCCAAGAAGGACACCGGCGCCGAGCTCATGCAGCTCGTCCCCTCCGGGCCTGGCTTCACCACCGAGCCGAACCTGCGACTGTTCGTCTCCATGGCGCACCACGCCAAGGAAAGCCTGCAGATCGTCAGCCCCTACTTCATCCCCGACGAGTCCCTCCTTGAGGCCGTCACCACCGCGGCCTACCGCGGGGTGAAGGTATCGCTGTATGTCTCCGAGGAATCCGACCAGATGATGGTCGGGCACGCGCAGGCCTCCTACTACGAGGAACTCATGGAATCCGGCGTGGAGATCTACCAGTACCCCGCTCCCGCCGTGCTGCACACCAAGTGCGCCATCGCCGACGGCGAGGTGGCCGTCATGGGCAGCTCCAACATGGACATGCGCTCCTTCGGGCTGAACTACGAGATCACCCTCATGACCTTCGAGGGCGCGGTCATGGACAGCCTCCAGGAGATCATCGACGCCTACCGCGAAGCCTCCCTCCGCCTCGACCCGCAGGAGTGGAAGAACCGCCCGTGGTACAAGCAGTACCTCGATAATGTCTTCCGCCTGACCAGCGCGCTGCAGTAGCCCAGCCCAGGGCAATTACTTTTCTCCCGCAAAATGCCACGGAGAAGCCTCACCCGCGCCTACACTGGCTAGCTACATAAAGAAAAGTTTCGGCCCACCGAATTGCCCCTGACGCATGTAGCTATCCAAGGACAAAGAGCGAGGAACAGTAATGAGCAGCACAGCGACCTCCCCCCAGCGCCCCAAGCCCAACGTCAGCGGGCACAAGGCGAAGGAAGTCCTCCCGGACGTCGACGTCGCCGAAATCGCGTCCAGTGTCTTCGACTTCCTCTCCGCCACGCGCCGCCTGATGAGTCGCCCCAGCGCGGACATGAAGATCTCCCAGTCCGAGATCGAGGTGCTGCAGTTCATCTCCCAGCACCCGGGTTGCGGTGTCTCCGAGATCGCCCGGCTGCGCTTCCTCCGCGCCTCGAACGTCTCCGCCACCGTCCGCCGCCTCATTAACGACGGCCTCGTGGACCGGCAGGCCAATGACTACGACCGCCGTGCCCAGGACCTCTACCTCACCGACAAGGGGGTGGACATCATGAACACCATCACCGACGAGTGGGCGATGTTCATCGCCCAGGCCACCTCCCGGATGGAGCGCTCCGATGTCCGCAAGCTGCGCGACGGTGTGCCCGCCCTGCGTGGGCTCTCGGATGCCGCGGAGGCGATCATCGATAACCTCCAGCGCGAACGCGTGATCTAGCCGCACCGCCCCGGGGGCTACGGGAGGGGCCACTCCCAGGGGCAGCCGGCGGGCAACTCGGGGCTACAGGAGTGGCAACCGGCGAGCAATGACGGCCGCGACGCTAAAGCTGTGCCGCTACTCCGCGTTCGGGGCGAACTTCGCGGCCAGTAGCGTGCCCGCGATGGCCACCGCCACCGAGGCCACCATGCACAGCCCCAGGGCCAGCATCCGGTCGGAGCCCAGGCCCACCAGCGGGCTCATCACCCCGGCCACCACGAACTGCCCCGCGCCCAGGACTGCCGAGCCAGCGCCCGCGCGATCCGCCGCCAAGCCCTGGGCCAGCGCGGTGGAGTTAGACATGTTCAGCCCCACCCCGAAGGTGGCGACGAAAACCGCAGCCGCCAGGGCGTACATCGCGGCGTCGACGTCCCTGGGAAGGACGAGGGCGCACAGCAGCACCGCCACCGCCCCGACGGCGATCAAGCACACCGCCACGCGCTGCAGGCGCCGCGCCCCGACGCGCCCCACCAGACGGATATTCAAAGAGTTCGCGCTCAGCAACGCGACCGCATTGAGTGCGAACATCGCGGAGAAGCCCACCGAGCTCAGCCCGAAGACCTCCTGGTAGACGTAGGAGGAACCGGAGATGAAGGCGAACATCGTGCCGAAGCCAAACGCGAAAGCCATCGCATAGCCCACGAACGCCGGGCGGCGGAATAGCCCCAGCATGTTCCGGTACATCCGCACCGGCCCACCACCATGGCGCCGCTCCACCGGCAGCGTTTCCGGCTGGCGCCAGGCCACGAGGATCTGGGCCAGGGCGATCAGCGCCAGGGTGAAGAAGATCGCCCGCCAGCCCGCGGCCTCGTTGATGACCCCGCCCAGCAGCGGAGCAAGGATCGGGGCCACGCCGATGATGAGCATCATCACCGACAGCGCCTGGGCGGCGGCCGAGCCGCGCAGCTTATCGGCGATCATCGCGCGAGTAAGCACCACGCCCGTGCCGCCGGCAACGCCTTGGAAAAAGCGAGCGGCAATCAACACCGCCGCCGTGGGGGCGGTCGCGCACACGACGGAGGCAATCAGCCCCAGCACCATCCCGAAGCACAACAGGCCACGGCGGCCCCGGCCGTCCGAGAGTGGCCCAATCAGCAGCTGCCCCAGAGCCATGCCCACCATGTAGGCGGTAATGGAGAGCTGCACCACGGCGGGGCTCGCCCCCAGGTCCCGACCGATCAGCGGTAGGGCGGGCAGGTACATGTCCGTCCCCAGCGGCCCGCCCGCGGAGAGCAGCGCGAAGCCCGCCAACGTCAGCACACCGAGCTGCTGCTTCTTCGAATCCATTTTTTATTTTTTACTCCAACCCAGCGCCGCGGTGCTCACGGGCACCGCGGCGCTGGGCGTACCAAGAACTAGCGGGGACTTTAAGCGTCGCGCTTTTTCAGGGCGACCAGGCCGGCGATGAAGAAGATCACACAGAAGGCCGCGAAGTAGAGGATGGACCCGACCTGGCCCCACGGGGCGTCCGGGGTGTCCATCATCATCGTCGCCATGTCGATGTTGTTGAAGGGCATGTACGGCGGCAGCCAGTCGCGAATCTTCGGGACCAGTGGCACGACGGCACCTTCGACAACAAGCTTCCACAGCAGCAGGGCCGCGATGCTGGCCGCCGTCGAGCGGAGCAGGTAGCCCACGCCCGTGGAAATCACGACGGAGAGCAGTGCGTACAGCACCAGGCGACCGATCGCGGTCCACAGGTCGTCTGCCCCGAAGCCGGCGGACTCCAGGATCGTGTCGTTATCGGTGATGATGCGGGAGGCGGCGAACTTGCTGGTCCACACGGACAGCACCGCACTGACGAAGGTCAACACCATGGCGAGCACGCCATAGACCAGGACCTTCGCAAAAGGCACCGGGAGGCGCTTCGGCGTGGCGAGCAGCGTGTTTTTCGCGGTGCCATTGGCGTACTCGTTGGTCACGTTGAGCACAGCCTGGATGATGATGATCATCATGCCGAAGACGAGCATGCCGCCCAGCGCACCCGTTGCGTCCAGGGCGTTCTTCGCGTCGACGACCCCGGCGACATCAGCCGGGCCATCGCCCTCGGTCGCCGTTTGGTAGATCAGGCCTGCGCCGACACCGTTCAGCGCAGCGAAGGCAATAGAAAAGAAGAGGATCAGCCCGGAGGTCCACCACACCGCCTTGGTCGTGGAGAGCTTGAGCCATTCAGACTTAATCAGGTTCATGGGTTCTTTACTCCCCCTTCTCGATGCGGTTGTCTGCACCGTCGACCGGAACACCCAGCTCGGCGGTGGATGGGGTGGCCGGAATCCCCGGGGCGCCCAGCCCGGCCTTGGCCTGGTACTCGACGGAATGCCCGGTCTGCTGCATGAAAGCCTCCTCCAGGGAGGCGGACTTCTGGCTCAGCTCGTTCAGGCGCAGCCCGTAGGTGTAGGCCAGGCCGCCCACCCAGTCGGTGTCGTGATCCGGGACGACGAGAATGTCGCGCCCCTCGGCGTCCTTACTCTTCTCGAAGTTCACGGCCTCCTCACGCAGCGCGTTTTCCATCTCGGCCAGGTGCTCGGAACGCACGATCGTGGTGGTCTGGGAGGAGCTCTTGATGAAGTCGTGGACGGACTGATCCGCTACCAGCTTGCCCTTACCGATCACGACCAGGTGGTCGGCGGTCTGCGCCATCTCGGAGAGCAGGTGGGAACTGATCAGCACCGTGCGTCCCTCGCGAGCGAGCTGGCGGACGAAGTCACGCACCCAACGAATGCCCTCCGGGTCGAGGCCGTTGACCGGCTCGTCCAGGATCAGGACCTCCGGGTCACCCAGGAGTGCTGCGGCGAGCCCCAGGCGCTGCCCCATACCGAGGGAGAACTTGCCTGCCTTGCGGCCGGCGACGTTGGACAGGCCAACGATGTCCAGCACCTCGTCCACCCGCTTGCGGGAAAAACCATTCGCCGCGGCGATCCAGCGCAAGTGGTTGACGGCGGAGCGGTTGGGGTGAACCCACTTCGCGTCCAAGAGGGTGCCGACCTTGGTCAAGGGGCGGTCGAAGTCCGCGTAACGCTTACCGTCGATCAGGGCGGACCCGCTGGTCGGCGTGTCCAGCCCGACGATCATTCGCATCGTCGTGGACTTTCCGGCGCCGTTGGGACCGAGGAACCCGGTGACGATCCCGGGTTTGACCTCAAAATCCAAGTTGTCGACAACGGTGGTGCCACCGTATGCCTTGGACAGCGAGTTCACTTTGATCATGCGCACCAGTTTGCCATAGAAAGCAGACATTCCAACAGACCAGTACCCTTGCCTTTCCGCTGCATACCCCTGAATCCCCCGCTATCCCCCCCTGCACAATCCCCGCACAGTGCGGCTTCACTTGCCCACAGAACCCCACGCACCGTTTGTGACGGGAGTGGCAAAAGTGAAATGTGCCCTGCGCTATAATCAGGCCATGTCTGCGCCGCTCTATGCCGATGCCGATCGGTGGATGGATCGTGACGACTCGCCCACCGGCGGTCGCACGGTCCGCGGCCTCATTGCCCCAGCCATGGCGCTGCCCAAGCGCTTCCTCAACTTCATCTCCACCACGCCCGGGATCCTGACGATCATCTCCTTCCTGCTCGTCGCCGCGATCCTCGCCGCCGGTGGCGCGATGGCGCTGAGCTCCACCTGGCGGCAGGACGACCTCAACACCCTGGTCAGCCGCACCGAACCGCTGTCCAACGCGGCCCAGGAGCTTTTCAACTCCCTCTCCGTCGCGGACTCCGCCGCCACCACGGAGTTCCTCGAGACCAAGGAGCAGAGTTCCACCCAGTCGCAGAGCTACGAGCGGCACATTGCCAACGCCAGCCAGGAGATCATCAAGGCCTCCGCCGGCATCGACGATGTCGGTTCCCGCGAGATGGAGCTCGTCCTCCAGCTGCAGACGAACCTGCCCCGCTATGTCGAGCTCGTCTCCGAAGCGAGCGCGAATGACCGCTTCCGCAACCCGGTCGGAGCGTCCTACCTGACGCAGGCCTCCCACCTGATGCAACAGACGATGCTGCCCGCCGCCGAAGAGCTCTACACCATCACCTCCAAGCAGGTCAGCGAGCAGCAACGCCACGTGATCTCGCCGATGTGGTTCCCGCTCTCCGGGCTCATCGCCGCGGTCGTGCTGCTGATCATCGCGCAGCTGTGGCTCTCGGCCAACACCAACCGCGTATTCAACATCGGCTACCTGATCGCCACGATGCTCATGGTCATCGCCCTGCTCGTGGCGTCCATCAGCGCGGGCTGGACCTGGAAGGCCGGAACCAACTGGATCCAGTCCTCCATGGGCCCGCTCGAAACACTCACCCAGCAGCGCATCGCCGCCCAGCAGGCCCGCACCGGCGAAGCGCTGGGCCTGGTGCAGCGCAGCTACGGCGACGACAACCAGGAGGAATTCTCCAGGACCATCGCCCGGATCGACAACGAGCTCGAGTCCATCCGCGACTCCGTAGTCTCCCCACACCGCATCGTCCTGGCCCTCGAGCACCTCCAGAAATGGGACGCCGCCCACGCCGTCATGGTCTACGAACTGCAGCACGGCAACTTCAAGGCCGCCTCCGCCGCCGCCCTGGGCTCCCCATCCGACGACGACCAGCAGGCCGTCGTCGCGAACTCCAACCGCTCCCCCAAGGACGTCCAACTCGACCTACGCACCAGCTACACGCTCTTCGACGAGGAGCTGCAGGAGCTGATCAGCGAGTCCCGCGAGCAGCTGCGCGACGTGCTCACCGCAGGGCAGTCGGCCGCACAGCGGACCGCGACGATCGTCGCCATCATGACCGCCGTCGCCGCGATCACCACGCTGGTGGGCACCAGGCCGCGGGTGAGGGAGTACCTGTGATGATCAACGCCAACCGCCGTGGCACCCGCGCAGGCCGCTCCCGCCTGCGCCGGAGCACCGCCGCACTCCTCGGCACCACGACCCTGCTCACCGGCTGTGCCACCACTCCGACCAGCCCGTCCTGGCCGATCGTGGCCCGCGAGCCCGACGCCGACCTGCCCGCGCAGGCGCGCATCTACGACACCGCAGACCTCGAGCCCGTCCACACCGAATACGCGGAACCCCTCGGCTCCCTGGCCCCCACCGCAGCCAGTGTGAAGGAGAACGTGCCGAATATCTCCAAGCGCGGCCGCCTCATCGTGGGCGTGGCGCAGTCCCTCTACCGGCTGGGATACCGGGACCCGGAGAGCTCCGACCTGATCGGCTTCGAGGTCGATCTCGCCCGCGAGATCGCCCGCGATATCTTCGGCGACCCCGACAAGGTGGAATTCCGCTACGTGGAATCCCGCCACCGCGAGGACGCCCTCCGCACCGGCGACGTGGACCTCGTGCTGCGCACCATGACCACCACGCGGGAACGCCAGAAGGCGCTGGAGTTCTCCATCCCCTACCTCCACATCGAGGAGCGCCTACTAACGCAGAAGGGCTCCGGCATCGAATCTGTCGCCGACCTCAAAAACAAGACCGTCTGCGCCTCCCAGGACTTCCCGCCCGGCATGGTGGCCCACCACCTCCACCCCAAGCGCATCCTGCAGACCCGCACGTGGACCGACTGCCTCATGGCCATGCAGCAGGGGCAGGTGGACGCCATCTACTCCGACGACGCGATCCTCTCCGGGCTCGCCGCCCAGGACCCGGACACCCATCTCATCGGAGCATCCCTGGGCGAAGGCTACTACGGCGTGGCCATGGCACCACCCGGCAAGGTCGTGGGGCCCGGCGCGGAGTCCCTCGACGAGGACGACGAGCACGTGAGCTGGCAGAGCGAGGGGCTCACCCGGCAAGTCAACCGCACGCTCGAGCGGCTGCGGGACACCGGGGAGCTGAACCGGATGTATAAGCACTGGCTCGAGCAGTACCTGGGGCCCGCGCGAGAGCTGCCCGCCCGCTACCGCACGCCAGAGGAATCCGCTGCGTTGAAGAAGGAACGCGAGGAATACAACAGGGAGCAGATTCCGGGCATCGAGGAAGAGAAGGGAGGCGAGTAGAAGATGAGCGAAAAGGACGCAGCGGAGCAGAACATCCAGGAGCAGGGCCGCACCCCAGAACCGGATGCTGGACCACCAACTGAGGCAGTGAACCGCACCGAACCGGACGCAGCGACCGGGCCAGACGTCGTCACCGGTGGCACCGCGGAGCACCCCGAACCGGACGCGACCACGGGCCCGGCGACCGAACCCGGCGCCGGGAAGCAGGACGAGGACGACGGCGAGAACGGCACCGAGGCCGTCGTCTTCGACCCCTTCGCCGACGACGATGACGAAGAAGAATTCGACCTCGCGGACCTCGGCGACCTCTCCGACCTCATCGAACCCGGCAGCACCGCCCAAGGGAGCAGCCAGACTGACGTCCCCACCTCCGCCACCGAGGTCGGCGGCAGCACCAGCGGGGCGACCACCGACCCCGTCAAAGTCGACTCCGGGGAGCGCTCCCGCCGGGAGGCGCTCTCCACCTTCCGCGAACTGCGTGGCGCGGCGCGCGAGGGCAAGAACGTCGCCGACGGCATGGTCCACCTGCCTTTCATCACGCCCACCGTCCCCGAAGAAGCGATCATTGACCCCAGCGACGCGATCGCGAAGGGCATCGACCCGCCCACCTTGAAGGCCGGGGACCTCGTCGCAGGACAATACGAAATCCTGGGCCCCATCGCCCACGGCGGCCTGGGATGGATCTACATCGCGACCGACCACAACGTCGCGAACCGCTACGTCGTCCTCAAAGGCCTGATGGCGACCGAGAACGAGCACGAACGGGCCGTCGCCGACTCCGAACGCGCCTTCCTCGCGGACATCACCCACCCCGGCATCGTGAAGATTTTCAACTTCATTGACGACCCCCGCTCCCCCGGCGGATTCATCGTCATGGAGTTCGTGGGCGGGCCCTCCCTGCGCGAACGGCGCCGCGAGTCCCCCAACAACACGCTGCCGGTGGACATCGCCATCGGCTACATGCTGGAGGTCCTGCCCGCCCTGGACTACCTGCACTCCCGCGGGGTGGTCTACAACGACCTCAAGCCCGACAACATCATCATCACCGAAGACCAGGTCAAGCTCATCGACCTCGGCGCGGTCAGCGGCATCGGGGCGTACGGGCACATCTTCGGCACCAAAGGCTTCCAGGCCCCCGAGATCGCCAGCACCGGGCCGACCGTGGCCAGCGATATTTACACCGTGGGGCGGACACTGGCATCGCTTGTCGTGAACCTGCCCATCACCGACGGCGCCTACGACGCCGAGCTGCCCACGCCGGAGGAGGAACCGCTGTTCCAGCGGTACATGTCCCTCTATCGGCTGATCCTGCGGGCCACCGACCCGGATCCGAATAAGCGCTTCAGCTCCGCGGTCACGCTCGCAAACCAGATGGTCGGCGTGCTGCGCGAGGTGCTGGCGATCCGAGACCGGGTGCAGCACGCGCACCTGGACACGCGCTTCACCGCGCAGCGATCCACCTATGGCACGAAGCACATGCTCTTCCGCACCGACCAGCTCATCGACGGCATCCCGCGGTCCGTGCAGATCGCTGCCTCGGAGGTCATCGCGGCACTCCCGCTGCCGTTGACCGACCCAGCCGACCCCGGCGCGTCGCTGCTCTCGGCCGCGCGGTACACGGAGCCCGGGGAAGTGCTGGACACGCTGGAGTCCGCGGCCAAGCAACCACAGATGTCCAGCTCCGTGGAGATCCCGCTGACGATGGTGCGGGCGCGGCTGGACATGGGGCAGGCCCAGGAGGCGCAGGACAAGCTCGACGAGGTGCAGGATTGGCTGGGCGGCGACTGGCGCTTCCGGTGGCTCTCCGGTGTCGCAGCACTTCTGCGCAGTGATTTCGTCACCGCGCAGTACCACTTCAACGAGGTGTTGCATCTGCTGCCCGGCGAGCCGGCGCCGAAGCTGGCGCTCGCGGCGACGAACGAGCTGCTCATGCAGCAGCAGGGGGTCAACACCACCAAGCTGCTGGACGACGAGACCGCCCAGCTCGGCGCGATGCTGTCCTACGCCTACCGCACGCCGGTCACCGAGGATGTGAAGGTGCCGCCGGCGCGGCACTTGTCGCAGGAACCCGCCACACTGCGGATGCAGACGATGCGGTTGTACGGGCTGGTCTGGGCGACGAACCCCACGACCGTGTCCTCTGCCTTTGGTCTTGCGCGGCAGCTCGTCGCGGAAGGCCTGGTGGATGCCGCGGTGGGCGTGCTGGACCGGGTGCCGGTGGCTTCGCGGCACCACCGGCTGGCGCGGCTGACCAGCATTCTCATGCTGATCAGCGACCGGAGTAGGCTCTCGGAGTCCCGGATCCGGCGTGCCGCGCGACGGTTGGAGATCATGCCGACGAACGAGCCCCGGATGCAGCAGGTGCGTCTGGCGGTGATGCTGGCTGGGCTGAACTGGATTTATCTGAACAAGAAGAAGGGCAACGACGTGAGCAGCGAAAGCCCGCTCTTCGACGTGCCCTTCACGGAGCGTGGGCTGCGGCGGGGACTGGAGCAGGGGCTGCGGATGCTGGCGCGACAGGCGCAATTCGATCTGCACCGCTTCCGGCTGGTGGATATGGCGAATATGATCCGCCCGCGCACGTGGTTCTGATGCGCTTAGCGCGCTCCCACCGAGGCGCTCGCCTAGGATCAGACCCATGATGATCCGCTCGGCACGCCGCGCCACCGGTCGCGGCCTCGCACGCGGTGCCACCCGTCGCGCGCCGCGTCGCACCACGCGCCGCACGTCGCGCTTCGTGGCCGCGCTCGCCGCTGCACTCGCGGGGATGCTCGCTCTTGCTGCCTGCTCGTCGGAAGACGCAAGCAGCGCGCCCCTGCGCGTCTTCGCCGCCGCCTCCCTCAGCGTTGCCGGCGATGACCTGCTGGAGCTCTACGCCGCCGAACACGACGGCCAGCAGATTGAATGGAACTTCGCTGGCTCCTCCGCCCTCGTCCGCCAGATCGAGCAGGGCTCCCCGGCCGATGCGTTCATTTCCGCCGACGAGAAGAACATGGACAAGGCCCTCCAGCTGCCGGAGTTCAGCAACGTCACCGACCGCGGGGAGCCGCTCATCGTCGCCACCAACCAGCTGGTCCTGGCCGTCGCAGAAAACCCCACAACTCCAATCACATCTCTGGAGCACCTGAGCAAGGGCGCGCGCGTCGCCATCTGCGCCCCGGAGGTCCCGTGCGGCACGCTCGCCCACGAGGCGCTCGAGAAGGCCGGCCGCCCGATTAAGCTGCAGAACCCCTCCGAGGAGGCCAACGTCTCGGACGTCGCGACCAAGGTCGCCACCGGCCAGGTGGACGCGGGCTTCATCTACGCCTCCGACGCTGCCGCCATCCAGCGCCAAGGCACCAAGATCACCACCCTGCCGATCGCACACGTCGCGCCGAATAAGTACCCCGCTGCCAGCACGGATGCAGGGGCCGATAACCGTGCCACCACCACGCCCGCCGCCGAGTTCGTCCGCTGGCTCGCCACCCCGACCGCCCAGCGTATCCTCGCCGAGCACGGCTTCGGCCCTGAGGAGATCGAAATGGGAGAGATCGAAAAGTGAGCGCACGCGCCTTCCCTCTCTGGACGCTCGCGCTCGCTATCCCAGGCTTCGCGCTCATCGCGGGCCCGATGCTGGGGCTGCTGCTGAATATCCCGTGGACTAAGGCGCTGCAACTCGTCACCGCCCCGGAGGTGCTGACCTCCCTGGGGCTCTCGCTATCCACCGCCGCGGTCGCCACCGCGCTCTCCGGGGTCTTCGGCGTCCCCCTGGCGCTGTGGCTCGCCCGCCTCCAGCACCGCCGCCCGGGGTTATCGCAGCTCATCCAGCTCGTGGTCTACGCCCCACTGGTGCTCTCCCCCGTGGTCAGCGGCCTGGCGTTGGTGTTTTTCTGGGGACGCCCTGGCCTGCTTGGACCCCTGCTGGAGCGCGCGGAATGGTCGGTCGCCTACACGACGTTGGGGGTCGTCGTGGTGCAGGTTTTCGTCGCCCTGCCCTTCGTCGTCGCGACCGCGGTGACGGCGCTGCATTCGGTTCCGGATTCCGTTCAGGACGCCGCCGCCGTCGACGGGGCGAGCAGGTCCGAGACGTTACGCTTGGTCATTCTGCCGATCGCGTGGCCGGGGATCGCGGTGGGTTTGGTCCTGGCCTTCGCCCGCTCGCTGGGTGAGTACGGAGCGACGTTGACCTTCGCCGGCAACGTTGCGGGCCGAACCCGCACCCTGCCGCTGCTCATCGAGCTGGGGTTGAGCTCCAACGATATGGATCGTGCGCTGGGAGCCTGCCTGGTGTTGCTGGCGGTATACGTCCTGGTCGTAGGCGGTATCGCTGGGCTGCGCCTGGTGCAGCGGGGCCGCCGTGGCTAAGGCGTGTCTGCCCCGAAAGTTAAGCTGTGTAGCGAAAGCTAGTTCTTGGCCCCAAGGAGCGTGGAGAATATGTCCGACCCGCAGCCGCAGCTGACGCATGTGCGCGGTGATGGCTCCGCCCACATGGTGGACGTCACCGGCAAGTCCGAGACCACCCGCACCGCGACGGCGGAGGGCTTCCTGCGAACCCGGGAGGACGTCCTCGCCATGATCTTCCAGGATGGGGACGGCGACCAGGCCGGCCTGCCGAAGGGGGATGCACTGCCGGTGGCGCGCGTCGCCGGGATCATGGGCGCGAAAAAGACCCCGGAGATCATTCCGCTGTGCCACCCGCTGCCGCTGGGCAAGATCACCATCGACTTCGAGAAGGTCACCGAGCCTGCACCTGCGGTGCGGATCATCGCGACAGTGAAGACCCGCGGTGTCACCGGTGTCGAGATGGAGGCTCTCACCGCCGTGAGCAGCGCGGCTCTGACGGTGTACGACATGATCAAGGCCGTGGATAAGCACGCCGAGATCACGGGCCTGCGAGTGCTGGCGAAGGCGGGCGGCAAGTCCGGGGATTGGAGCGTCGATGACTAGCGCGGAGACGACGCAGTCGGCAGCCGCGCGAGGCTCGGCAGCCCAGGACCTCCGGGCGAGGAATGCGGGGCGCACGGGTTTGGTGGTCGTCGCCTCCACGCGGGCGGCCGCGGGCGAGTACGAGGACCGCTCCGGCGTGCTGGCCGTGGAGTGGCTGCGGGAGCGCGGAATCGAGACCCCGGATGCGTTGATCGTCGCGGACGCGGACGTCCCCGCGGTCATGGAGCAGCTCTTCACCGGATCCGGCAGCGCTGGTACTACTGGTGGCG
The DNA here is from genome assembly GCF_030232315.1 of Corynebacterium sp. MSK039. Taxonomy (NCBI): domain Bacteria; kingdom Bacillati; phylum Actinomycetota; class Actinomycetes; order Mycobacteriales; family Corynebacteriaceae; genus Corynebacterium; species Corynebacterium sp. MSK039. The sequence continues at coordinate 135,152 of NZ_JASPJL010000003.1, forward strand.
GAGCCGCGATCCCCGAGCTCGACGCGCTGCCCGACGTGGTGCTCACCTCCGGTGGCACCGGGGTCTCCCCTAGCGACGTCACCGTGGATGCGGTGGAACGCTTCCTCACCCGCCCGCTGCCGGGCATCGCCGCTGAGTTCTTCCGCGTGGGTGCTGCCAAGGTGCCCACTGCGGTGCTCTCGCGCTGCGTCGCCGGGGTCGTCGACAGCCCCGCCCGTGGCGAAGGGAGCGCGGCACAGAGCGCGGGTTCCGCTGCGCAGGTTGGTGCGGCTGAGCGTGGTGCCGACGGGCAGGGTCAGGGCGCAGATCGGTGTCATGGTGCAGAGCGTGGTAACACCGAGCGTGCTTTCGTCATGACGCTGCCCGGGTCCCGCGGCGGGGTCCGCGATGGCCTGGAAGTCCTGGATGGCGTGCTCGAGCACCTGCTGGACCAGCTCGCGGGTGGCGGCGACCACGAGGCCAAGGCTGCACAAGCCCCGATGGCAGAAGCTTCACCACCTGCACCCACGCACGTTCCTGAGTCAAGCGCTGCCGAGCAGAACCACACGCTGCACGGGAGCGGCTGCTGCCACGGACCAGCCGTCCCCGATCCGCCGCACGTCGCGGAACAGACGGGCGTCGTCGTCCACACTCGGATCACCGAGGAGCCGCTGGAATCGCTGCTCAGCTCGGCGAAGGACGTCACCGCCACCCCAGCGATGGGCGCAGTCAGCACCTTCGAGGGTGTGGTGCGCGACCACGATGGTGGCGAGCTCGTCGACACCCTGACCTATAGCTGCCACCCCAGCGCGGCGCACGTGCTGCGGGAAGTGGTGGAAGAGGTCGTGGCCACCCACCCCGACGTCCGCGCCTGGGTGGCTCACCGCACCGGACCGCTGGAGATCGGTGACCTGGCGTTCCTCGTGATCGTCGCCGCCGCGCACCGAGGCCCGGCCTTCGCCGCCACCGCGGAGCTGGCCGACCAGGTTAAGGCGCGGGTGCCGATCTGGAAGGAGCAAAAGCTGCGCAGCGGGGCCACCACCTGGGTCGGCCTCGATAGCTAGCCCTCCGCGCGCGCCCTCTCCCCGTTTCTGCTCCCGCGCGCCGTCCTCTCCCCCGTTTTGCAGAGTTAAAGGTCGCAAAACACCCAAAAAGCGACATCCAACTCTGCAAAACAAAGGAAAAGCTGGTGGCCCGCAAGCCACCAGCTACCCCCTCACTGCTCGGCGAGGCCTACTGCTCGGCCAGCTCCATCGCGTACCGCGCGATAGCCAGCTCCTCGTTCGTCGGGACCACGAAGACCTTGATCGTCGAGTCATCCGTGGAGATCACACGCGGACCCTCCACACCCTCCTTGTTGAGGTTGCGGTCCTCGTCGATCTTGATGCCAAAGCCCTCCAGATCGGCCATCGCATCCTTACGCACGAACGCAGCGTTCTCGCCGACACCAGCGGTGAAGGTGATCGCATCCGTGTGGCCCAGGATCAGCATGTAAGAGCCGATGAAGCGACGCAGCTGGTGGATGTAGACCTCGTAGGCCAGGCGGGCGTCGTGATCGCCCTGATCCATCAGATCCTTGATCTCGCGGAAGTCATTGACCCCCGCGATGCCCTTCAGACCGGAGTTCCGGTTGAACAGGTTGTCGATCTCGTCGACCTTCATGCCGCCAGAACGGGCGAGGTGGAAGATCACACTCGGGTCGATGTCACCGGTACGGGTACCCATGACCAGGCCAGCCAGCGGCGTCAGACCCATCGAGGTATCGATCGCCTTGCCGCCGCGGATGGCCGCCGCAGAAGCACCATTGCCGAGGTGCAGGGTGATCTGGTTGACCTTCTCCGGCTCGCGGCCCATGATCTTCGGGATCGCGCGGGAGACGAACTCGTGGCTGGTGCCGTGGAAGCCGTAGCGGCGGATGTTGTACTCGTCTGCGACCTGCTTGTTGAGGCCGTAGTGGGAAGCACACTCCGGCAGGGTGGAGAAGAACGCGGTATCGAAGACCGCGACGTGCGGCACGTGGCCCAGCAGTGCGCGGGCGTTCTTAATGCCGTCGAGGTGGGCCGGGTTGTGCAGCGGTGCGAGCGGGACGAGCTTCTCGATCTCGGAGACCACCTGGTCGTCGATCAGCACGGGCTCGGAGAAGGTGGCACCACCGTGCACGACACGGTGACCCACCGCGATGAGGTTCAGGTCCTGCGGGCCGCAGCCCAGCAGGGACATCATGCCGAATGCACGCTCCAGGCCCACCGAGTGGGACAGGATCGGGCGGGAGTCCTCCATCTTCGTGGTGGCCGTGGCGATCTTGATGTGCCCCTTCGGCTCACCGATCTTCTCGACGATACCGGTGATGAACGGCTCTTCGTGCGCATCTGCGCTCGGGTCCAAGACCTGGAACTTGATGGAGGAGGAACCGGAGTTCAGAACCAGGACGAATTCGATCTCGCCTGCTGCTGGATCGTGCTCGGAGGGTGCCATGGTGATTGTCCTTTCGGGGCAGTGGTGAGGGGTGAGTGGTGGTTTTATAGTCGAGTGCTTAGCCGGCCTGGATCGCGGTGATCGCCACGGTGTTGACGATGTCCGGGACGGTCGCGCCACGGGACAGGTCGTTGACTGGCTTGTTCAGGCCCTGCAGAATCGGGCCGACCGCCAACGCGTTCGCCGTGCGCTGCACCGCCTTGTAGGTGATGTTTCCGCTGTTCAGGTCGGGGAAGATGAAGACGTTGGCCTTGCCCGCCACGTCCGATTCCGGCATCTTCTTCTTACCGACAGAGGCGACGGCAGCCGCGTCGAACTGCAGTGGTCCGTCCAGCTGCAGGTCCGGGTTGTCTGCCTTCGCCTTCTCGACGGCGGCGGCGACGGCCTCGACGTCCTCGCCCGCACCGGAGGTTCCGGTGGAGTAGGACAGCATCGCGACCTTCGGGTCGATGCCGAACTGGGCGGCCGTCTTCGCGGACACCGCGGCGATCTCGGCGAGCTGCTCGGAGGTCGGGTTCGGGTTAACCGCGCAGTCGCCGAAGGCCCACAGGTAGCCGTCCATGACCATGAGGAAGATGGAGCTGACAACGGACGCACCCGGGGCGGTCTTGATGATCTGGAAGCTCGGGCGGATGGTGTGCGCGGTGGTGTGCGCCGCGCCGGAGACCAGCCCGTCGGCCAGGCCCTTGTGAACCATCATCGTGGCGTAGTAGGAGATATCCTTCATGGTCTCCCGCGCCTCGTCGAGGGTCACACCCTTGGCCTTGCGCAGCTCCGCGAAGTCCTGGGCGAATTCCTCGAGCTGGGTACCGCTATTCGGGTCCGTCAGCGTCGCGCCCGAGAGGTCCAGCTGCAGCTCGCGGGCACGGTGCGCGATCGCGCTCGGGTCGCCCAGGATGGTCAGGCGGCAGACGTTCTGCTCCAGCAGCTGGTGGGCTGCCTGCAGGATGCGGTCGTCGTCGCCCTCCGGCAGGACGATGTGTGCGTTCTTCTCACGGGCCTGGATGATGAGGTTGCGCTCGAAGAGCTCCGGGCCGACGATCGGCTCGCGGGTCTCGGACTTGTGGACGCTGCCCAGCTCGACGTAGCTGATGGCCTCGCCCTCGCACTCCAGCGCGGAGGAGGTGCTGGCCGGACCCTCCAGCATGGCGATGCCCGCCGGGACGCGGCCGATGCGGACCAGCTGGCCGAGGGACTGCTGCACGGAGATGCGGTCGGCGTCGGAACCCGCGACGAGGATGTGGGAGGCGCCCAGCGCGCCGGCAAGGCGGGCGTCGAAGGAGACGGACCCCGTGCCAACCAGGACGTCGGCGCTGGTGGTGCTGCCGAATTCCAGGGCCTGGGGGAAGTCCGGGTGGGACGGGCGGATGCGCTCAAAAAGGTCGGCGCTGTTGCCGCCACCGGCGTTAGCCGCCTCGATGATCTTGGGGCGCTGCGCTGCTGCGCTAGCCAGGGGGCTTACGACTGCTTGGACGGTCACCTAGTTCATCCTCCAGGGCTTCGTAGCGGTTAGCCGACCACAGTTCTCTTATGTCAGTGGTGGGCTCGCAGCCCGCCACTATTACTGTGATCGGCTTCACTTTCTAGGTGAAACCATAACGTAACGCGCGTCACAACGCACGTTCGTATTGTGACCTACTACACCCCTTTCCTACCCCTATCTATTCCTCCCGGCGCGAACGCTCACAGCCTCACGTTCAGCCACAACAGACTCCTGCCCAGCCCCGTAGCCGGTAGCGGGCGCTACCTCGCGGGACTCCGGCTCTGCAGATTCAGACTCGGCACGTTCGGACTCCGCACGTTCAGACTTAGCAGGTTCCGACTCGGCGCGGGACCCCGCCCTGCCTCGCCACAGGCCCCAGAGCACGATGACGGCGAGGATGGCCAGACCGATCTCCACCGCGCGCAGGCTCACCGTTCCCCCGGTCACCAGGCGCGAGGAGTTCAGCAGAACAAGCAGGAGACCCACCAGGCCACCGAGCACGGTGGGGTTGATGCGGCTCACGGCCCAGGCCGCGATCGGTGCGGCAATCACACCGCCGACCAGCAATCCGGCCACCGGCTGCCACAGGGACAGGAACTGCGGGCCCAGCCCGAAGATGAAGCCCGCGGATGCCGCAACAGAAACCAGGAATTCCGAGGCGCTGACCGTACCGATCACCTTCCGCGGCTGAGTCTTAGCAACCGTCAGCAGCGTGGAGGTGGTCATGGGCCCCCATCCGCCGCCACCGCTGGCGTCCAGGAATCCACTGGTGATCCCCAGAACACCCAGGCCGATGCGGGTGCGAGGTGCCCGGCGCGCGGTGTCCCGCTGCTTTTCTTCCTTAGTCTTCGACGCCTGCTTGGCGCTGGAGAGGAAGATCGAGCGGAAGAGCAGCCACAGTCCGAGCAGGAGCAGGAAGCTCGTCACCACCGGCTCAGCAGCCGCAGTGGAGATCTTGGAGAGCACCGTCGCCCCTAGGAAGGCGCCGATCGCGCCCGGCACGCCGAGGGACAAAACGGTGGGCCAGTGAACGTTGCCAAGCTTCCAGTGGGCCGTGCCAGAGGCGGCGGTCGTGCCCACCTCGGCGATGTGCACGGCGGCGCTGGCCGCGGCGGGGCCGATCCCGGTGATCAGCAGCACCGTCGTGGCAGTGACGCCGAAGGCCATGCCCAGGGCGCCGTCCACGAGCTGTGCAGCCAGACCAGCGATGGCGAAAAGCAGGATTTTCCTCATGCCGGCACCCTCTCTGCAGTCCAGTGGCTCGCCGCGGCACCAGCGGGCGCCCCGCCGGTCAGGGCGGCGACTCGCGCGGTCACCAGCGGGGCGATCGCGGTGCCGAGTGGGCCCGCAGCGATCGCGCCCGGCACATCGACTGCCTTATCCAGCAGCAGGCCCGGGGCGAAGAACAGTGGCAGTACCGCGGTGGGTGCGGCCTGCGCCCCAGCGCGCTGGTCCAGCTCCTCGCGGTGCTGGGCCACGCTAATTCCCCCGCCGGTGGCGAAGATCGCCCGGGCGGGAATACCCAGCAAGTGGCCTACCTCGGTGGCCAAATCCTCGACCGCCTCGTTGGCGCCCGGCACGGAGGACCCGACGGCGTAGACCACCGCGTCTCCCACTGCATCGGCCTCCTCGCGGTGGCCGTGAGCCTTTCGCCACTGAGCCACGAGGAGCTCAGCCACATCAGCGCCCAAACCAATCGGTTCGGTGGCGCGCAGGGTCACCCCGTGGTTCCGCTCCGCCTCCGCAATGGCCGCGGGGACGTCCTTGCGCAGGTGGAAGGCGCTGGTGAACAGCAAGGGCATGACAACAGCCCGACGGTGACCAGCGGCTCGCAGCTCGCCGACCACGGCGTCCAAGGTGAACTCGGAGAAGTCCAGGAAAGCAGCACGCGCGCCAACCTCGCGGGCAATCGCGTGCACGACATCCTCGGCACCGCGGCGTCGCGAGCCGTGAGCCAGCACGATCACCGGCTCAGGCTGGGCGAAAGACTCGGCACACATCAGCTGCTCACCAAACCCGCGGTCAATGTGTCCCCGGTCGACGGGTTGATCAGCAGGAAGGAGCCCGTCTGCCCGCCCCGGACGTAGGCCTCCACCGACAGTGGGTCGGCCACGGCCACGCGGATGCGGGCGACGTCATTCTGCTCCAGGGCGGTGGCCGGCTCCCCGGCCTCCCCCGCCTCCGCAGCCGCGCCATCGGCGATGCTCAGCTGCTCGTCGATGCCCAGCACGCGGGCGCGGACCTCTGCCGGGCCGTAGCGCAGCAGCAGGTTGGAACCGACCCGCACCGGCGCATCCGCCAGGTGGAAGGCCAGGGCGGAGAACTGGGTGACCGGCTCGGGCAGGGTCTCGTCGGAAAGGATGGAGCCGCGGGAAATGTCCAGCTCATCCTCCAGGCGGAGGGTGACGGACTGCCCGGCGGTGGCGCGCTGCTGCGGGCCGTCCGGGGTGTCGATGCCAGCAACGCGGGAGCTGCGGAAACCAGCGTGCACGGTGTCCCCGACCGCGACCTCGCCGGAGGTGATGCGGCCGGCGTAGCCCCGGTAGTCGGTGGCGTGGTCGCGGATGACGAACTGCACCGGGAAGCGGAACTCCTCGGTGGCCGCGGCGGCGGGGCGGGCGTCCTCAAGAATGGTCAGCACGGATTCGCCCTCGTACCACGGGGTGTTCTCGGACTTGGAGACGACATTGTCGCCCACCAGCGCGCTGATCGGGACGATGTCCACGACCGGCAGCTTCTCCTCGCCGAAGGCGCCGCGCAGCTCGTCGACGAGCTCGCGCACCTGCCCCGCGGCGGTCTCGAAGGCCTCCTGGGAGTAGTCCACCGCGTCGATCTTGTTCACGGCGACGACGACCTGCGGGATGTCCAGCAGGGCGGCGACGGTGAGGTGGCGGCGGGTCTGCTCGATCACGCCGTTACGGACGTCGACGAGGATGACCACCAGGTCGGAGGTGGACATGCCGGTGACGGTGTTGCGGGTGTACTGAACGTGGCCCGGGGTGTCCGCGAGGATGAAGCTGCGGCGGTCGGAGGCGAAGTAGCGGTAGGCCACGTCGATGGTGATGCCCTGCTCGCGCTCGGCGCGCAGGCCGTCGACCAGCAGCGAAAGGTCTGGATTCTGCAGGCCGCGGGCGGCGGAGACGCGCTCCACAGACTCCAGCTGGTCGGCCAGGATGGACTTGGTGTCGTGCAGCAGGCGGCCCACGAAGGTGGACTTGCCGTCGTCGACGGAACCGGCGGTGCACAGGCGCAGGGTCGGGGCCTCCTCGTAGGACGTCGCCGTGGTTGCGCTCGCCTGGTCGGCCCCGGTGGTCGTGGTGGAATCGGTGAGGGTGGTCGGGGCGGTCATCAGAAGTAGCCTTCCTTCTTGCGGTCTTCCATGGCGGATTCAGAGAGCTTGTCGTCGGCGCGGGTGGCGCCGCGCTCGGTGGTGGTGGAGGTGAGGATTTCCTCGATCACCTCTTGCGGGGTGGTGGCGTCGGAAAGCACCGCGCCGGTGCAGGACATGTCGCCCACGGTGCGGTAGCGGACCGTCTTGGTGACCGTCTCCTCGCCCTCGCGGGGGCCACCCCACTCGCCGGCGGAGAGCCACATGCCGCCACGGTTGAAGACCTCCCGCTGGTGGGAGTAGTAGATCGGCGGCAGCTCGAGCTTGCGGTCGCGGATGTAGTGCCACACGTCGGCCTCGGTCCAGTTGGAGATCGGGAAGACGCGCATGTTCTCGCCGGCCTGCAGCTTGCCGTTGTACAGGCCCCACAGCTCGGGGCGCTGACGGCGGGGGTTCCAGCCACCGAAGCCATCGCGGATGGAGAACACGCGCTCCTTAGCGCGCGCCTTCTCCTCGTCACGGCGAGCGCCGCCGAGGACGGCGTCGTAACCGCGCTGCTGGATGGTCTCGACGAGCGGGACGGTCTGCAGCGGGTTGCGGGAACCGTCCGGGCGCTCCTGCAGCGCGCCGCTATCGATCCAGTCCTGGACGTGCGCGACGTGCAGGTTGATGCGCGGATCGGCGGCGATGCGGTCGCGGAATTCGAGGACCTCCGGGAAGTTGTGGCCGGTGTCCACGTGCAGCAGCTCGAAAGGCACTGGCGCGGGGTGGAAGGCCCGCTTGGCTAGCTCCAGGACGACGACGGAGTCCTTGCCTCCGGAGAAAAGCAGTGCCGGTCGGTCGAACTGGCCGGCGACCTCCCGGAGGATGTGGAGAGATTCGGCCTCCAGCTCCGCGAGGTGCGGGCTGGAGAGCTCGGTGTTCTGTGGTGCGTTGGTCGGTTGTGCGTTGGTCTGTTCTGCGTTGATAGTCGTGGTGCTCATACGTGTAGTCCGCATTCTGTTTTGTTGGTTCCTGCCCAGCGCCCGGAGCGGGGGTCCTCCCCCTCGGCGACGGGCAGGGTGCAGGTGGCGCAGCCGATGGACGGGTAGCCCTGCTTAGTCAGTGGGTTGATGATGAGGTCGTTGTCTTCGATGAAGCGCTGGACGTCGTCGTCGGTCCATGCCGCGATCGGGTTGAGCTTCAGCCGACCGGTGCGGTCCACCTCGATGACGGGGGTGTTCGCACGCAGCGGGGAGTCGACGCGGCGGACGCCGGAGACCCAGGCCTCGAAGGGGTCGAGCATCCTCGCGAGGGGCTCGACCTTGCGCATTCGGCAACAAGCCGTGGGGTTGCGCTGGTACAGGTTCGGCCCGTACACGTCGTCCTGCTCCGCGCGGCTCAGGGTCGGGGTGATGCGGCGCAGCGGAAGGTTGTAACGCTCCTCGACGGCGGCGGCGGTGTCGAGGGTTTCCGGGAAGTGGTACCCGGTGTCGAGGAAGACGAGCTCGGCATCGGCCTGCTGGCCATCAAATGCCCGCTGGGCCAGCTCGGCGAGGATCGTGTCCTGCATGCTGAGGGTGATGGCCACGGGCCCGTCCAGCTGCTCGGCTGCCCAGGAGAGTATCTCTGCGGCGCTGGCGTTTTCCAGCTTGTCCTTCCAGGTGGCGACCAGCTCTTCGTGGTAGCTGCGACGGTCGTCGGGGATCGGGGTGGTTGTGGTCTGGGCAGGCTGCCCATCTGGCTGGGCGGGGCTGACCTCGGGGTCACGCCAGTTGTCGTTGTGGGTGTTGAGGCTCAACAGGGGCTGAGGCTGTTGAGTGATGCCTGCCTGGGAATTGCGCTCCGGCACTGCGGCTCCTCGTTGCGTTCTTGTCGTCGTGTTTGTCGTCGTTTGTTCTGCCGTGTGGTGAGCCCGGCTTCCCCTCGGAGGAGTAGAAAGCCAGACAGACCGCTCGGTCTAGGATTAGGGCACATACTAGGCGGGAATTGTGACACATGCAATAGAAGCGCAAAAGCCCGCCCGAGAAAAGAGCGACCACCTGCACTTTTACCTAGACCGCCTGGTCTACTTCCCAGCCCTAAACGACGAAAATATAGCCCCAATAACGAAGTAATCCCCCGTCCGATAGCATCAACCTCACAAATACCCCCCTCACCACCGAAGAAATCACATGACCGGATTGCCTTTGATGGGCGTCTTCGTCCTCGCGATCGTGACGCTCATCCTCATGATTTCCAAGCTGCGCATCCACCCGTTCCTGTCGCTGCTGTTCGTCTCCCTCGTTTTCGGACTCATCGGAGGCGTGCCACTGCTCGACGCAAAGGACGCCGATGGTGAAGTCATCACCACGGGCATCACCAGCCTCATCGGCGAAGGTTTCTCCAGCACCTTCAAGTCCTTCGGCCTCGTCATCATCTTCGGCACGCTGATCGGTTACGTCCTGGAGAAAACCGGCGCCGCCTTCCAGCTCGCCGACGCACTCGTGCGCCTCATCGGCAAGAAGCACCCCGTGCTGGCCATCCAGCTGATGGGCTGGATCGTGTGTATCCCGGTGTTCTCCGACTCCGGGTTCGTCATCCTCAACCCGGTGCGCCGAGCCCTCGCGCAGCGCACCGGCGCCTCCCCTGTAGCGATGGCAATCGCCCTTTCGGCGGGCCTGTTCACCTCCCACGTCTTCATCCCGCCAACCCCAGGCCCCATCGCCTCGGCCTCCAACCTGGGACTGGAGGATAACCTCCTGCTCGTCATCGGCCTGGGCATGCTCGTATCCATCCCGGTGCTGATCGTCTCCTACTTCTTCTCCGTGTACATCGGCAAGAAGATCACCACGCCGGAGTCTGAGGTCATCCCAGATCAGGACGTCGAAGCCGCCTACGAGGAGCTGCGTAACTCCTACACCCGACTGCCGAGCACCCTGACCTCGGTGCTCCCGATCATCGCCCCGATCATCCTCATGGCCGGTGGCTCGATCGCAAACATGTTCAAGTGGACCGAGGGGCTCGGACGCCTCATCGTCTTCCTGGGCAACCCAATGCTGGCCCTCGCGATCGGCTTCCTGCTGGCCGTGGTCCTGCTGGCCGAGACCCACATGATGGATCGTTTCCACCAGTTCACCGAGGAGGGCCTGCGCATCGTCGGCCCGATCATCTTCATCACCGCAGCCGGTGGCGTGCTGGGCAAGGTCATCGCAGAGACGGACGTCGTCGACTTCATCTCCAACAACGCGACCGAGCTGGCCGGCCTCGGCCTGTTCTTCCCATTCCTCGTCGCCGCACTCTTCAAGACGGCACAGGGTTCCGCCACCGTCGCCATGGTCACGACCTCTGGCATCGTCGCCCCACTACTGCCCGTCCTTGGCCTGGAGACCCCGCTGCAGGTCGGCCTCGCTGTCATGGCGATCTCCGCCGGCTCCCTGACCGTCTCCCACGCGAATGACTCGCACTTCTGGGTCGTCACGAACTTCTCCAAGATGACCCCACAGCAGGCCTACCGCTCGCAGACCGTGGTGACTGGCCTCATGGGCGTCACCGCGATGCTCTTCGTGTGGGTGCTGAGCCTGCTCATCGTCTAGCAACACGAAAGCTTGCCTAAGCCGAGGCCCTGCGGGGCTTCGGCTTCGTGCTTTCCATCCCGTGTCCAGCGAAGGATTTACACTCGAAGCCATGAAGTTTGCCGTCATGCCGGACTCCTTCAAGGGAGCGCTCAGCGCGGGCGAGGCCTCCGCTGCCATCACCCGCGGGCTGCTGCGGGCGATTCCCGACGCCCTGATCGTCACCGTCCCCATGGCAGACGGAGGGGAAGGCACCGTCGAGGCCATGCTCGCAGCCCACCAGGGCGAGACCGGTTCCGCCGAGGAAAGCGCCACGACCAGCGACTTCCCGCGCCGCGTGAGCTGCGAGGTCTCCGGCCCCCACGGCCCCACCGCCGCACCGGTGGCGGCGACCTACGCCCTGCTGGACGAGCGCACCGCCGTCATCGAGATGGCAGCCGCCGCGGGACTGCCGCTGATGGGCGAGAACCGCGACGTCGAAAACTCGACCACCTACGGCGTCGGCGAGCTGATCCGCGACGCGGTGGACAACGGCGCGACGCGGATCCTCATCGGGGCGGGCGGATCGGCCACCAACGACCTCGGCTGCGGGGCGGTCGCCGCGCTCGGCGCCGTGTTCCGCGACACGTCCGGCGAGGAGTTCCTCCCGACCGGGGCGACGCTGGCCGACGTCGATTCCCTCGACCTTTCCGGGATTCCAGAGGCCATCACCGCGACCTCGATCACGGTCCTCGCCGATATCGATAACCCGGTCCTCGGCGCCCGCGGCTGCGCGGCAATTTTCGCTCCGCAGAAGGGTGCGGACGCCGAGTGCGTGGCCCGATTGGAAAGCGGCGCGGAGCACCTGACGGAGATTCTCGCCCGGAGCTGCGGGACATCGATCGCGGATATGCCCGGCGCGGGTGCTGCCGGTGGGTTCGCCGGCGGGCTCGTGGCCACCCTGGGAGCGGAGATCCGCCCCGGCATCGACGCGCTCTTGGAGGCCGTGGGCTTCGATTCCTTCGCCGTGGGGGTGGATGCCATCATCACCGCGGAAGGTCAGATCGATGACCAGTCACTCTCCGGCAAGGTGCCGGTGGGCATCGCCCGGCGGGCGGGAACAACCCCAGTATTCGTGCTGGCAGGATCCGTCGGCGTGACGAAGGAAGACAGCGGCGCAGCGAGCGGCATGCAGCCGCTCTACGACGCCGGGATCACCGCGGTCTTCACCATCGGCCAGCGCCCGGAGCCGCTCCACACGGCCATCGCTGGCACAGCCGGAAACCTCGAAACCGCAGCCGAGAACCTGGCCCGCACGCTGGCCGCTCACACCTCTAACGAAAGGTGATGGGTTCTGCAGATGACAACAGCGCCTGCTGAAAAATCAGCAGGCGCTGCGGGGTATTTGCGAGGAGCAAGTCCTACGCTCATAAATGAGAATACACTGTCCCCATGACCAGTCAAGAGGCTCTCCAGCTGCTGCTATCTGAAAAACGCCTGGCTCCTTTCGCTCACGCTGCCAGCGGAAACATAGCCCGCGCTGAAGAGCTGTACCGGTGGAATAATCGCTTGTCGGGCGCTCTGCATGCTCAAATCGGGCTATTCGAAGTGATCACCCGCAATGCTCTTGATAGGGCCCTCCGAGCCTGGTGCTTACAACGCTTCGGAACCAGCTCCTGGACCTCCCGCGACTTACCTGCAAACGAGATCCATGTCCTGATTTCTCGTCAGCTCGCTGATGCCCGAAAAAATACCGCTAAGGCGGCTCGAAACCGGCCTCCTCGGCATCCACGGAAGAACGCGAAACCCATTCACGACGATGTCGTCGCCCAATTGACACTGGGAAACTGGGCTGCCTTGCTCGGAGCATTCCCCCGTCATCAGATGAGCCCAAAGAAACAGGAAGCGGCTGCATCGCTATGGTCCAACGCGCACACAGTCGCATTTCCGCGTTTAAGACTTGCTCCTCAACAAGACGGACATTCCATTCCCCAGGATGGCATCAGCTTAGGGGATAACTACCGACGGGTCACTGATCTCAGGAACCGTGTGGCACATCACGAAAACCTTTTGGATGTCCGGGTCAATCGACGCTTGAACGACATGATCACCGTGCTCGCCGCAATCGACGAAAACATACCCGGCTGGTTTCTCCGAGGAAGTAAAGTGCGACGCATTTACCAGCAAGACCCGAGGGGTTCTTGGTCTTAACAACTGTCTCTTCGCGCCACTATCGGCAAGCTCGCTCATCGCGCTTGCTGAAAAGCAGAGAAATCTCACACGCTATTCTTGAAGCGGTCAATCCGCTCACCATAAGGTTCAAAGGCCCATGAAGCACGCCAAAAACCTCGCCCGCATCGCGCGCAACTCCGTGAGCAGCCTAGCCACGGAGGTCCGCTCCCGGGTCGAGGAGAAGAAAGCCCGCCTCTTCCCGAAGTCCAGCACACCGCGGCAGGTCAGGCCGGGGATCCGTGACCTCGATGCCACCGGCGTCCTCACCGTCGCCGACCACGGCACGGACATCCCCTTGCACTGGTACGAGGTCGGCCCCGGCCACGGCTCGACTGCAGAGACGGGCAACGCGGAACCGCTGACGATCGTGTTCATCCACGGCTTCACCCTCGGCGCGGACTCCTGGTACCGCCAGTTCCGCGGACTGCGTAAGAAGCTGCCGGGCGTGCGTCTCCTCACCCTCGACCTGCGCGGTCACGGCAAGACTGGTGCGGTGCCACCCTCGTTGTGTTCGACGGAAACGGCTGCGGAAGACGTCCTGGCCGTTCTCGCCGAGCGTGCGCCGGCCGGAAAGCTGATCCTCGTCGGCCACTCCCTCGGCGGGCAGATTGCGTTCGCCGCGCTGCGACATGCCCCGGAGGACGTGCGGCAGCGCATCGCGGGGCTCGTGCTGGTATCCACGTCCATCGACCGCTTCGCCGCGAACGGCGTGCCGGAGCTGCTGAATCTGCGCATCGTCGGCTCGCTGGCCGGGCTGCTGAAGGCCTCGCCAAAGCGGGTGCGCCGGGTGCGCGACAAGATCGCGGGACTGATCGCCCCTGCCCTTGCGATCGCGGTGTTCTCCCGCCCCACGAACCGCCGGATCATTGATCTGCACGCCTACATGATCAACGAAACGCCGTTGGACACGTACCTGGGTTTCCTCGACGACCTGCGCGGGCACGATGAGTACGACGCCGTCCCGTATCTTTCCGGTTTGCCCGGGGTCGTTCTCGTCGGAGATAACGACGACGTCACCTCGCGCGAACAGGCCAAAAAGATCATCGATGTGTGGCCGGGCGCGGAGCTGATCGAGGTCGCCAACGCGGGCCACATGCTCCCGCTGGAGGCACCGAAGGAGGTCAACGCGGCGATCGCGCGACTGGCAGAGAGGGTCGCGGGAGGTACGACGCAGCGCTAACAGCCCTGAAGCATCGCTGACGCGCCCACCCCCAAAGCGATCAACGACAGAAGAGTCCCCTGCCAGGGGACCGGGGACTCACGAGGCACAAGTGCTAGAGCTGGAGCCAGCAAAAGCGAATGCCACTGTCTACTGCGGCGCTTACACCAACTGCGCGTCGAGCGGACGGTTTTTCAGGTCCTTGCGCAGGATCTTTCCGGTGGCAGATTTTGGAACAGCGTCCACAAACTCCACGATGCGAACCTTCTTATACGGCGCCACCCGCTCCGCAACCCACGCCTTCAGCTCCTCCGGGTCAATCTCTGCCGGAACGCCAGCGGAATTCTGCTGCGGGACAACAAAAGCTCGAGGAATCTCTTCGCCATCCCCCTCGCGCACGTAGCCGACCACCGCGGCGTCAGAAATGTCATCCCGGGTCAGGAGCAGCGCCTCCAGCTCTGCCGGAGGCACCTGGTAGCCCTTGTATTTGATCAATTCCTTCGCGCGATCAACGACGTAGCAATTACCTTCCGAATCCACGGCGACCATGTCGCCGGTGCGCAACCAACCATCCGGCAGCAGAGTCCGGGCCGTGGCCTCCTCGTTGTTGAGATAGCCCTTCATCACCTGCGGACCGCGGACCCACATTTCACCAACCGCCGATCGTTCGCCCGACTGTGTGGGCGCGGGAATCTCCGGCAGATCATCCTTGGAGATATCAACGATCTTGATCTCGGTATTTGGCAACGGAGCGCCAACGGACTCTAGAGGCGTCACGTTAACCAAAGAGTTATGGGTAACCGGGGAGGTTTCAGTCATCCCAAAGCCCTGGTAGATATCCACGCTGAGCCGCTGCTGCACCGCGATGGCAAGCTCCCGGTCGAGGGGTGCAGCTCCGGACTGGATAGCGCGCAGAGAGCTCAGGTCATAGGATTCCACCGCCGGGTGCTTCGCGAGTAGAACAGCGATCGGCGGCGCGATGAAGGTGCAGTCAATGTTGAATCGCTCGTGTGCTGACAAGAAGGATTCCAACTCGAACTTCGGCAGCGTGACCATTGTGCAGCCCTGAAACAGAGCCGCCCCAAGCAGGCAGTTCATACCGTAAATGTGGAAGAAGGGAAGGACGCCGCAGACCACCGAGCCGGTTTTCATGCCATTGTGCTGCATGGACGGGGACACCTGGAAGAGATTGGCGACCAGGTTCTGGTGACTCAGCTTCACACCCTTCGGAATCCCTGTGGTTCCCGAAGAAAACGGCAACACAGCAATATCCTCGTCCGCGTTGATTTCAACCTCAGGCGCAGTGTGATTTTCAGCGAGAAGCGCCTTGAGCCCAGCCTCGGCATCGGTGAGGTTAATAACCCCTTCAGCCGGAATCCCCTTCGCCTGCGCAGCTTCCATGCCTGCGGTGCCCAGCAGATCTGTGGTGAGCAGCATCTTTGCATCCGCCGCCCGCAACTGCTTTTCAGCATCCTCAGCAGTCGCCAAGGAGCCTAGCGTCGTCACCGTGGCCCCGGATCGAAGAATGCCGAAGTAGGAGATGACAAACGCGGCATGGTTGGGGCAGTGCAGCGCAACCACGTCCCCCTTCCCGACCCCGCGAGCGGCGAGAGCGCCTGCCATGCGCTCGTAACTCGCCTTCAATTCTTGAAATGTCATCTCATCGCCGGTCAAACCGTCGATGAGCGCAGTTTTGTTTGCCAGCCCGCCCGACAGGTCGCCGAAGATGGCGTCATAAAGAGGAATCTGTGGGATTGTGACGTCTGGATAAGGGCTTGGGATGGGCATAGCGGTAATCCTTTCGGCGTATCAACGAACCGCGGAGCGTGACCCATAGTGGAAATCTGAAACGTGATTCAGGTCACAAGCGCGAGGTTAGCAGAAGCCCTTTCCCTGGCAAATGTTTTTCTCGAAAAACAACCACGCGGGCGGCTACCCATCGCCGGTCGCCCCATCAGCGACCCCGTCCGGACTATCGCAAGTGAAGCAAGCGCTCCGCTCCGTCGAAAAGGTGCGAGTGCTCGTTGTAGCTCACGAGACGCACCGGAGTAAGCCCATCCACGCCTCGGCCCGCTCCATCGAACGGCGCCACCTCCAGCTGGCGAGCACCTCCAACCCACCCATCAGCATTAGCTCCCGACCTCTCTGGGAGAACCCTAAGCACAGTCAAAGACGCGGTGTAGGTACGCCCAATTAGGTGACGGAAATTGGAACCAAAGAGCGAAGACACAATCACACTAATCGGGCCACCGCTCGTCGCCACGACCACATCCCTCCCTTGAGCAAGATCTACTACAGCCGCGAACGCACCGAGCACCTCCCTGCGGAAATCTTGAAACTCCGGAGCCCCCACCCAACGATCCAGCGCCCGATCCAACACAGCCCCTAGCAGGCGATGCCCCTCGACGAGCAGCTCCCCATCCCCGCCGTCTGCCGCCTGCCGATAAACCTCCGCCAAGCGGTCACGCTCTTCCGGATGCTCGTCAAGATAGGGCATCACGACAGAATCGGAGTTGAACTCGCACCACCCCTCCATGACGGCTGGATCAATGTCGAGCGACTCGGCGAGCGGAGCCAAGGTGTCGCGCTGGCGACGCAAGGGTCCCGATACAAGAGCTGCACCCCCTTTGAGCCTTCGCTGCAGCTCCGCAGCCACGAGCCGCGCTTGCCGATGCCCAACGCGGGTGAGGCGATCGTATTGCTCCTCCATTCCCCGCTGCCATTGCCCCCGCCCTGCAGCAGCAGAATCCGCCTGGCCATGCCGGAGCAGGTAGATCGTTCCTGTCATGCGAAAATTCAACTTTCTGAGATATCGGGCATTCTAAGGTGCCTTAGGATCAAGTCTATGGCCACACATCCACCCCAGGAGCAACTCCAGAAAACTGAGAAGCTATCGCCCAGAGCCGCCGCCCGGCGCGAGGAAATCCTCACCGCTGCCCGGAAAGTTTTTGTCCGCGATGGTTATACCGCGACAAAGCTCCTCGATGTTGCTAAAGAGGCCGGATGCGCAGCGGGAACGCTGTATACCTACTTCGAGAACCGCGAAGATCTCTTCACAGCCGTCCTGCAACAAGTTGAACATGAGATGCGCAGCGCCAGCGGAAGAATAGCCAGCGATGACCCCCGCGAACTCATCAGCGCCGCCAATCGCGCCTATGTCGAAAGCTACGCCGACAATGCCCCGGAACTCGCGCTGATGGAGCAGGTTTCGCAAACCCATCCCGAAATGCACAAACTGCGCACGTCGCGGGCGCGGGGATTCACCTCCCGGAACCAACGGCTCATCAAGTCATTGCAGGACGATGGCACTCTCGCCAGCGACCGGGACGCCGAAATGCTCGCCCTCAGCTTGTCCATCATGGTCTCGCGACTGTGCTACTCAGTGTTCGTTGAAAACATGATCCCCGATGCCGGCGAGGCAGACGGTGCCGCCACGGCCGAGGAACATAAAGCGCGCACTATTGAGCGCATCGTCAGCACCGTCAACGACATCTGGTTTCGCACACTAGGCCTCTAGGTCACCAAAAAAGGGCCAGGCCCCAACCATCGCAGGTCGCCTCCAACTCCCCCGAAAAGGTAGCCAGGACTGAAATCCCCG
The DNA here is from genome assembly GCF_030232315.1 of Corynebacterium sp. MSK039. Taxonomy (NCBI): domain Bacteria; kingdom Bacillati; phylum Actinomycetota; class Actinomycetes; order Mycobacteriales; family Corynebacteriaceae; genus Corynebacterium; species Corynebacterium sp. MSK039. The sequence goes on from NZ_JASPJL010000003.1 coordinate 152,918, forward strand.
AAACGATTGAATCGTGATTCAACTCACATTAGGATCAACGTTGTTCACCGAAACAACACACAGTGGCAGGTAGGTCCTCATGTCTCACCACACCCCAGCAAACAAGCCGATCACCTACGACTACTCCGGTCACAACGCGATCGTGACCGGTGGCACCCGTGGCATCGGATACGCCACGGCTCGACTATTGGCTGCCAGTGGCGCGAACGTAACGATCACCGGCCGCAAACAAGAAACCGTCGAACCCGCTGCTGCAGCCATTCAGGCCGAAGCTGCCGAGCTGAGCCCCAACGCCGGTCGCGTCATCGGAATCGCTGCTCACGTCGCAGACCCCGATGCAGCCCGAAGGACCTGCGAGGCCACGGTTCAAGAATTCGGCAGCATTGACGTCCTGATCAACAACGCCGGAACCAACCCCGCCTACGGACCAATCCACAAGCAGAGCCCCGAAGCCATGGCGAAGACCTACGAAGTCAACGTCATCGGCCCCGTCATCTGGACCGCCGCCGCGAAGGACGCAGGCATGGGAACCGACCGCAAGGGCGCGGTCGTCAACCTCTCCTCCATCGGCGCTCTCACCGAGGAAGCAAAGCTCGGCGTCTACAACGGGACCAAAGCTGCGCTGCTGCACATGACCCGCCAGATGGCCAACGAGCTCGCCCCCACCATCCACGTCAACTCGATCGCCCCAGGCGTGGTGCGCACCAAGCTCTCCGAAGCGCTGTGGAAGGAACACGAAGACGCCGTCGCGGCTATCACCCCCGCGCAGCGGATTGGCGAGCCCGAAGACATCGCCGCTGCTATCGCCTTCCTCGCAGCACCCGCAACGACCTGGCTCATTGGTGAAAACCTCGTTGTCGATGGCGGCATGCTCGTCCAGCCCTAAGTCCGATCACCCACCCAAGCAACAGCACCCCAAACAGCCCAGAACGAGGAAAGATATGGACTTCGCACCCAGCGCGCGCTCGAAGGAGTATCAGGAAAAGCTCCTTCGCTTCATGGATGAACACGTTTACCCGGCCGAGCCGATCTATCACCAGCAGATGACCGAGTCCGGCGATCCGCACCACCACCCAGCGATCCTTGAAGACCTCAAAGCCGAAGCCAAGAAGCAGGGCCTATGGAACCTCTTCCACCCCCACCCCGGCACGGGCCCGGGTTTGAGCAACGTCGACTACGCCCCATTGGCAGAAATCATGGGTCGCTCCCCCGAACTCGCCCCCGAAGCCTGCAATTGCAACGCCCCGGATACGGGGAACATGGAGGTTCTCGAGCTTTATGGAACTGATGCTCACCGCAGGGAGTACCTGAATCCGCTGCTCGACGGTAAAATCCGCTCCGCATTCGCCATGACCGAACCTGGAGTCGCCTCCTCAGATGCCACCAATGTGTCCATGCGCATGGAACGGGTTACCGGTTACACAGCGGAAGGCTCGAATAAGCCCCTCGATGGGTATGTACTTAACGGGCGGAAGTGGTTTAGCTCGAACGGCATGCGGCCCAATCTCAAGGTGCTCATCGTCATGGGCAAGACCAGCCCAGAGGCTGAGCCCCACCGCCAGCAGTCCATGCTGGTTGTCCCCGCCGACGCCCCCGGCGTCCGAATCCTTCGCGACCTTCCCGTCTTCGGCTTCCACGACCGCGAAGGCCACGCCGAACTGGAATTTAAGGACGTATTCGTCCCCGACCACGACATCCTCCTGGAGGAGGGAGCGGGTTTTCGGATCTCCCAGGACCGCTTGGGACCAGGTCGGATTCACCACTGCATGCGTGCCATCGGCATGGCAGAACGCGCACTCGAGCTGATGTGCGAACGAGCCTTGTCACGAAGCACCTTCGGCAAAGCGCTGGCCGAGCGCGACACGATCCAAGAACGCATCGCCAACGCCCGCATCGACATCGAGCAGGCCCGGCTATTGACTTTGAAGGCCGCCTGGATGATGGACACGGTCGGCAATAAGGCTGCTCGCCAGGAAATTGCTGCCATCAAGGTTGCTGCCCCACAGGTCGCGCTCCGCATCGTGGACGAAGCCATCCAAGTATTCGGTGGCGAGGGAGTGACCTCCGATACCCCGCTGGCTCACATGTGGGCTGGCCTGCGATCACTCCGGCTGGCCGATGGCCCGGATGAGGTCCATCGCATGACCATCGCCCGACAAGAACTGCGCAAATACAAGTAGAACCCCGGCACAGCACAGACCTATCGAAGGAGCCACGGTGAACGACCCAACAACCGGCAGCCACAATTCAGCCACGAAGAACCCGGCCGTACCGTTCAATATGGAAGAGCTGAAGACGTGGCTCACCCGCATCACCCCATTGAACGGTGATCTCGCGCTCAACCGCGTTGGAAACGGGCAGTCCAACCTCACGTTCCTCGTCGAAGACACCACTGGCGCGCGCTGCATCGTCCGCCGCCCGCCACTGGGAAAACTTGCCGCCAGCGCCCACAACGTCGTGCGCGAAGGAAAGATCATGGCGGCCCTTCACGACACCGAGGTGCCCGTCCCGGTGATCTACGGCAGCACCGACGAGCTCGCCGACCATGGTCAATCTGTCTCCGATGCCCCCGTCGTGGCGATGAGCATGGTCGACGGAGTGACCATTAGCTCTGCAGAAGCCGCTTCCCCTTTGGGGCTGGACATACGGCACAAAATCGCCACCAACATGCTGGACGCGATGATCCACATCCACGGCGTCAACCTCGCATCCACCGGACTGGACACGCTGGCATCCCACGACCCCTACGCCCCACGACAGCTCAAGCGCTGGTCCGGGCAATGGGATAAGACCAAGACGCGGGAATTGCCTGCGCTCGATAAACTCACGGCTCTCCTGGAGGAACACACCCCGGAACAAAAGGAAACGGTGCTGGTGCACGGCGACCTACACGTCGGCAACGTCATAGCCAACCCAGACGACGGCACCATCAACGCGGTCATCGACTGGGAGCTCACCACGCTGGGAGACCCCCTCGCTGACGTGGGAACCATGCTTGCTTATTGGCCGGTCAAGGACGGACTGGTCCTCCCTGGATTTGAAGCACCCCTCCTCGACGGATTCCCGAAGGGTGAAGAACTAGCCGAGCGCTATCTAGACGCCACGGGACCGGACAGAAAGGCATTGGCTTTTTGGCACGTCCTGGGGCTATGGAAAGTTGCGATCATCTGCGAAGGCGTGGTGCGCCGCGTCATGCAGAATCCCAGCAACCGCGCCTCCGGAGGCGCCCCCACCCAGCAGATGGTGGAGTGGATTGTCGCCGAGGCGCAGCAGACCGCGCGGGAGTACGGGCTCAGCTAGGCAGCGACATTAGGCAGAGAACGCCCGGCAAGCTCACTAAGCTGGGCGCCATGGCAACCCGAACCCCGCAAGAGTGGATCACCGACTACCCCCTCCTTGAGCGCCTCGTCGCGCTCGAGGAGACCCTATGGCTGAAGCCCGACCTGCCCCGCGCCGAAGAGGGCCTGGCGCACGTCGGAATCGGCCCTGACCAGATCCAGGACGCCGCGGACCGACTAAAGCGCTTCGCCCCCTACCTGCAGCAGGTCTTCCCGGAGACCGCGCCAAGTGCTGGCGTCATCGAATCCCCGCTGCGCCACGTGCCCGCGATGAAGGAAGCGATCGAGGACCTCACCGGGCAGCGAATCGAGGGGCAGCTGTGGGCGAAGCTCGACTCCCACCTGCCGATCTCCGGTTCGATCAAGGCCCGCGGCGGGATCTACGAGGTCCTCCAGCACGCTGAGGCCCTCGCCCTGGAGCACGGCCTGATCACCCCGGACAGCGACTACCGGCTCCTCGACTCCGCCGAGGCCCGCGAGCTCTTCGGCCAGCACCGCGTGGCCGTGGGGTCCACCGGCAACCTGGGGCTGTCCATCGGCATCATGAGCGCCAAGCTGGGCTTCCAAGCCGCGGTCCACATGAGCGCGGATGCCCGGCAGTGGAAGAAGGACCTGCTGCGCTCCCACGGCGTGGAGGTCGTGGAGTACGAGCAGGACTACTCCGTCGCCGTCGCCGCTGGTCGCAAGGCCGCCGAGGACTACGACCGCGTCTACTTCGTGGACGACGAGAACTCCGTCTCCCTCTTCCTCGGTTACGCGGTCGCCGGGGCGCGACTGGCCGGCCAGCTGCAGGCTATGGACGTCCGTATCACCGAGGAGGAACCACTCCACGTCTACCTGCCCTGCGGGGTCGGCGGTGGCCCGGGTGGTGTCGCTTTCGGCATCAAGGCCATCTTCGGCGACGCCGCCCGCTGCTACTTCGCCGAGCCCACCCACTCCCCCGCCATGTTCATCGGGGTGCACACCGGCGCCCACGACCAGCTGGCAGTGCAGGACTTCGGCATCGACAACATCACCGCCGCCGATGGGCTTGCCGTGGGGCGGCCCTCCGGCTTCGTCGGCGAGCGGATGCAGTACCTCATCGACGGCTACTACACCGTCAGCGACGAGAACATGTTCCGCGGCATGGCACTCTTCGACCGCTCCGAGGATGTGCAGTGCGAGCCGAGCTCCGCGACCAGCTTCTTCGGCCCCGGCGCCATCGGCCGGCCGGGTACTCATCTGGCATGGATCACGGGCGGGGCAATGGTTCCAGAGGAAGAGATGGCTAGCTACATCGCCCGGGGCGAGGAGCTGCTCTAGGGTTAGCCCACCCATATAAAGCAAGTGGCCGCGGGGAGAACCCGCGGCCACCGCGCTATGGAGTTATTACTCAGCCATTACATCGCTGGCGAAAGACCGGCGCTCGACTGGTCAGACACCCGGTAGAGGTGCTCGTGGGCGTGCTCGGCGTACCAGGTGCCAAGAATCCCGGCCCGCGGTATAAGTACCGCAGGCCAGGGATTCACCGTGTAACCAGCGCTTTGGTTTAGGCCAGCAGGCCGTGGAATTTCACCGAAAACTCGCGACGGCACTCGCGGCATTGCCAGGAATTATCCGTTTCCGTGGTCGGAAACAGGTTCTCCCCCATGCAGTAGGGGCAGAAGTTCACGGTCGCACGCCGACCATTGCTGTGCCCGGACTTCCCACCGATCGCCTGGTTCACCGGTGGCAGGGAATCAGTATCGGGAACACTCATCGCAGGGCCTCCTCCTCAGCGCGGGCGACCCAGGAGCTGAACTCCTCGCCAGCCTCGCGCTGCTCCTTGAAGTTCTCCACGACGCGGACCACGTAGTCGCCGACGTCCTCGGAGAACACGTTGTTGCCGCGCAGCTTGCGGCCGAAGCCCGGCTCGAGGCCGACCTTGCCGCCCAGGTGCACCTGGAATCCCTCGACGCGGTTGCCGTCCTCGTCGGTCAGCACCTTGCCGGATAGACCGATGTCCGCGACCTGGGAACGGGCGCAGGAGTTCGGACAGCCGTTGAGGGAGATCTTCAGCGGGACGTCGAGGTCACCGACCCGCTCCTCCAGCTCGTCGACCAGCTGGATGGCGCGCTGCTTCGTCACGACGTGCGCGAGCTTGCAGAACTCCAGGCCGGTACAGCTGATGATGTCGCGGCGGAAGGCCGAAGGCTTTGCGGACAGCCCCTCCTTCTCCAGCTCGGCAGCAAGCTTGTCCGCATTCTCCGGGGTCAGGTCCAGGAAGAGCAGCTCCTTATCGGGGGTCGTGCGCAGCCGCGTGGAGCCATAGGACTCGGCGAGCTCCGCGAGGCGCTGCAGCTGGGTGCCGTCGGTGTGCCCCACCGTGGGCTTGACCCCCAGGTAGACCTTGCCGTCCCGCTGCTGGTGGATGCCGACGTGGTCGCGGTAACCGGGGTACTCACCCGGGTCCGGGCCGTCGACGAGCTTACGGCCGAGGTAGTCCTCCTCCAGCACCGTGCGGAACTTCTCAATGCCCCAATCGGCGACAAGGAATTTCAGACGCGCGCGGTTACGGACCTTGCGGTAGCCGTAATCACGGAAGATGCGGACCACGCCGGCCCACACCTCCGGGACCTCATCCAGGGGTACCCAGGCACCGAGCCGCTGGGAAAGCATCGGGTTGGTGGACAGCCCGCCGCCTACCCAGACGTCGAAGCCAGGGCCATGCTCCGGGTGATTCGAACCGATAAACGCCAGATCCTGGATCTCGTGGGTGACGTCCTGGCGGGAGTTGCCGCTGATCGCAGACTTGAACTTGCGTGGCAGGTTGTCGAACTCGCCGCTGGTCAGTAGCTCTTCCTTGATGGTGTGAATGGCCGGGGTGGCGTCAATAATCTCGTCGGCGGCGATACCGGCGACTGGGGAGCCCAGGATGACGCGGGGGACGTCGCCGCAACCGAAGTTGGTGTCCAGCCCGACGCCCTCGAGCTTGTCCCAGATGGCCGGGACGTCCTCGATGCGGATCCAGTGCAGCTGGACGTTCTGGCGGTCGGTGAAGTCCGCGGTATCGCGGGCGTAGTCGCTAGAAATCTCGCCGATGACGCGCAACTGCTCGCTGCTGACCAGTCCGCCGTCGAGGCGGATGCGCATCATGAAGTAATTATCCTGCAGCTCTTCGGTGCTGAGCGTGGAGGTGGCCACGCCGTCGAGTCCCGGGCGGCGCTGGGTATAAAGGCCAACCCACTTGAAGCGGGGCGCGAGGTCCTCCTTCGGGATGGAGTCGAAACCCTGCTTCGCGTAGGTCTCGCGAATGCGGTCGATGACGCCGAGGCCGGCGTCTTCCTGCTTAATCTTCTCGTCGTCGTTGAGCGGAGTAGTGCCGTCGACGAGCCACTGGCCTTGCGGCCGGGGCTTACGCTTCGGCCTCGGTCGGGTGGCGGTAGTTGCAGTCATGGTGAATTTCTCCAGTTGATCGTGCGTTGTGGCGGTCTTGTCTAGATTCGCAGCGCGGGCTGCAGATCAACCTACACTAGACAGACCGTGCGGTCTATAACTGGACACACTAAACCGGCCCGAGGGGAAGTTGCAAGCGATTTCAGCAAAGCCGATTGCGCAAACTAGACCATTCTGTCTACACTCTGTTGTGATCCACCCCCCAGAATCTCGCAATCCCTTCACGGTGGGATTAGCTTGGTGGGTGAAGAATATGCACTTAGAACCAACGATTGGACCCTGAATAAAAGTGTCAGACGCAGCAAAGACCACTCGTCCGCTCCGTATCGCGGTTATCGGATCCGGCCCAGCCGGCATTTACGCATCCAACGCCCTCGCCAAGGCCACCATCCCGGAGGGCAACGGCGACACCACCTTCGACGGCGTGAGCGTGGACATCTTCGAGCGCATGCCAGCCCCCTTCGGGCTCATCCGCTACGGCGTCGCACCCGACCACCCCCGCATCAAGGGCATTATCCGCTCCCTCCACCGCGTCCTCGACCAGCCGCAGATCCGCCTGTTCGGCAACGTCAACATCGGCGAGGATGTCACCCTCGAGGAGCTCAAGCAGCACTACGACTCCGTCATCTACGCCACCGGCGCGACCAAGGACCGCGACCTCAACCTGCCGGGAGCGGAGGCCTCCCACGGCGGCGCGGAGTTCGTCGGCTTCTACGACGCCAACCCGAAGTTCTCCGAGGACTGGAATCTGGACGCCGAGTCCGTCGCCGTCATCGGCGTGGGCAACGTCGGCCTCGACGTCGCGCGCGTCATCGCGAAGACCGGCGACGAACTGCTCACCACCGAAATCCCGGACAACGTCTACGAATCCCTGAAGAAGAACAAGGCCAAGGAGGTCCACCTCTTCGGCCGCCGCGGCCCCGCCCAGGCGAAGTTCACCCCGCTGGAACTCAAGGAGCTCAGCTACTCCGATACCATCCAGGTCATCGTCGACCCGGAGGACATCCAGTACGACGCTGCCTCCGAGGAGGCTCGCCGCGGCTCCAAGATCACCGACATGGTCTGCTCCCTGCTGGAGCAGTACGCCATCGCCGACCCGGGCGAGGAGCCGCACCGCGTCTACATCCACTTCTTCGAATCCCCGAAGGAGATCAAGACCGACGAGCAGGGCAACGTCACCGCCCTGGTCACCGAGCGCACGAAGCTCAACGGCGACGGCTCCGTCTCCACCACCGGCGAGACCCGCGAATGGCCAGTCGGCGCGGTCTACCGCACCGTCGGCTACAAGTCCGACCAGCAGGCCGACCTGCCGTGGGACGCCGACGAGAACGTCCTGCCGAACGTCGGCGGTCGCGTCCTCGCCGAAGGCCCCACCGCGGACGGCATCGCGGGTGTGCCGGGCAGCGCTGACCCAGAGGCCGAGAAGCGTGAGACCCTGCCGGGCGTGTACGCCACCGGCTGGATCCGCCGCGGCCCCGTCGGCCTGATCGGTAACACCAAGGGCGACGCCAACGAGGCCGTCGATAACCTCTTGACCGACGTCGCAAAGGGCATCGGCTTCCAGCCGGCCAAGCCGGAACTGGAGAGCGTTGAGGAGCTGCTGCGCTCCAAGAACATCTCCTGGACCGACTGGGAGGGCTGGTACGCCCTGGACAAGCACGAGCGCGAACTCGGCGAGGCCGAGGGCCGCGAGCGCAAGAAGGTTCGCGAGTGGGACGAGATGCACCACCACTCCAAGTACAGCGGGGAGTAAGCACTCCCCTGGTCGGAGCGGCAGCAAAGACCGCGCCGACCGCACCCCCACGCACACGGGGAGAGCCCAGGCCCAGTAGTTAGCAAAAACTAACATTCCTACTGCAAAGGCACAGCTCTACCCCCGTTTTGCGCGGGGGTTTCCTTTCCCCTTCAGAGCTCTTGTGGCTTAGGTAACATGCGATTCATGACTCTGGAAAACGACGCCGTAGAAGAAGGCCCAAAGGTCTACATCACCGGGCGAACCCTGCTGTCCATGCCTGCGTACCAGGTCCACGCCCTCTACAAGCTGCGGGTGGACGTCTTCGTTAATGAACAGCGCGCCGCATTCCCGGAGATCGACGACCAGGACGCCCTGCCGGAGACCCACCACCTGCTGGCCTACGTCCACCCCGGCAGCGGCCCGGACTACCCGTGGGGCACCGCCGACCCCGGCTCCCCCATGCGGCTCGTGGGCACCGTGCGAGTCTTCGGACCGCCGGAGGAGCAGCACATCGGCCGCCTCTGCGTCCACCCGGACCTGCGCGGCTACGGGATCGCGCACAACCTTGTCGCGCGCTCCCTGGAGGTCGTCCGCGAGCGCGCCGCCGCCCTGGACCCCACGACCCAGAAGTCGATCGTAAAGATCGAGGCACAGAGCCACTCCGTGCCCTTCTACGAGGGCTACGGTTTCGCCACCGTGGGCGAGCCCTTCGACGTCGAGGGCATCGACCACGTGGAGATGCAGCTCGAGCTCGACTAGCCGGAGGCTAGCACTCCCCGCAGGTCACCGCCGGGTCGGCCGCGCAGTCCTCGCACAGCAGGATCTGTTCGCGGCACTCGGAGTTCTCGCAGTTGTGGAAGGTATTCGTCGCCGCCCCGCAGTTCTTGCAGAAGCCGAGCTGCTTCGCATCCTCGGAGAACTCCATGTGCATGCGCTTGTCGAAGACGTACAGCGAGCCCTCCCATAGACCCTTATCGCCATACTTCTCGCCGTAGCGGACAATGCCGCCGTCGATCTGGTAGACCTCCTCGAAGCCACGGTTCTTCATCAGCGCGCTGAGCACCTCGCACCGGATACCGCCGGTGCAGTAGCTGACGACCGGCTTGTCCTTCATCCAGTCGTACTTGCCACTCTCCAGTTCCTTGATGAAGTCGTGGGTGGTCTCCACGTCAGGGACGACGGCGTTCTTGAACCGGCCGATTTCGGCCTCCATCGCGTTGCGTCCGTCGAAGAAGACGACGTCGTCGCCGCGCTCCTCGACCAGCTTGTTGACCTCTTCCGGCTTCAGGTGGGTTCCTCCCCCGATGACGCCGTTCTCGTCCACCTTCAGCTCGCCCGGCGCACCGAAGGCGACGATCTCGTCGCGCACCTTGACGGACAGGCGCGGGAAGTCCTCCGCCCCGCCCTGGGACCACTTGAACTCCATGCCCTTGAAGCCAGGGTATTCGCGGGTTCGGCGCGCGTACTGCTTGCAGGCGTGCAGGGAGCCGCCCACGGTGCCGTTGATGCCGTGCTCGGAGATGAGGATTCGCCCGGTCAGGCCGAGGTTTTCACAGAGCTGCTTCTGCCACAGCATGATCGCCGTGGGGTCCGCGATGGGCGTGAACCAGTAGTACAGCAGGATGCGGGATTCTTTGAGGTCGGTCGCGCTAACAGCCATGCCCCAAAGTGTAGCCCCACCAGCAAGTACCCCCTAAACCGCCGGGAGTAGTAGCAACGGCGGCAGGCTAGTCCACGGCGGGCTGCTCGCCCGTCGGCAGGTCGGCATCGTCCTCAGTCGAGTTGTCGGCGTCCTCAGGAGCCGCGGGCGTCTCGTGCGTGACCTCCGCTGCTTGGATCTTGATGGCCCCGGCGGCGTCGGCGGCTCGGTCGCGGGCGTCCTCGATCGTCTCCGCGGTGGAGACGGCTACACCCATGCGGCGTCGGTTGTAGCTGGCCGGCTTCCCGAAGAGGCGGACCTTCGTCTCCGGGACGGCGAGCGCCTCGGCCAGGCCGTGATACTCCACCGCAGCACCTTCCGGCAGATCCTCACCGAGGATCACGGCGGATGCTCCCGGGGAGATCAGAGTCGTATCGATCGGCAGGCCCAGCACCGCGCGGGCGTGCAGCTCGAACTCGCTGCAGCGCTGCGTGCCAATGGTCACCATGCCCGTGTCGTGCGGCCGCGGGGAGACCTCAGAGAAGTACACATCATCGCCCTTGATGAACAGCTCCACACCGAACACTCCCCGGCCGCCCAGGGCGTTGGTCACGCGTGCCGCCACCGAGCGGGCATTATCCAGCGCGGAGTCCCCCATCGTCGCGGGCTGCCAGGACTCCACATACTTGCCGAGGTCCTGGCGGTGGCCGATGGGCTCGCAGAACCAGGTGGCGGGCTGGCCGCTGACCGGGTCGATGCTGCGCACCGTGAGCAGGGTGATCTCGTAGTCGAAGGGGACGAACTGCTCGACGATGACCTTCTCGCAGTTCACGCGCACATCGGAGAGCGCGAAGTCCCAGGCGGCGTCAAGCTCGTCGGCGCTAGCCACGTAGCTCTGCCCGCGCCCCGCGGAGGACACGACCGGCTTGACCACGCACGGAAAGCCGATCTCCTCGGCCGCGGCGTGCAGCTCCTCCGGGGTGGCGGCGAAGCGGTGCACGCCCGTGGGGATGCCGAGCTCCTCGCTGACCATCGTGCGGATCTTCTCGCGGTCCATCGTCAGCTGCGCTGCCCGCGCCGTCGGGGCGACGGTGACGGTCCCCTCGGCTTCCAGTTCGGCGAGGACGTCCACCGCCAGCGCCTCGATTTCCGGGACCACGATGTGCGGGCGGACCTCAGTGATGAGTTCGCGCAGTGCCTCGCCGTCCATGAGGTCCAACACGTGCGCGTGATTGGCCACGTTGTGTGCGGGCGCGCCCTGGTAGCGGTCCACGGCGTGCACCTCCACGCCGAACCTCTGGAGGGCAATGGTCAACTCACGGCCGAGCTCACCGGCCCCCAGGATCATGACGACTGTCGCGCAGTCACTGTTGGGGGTGCCGATCGCTTGTGGGGTGTACATGAAGCGCAATTCTAGCTGGCAATGCGGGCGCGTCTAATCCGCTTTCGAGATCATCAGGCACCCGGGCAGCGATCCCGGGGCTTCAGAGCGCGCAGCCCCAACCGCAGACACGGGCATCCCGCGCTAGTGGCTTTGCCGTTCTGAGGCGCCCATAATGGAGCCATGAGCTCGCAGTTTTCGAACCCCCAGCCCACTTCTGATTCGGCCACCGGAGCCGGCCAGTTCTCCTGCTCCCGCCGCAGCCTGCTGCGCGGTGCGGCTCTGGCCACGGCAGCCACGGCCGCGGGCGCGCTGCTGGCCGCCTGCGCTGGTGAGGAGACCGTAGCGAAGGCCGCGAAAACCGACATTCCGGTCGGTGGGGCGAAGATCATCGATAACTGGATCATCGCGCAGCCGGAGAAGGATAAGTTCATGGCCTACTCCACCGAGTGCCCGCACGCCCGCGGCCGCATCGACGAGATCGCCGAGCAGGAGGGTATGACCGTCGCGATCTGTCCGAAGCACGGCTCGGTCTTCGACACCGCCACCGGTGATGTGGTGGAGGGGCCCTCCCGCGACCCGATGGCCCTGGCCCGCGACGTCCAGGTCAACGAGGACGCCGTCGAGGTCATCAACTAGCGCGACCCCTCCCCGGGCCATGGCCTGGGTGTTTTAATCCTGCGCGATGACGATCGAGCGGTCGCTCACCGCGTCCGCCACCCGTTGGTCGTGGCAGGTCCACAGCACCGCGGGCTTCCGATCCTGGCGTACGAAGGCGTCGATGCCCTCCAGCAGCTTGCGGTGGCCGTCCACATCCAGGCCCACCGTCGGCTCGTCGAGCAGCAGGACGTCCGGCTGGCCAGCCATCGTCGCAGCCACGAGCACCAGCCGGCGATCGGAGGTGGGAACGTCCAGGGGGTGTTCCTCGGCCCACTTCTCCAGGCCGAAGATTTCCAGCGCCTTCCGGTCGCCAGCGACCTCATCAATCACCCGGCGGTGAAGGAAGGACTGGTCCAGCGCCGTGGGCGCCCAGCCGCAGCGACCGGCCGTGATGGTGCCCTCGTAGTCCACCAGGCCGAGTGCCGCCAGCATCAAAGAGGTCTTGCCGCAGCCATTGGGCCCGGCGATGTGGGTGACCTGGCCAGCCGGGGCGTCGACCATAAACGGCCCCAGACCACGGACCCGGACATCCCGAGCGGAGAGCGCGGCCCGCTGCGCGGCGGCGTCGTCGACGCTGGCGTGAGCACTGGCCTCGTCGGAGCGGGTACGGGGAGGAAAAACCGGCAGGTCGAACTCCGGAATCGACCGCTGACGCAGCTCGCCGTCGGAGAGCTGGAACTGCTGGGCGGCAGCCTCCGACACCGCGGACGGGCGACGATCGTAGACGGTGACCTCGCCGGAGTAGGCGTCCAGCACCTCGGCGAGCTGGTTGACCGCGGCCGTATCCAGCCCGTCCAACGGGCAATCGAGAACCAGGGCGCCGGGGCGGGTCAGCAGCGCCTGGGCAATCGCCATGCGGCGGGTCTGCCCGGTGGACAGCCGCATCGGATCCTGCGCCGCGACGTGCTGCAGGCCCCAGGTCTGCAGGGCCTGATCCACGCGGGGGCGCATCTGCTCCCGCGTCACGCCCTGCTGCTCCATGCCGAAGGCCAACTCCTCGGCCACCGTGGCGCGCAGCAACGAGATGTGGGCGGAAGCGTTGTTACCCACCCACGCGGCCCCGGTGGCCTCCGCGGTCTCCCAGGCGTGATCTGATAGCCCATCGCCGAAAATAAAACGGGTCACTGGCATGGCGCTAGCTCACTCCAATCCACACGATGGCCGCGCAGGTGGCGGCGATCAACACCCAGCGCAGCGCGCGCTGCCCGGCCGGGTTAGCCACGGGGTTGAGCACCGTGCGCGGGCCGGGTTCCCCGATCCCGGTGCGCTGCAGGGGCCGGGCGCGCTGCGCGGCGTCGTCCACCAGCCCCACGATTAGGGGCATCACGAAATTCAGCTTCCCACGCACCCCGGCGGTGTTGACCCCGCGGACGGTAAACATCTGATTCAGGGTCTCCACCCGGGCACGGGCCATCGGGTACAGCCGGATGGTGGAGCCCACGACGTAGACGATCTTCGCGGGGAACTGCTCCTGCATCGCCCGCATCAACCGATCCCCGTCCACGAAGGACCCGAGGGTCAGGCCAATCGCCGCGGCACCAAAGAGGCGCAGGGAGAGCAAGCCCGCAAGCTGCATGCCGTCGGAGGTCAGCGGACCAAAGACCGGGTACTGACCAAACGGGGCGTGCATCAAAAACAGGCCCACGGTGGTCGGGATCGCGAGCAGCACCGCCGCGAACAGCGGGCCACGGGCGGGCCGAAAGAACGCCGCGAGCAAGGCGGCAATCCCCAGCGCGGTGAGCGAGACAACCAGCTTGTGGGCCAGCAGCACCACCACTACCGCGCAGATGGCGGCGGTGAGCGGCGTATAGGGATGAAGTTTTCTCACTTGCTCTCGGGGCTGAAGGTCACACGGGTGCGCTTCGGCAGCCAGCGCAGCACCAGCCACACGATGGTGAAGACGATGAGCTTATCGATCGGATCGGAAGTCCAGGACTGCAGGAACACGGCAGTCAGCTGGTCGAAACCGAGGCCACGATAAGCCGTGACCAGCAGGCCCGTTCCGGTGCCCGCGGTGCCGCCGAAGATGAAGGAGGCCACCGGCGCGGAGAGCAGTGCCGTGATGAAGCCGACGGCGAGGCCCGCCCCGCCCACGCGCCACCACGAGCCGACGAAGAGCTTGCGCAGCAGACCGGAGGCCACGCCGACGAAGGCATAGGCCGCTGCGAAGGGCACGACGGTCGGGTTGAAGGTGCCCCACACCAGGGAGCTCAGCACGCCTGTGACCAGCCCCGCCCAGGGGCCGGCGAGCGCGCCGACCAGGACGGTACCGATGGAGTCCAGGTACAGCGGCAGCGGCAGGCCCATGGTTCCGATGACCTGGCCGGTGATGATGTTCAGCGCCAGGGCGACCGGGATCAGCGAGAGGGTACGCACCGGCAGCTGCGGCACGACCGCGATCAGGGCGAGGATCGCCGGAACGAGGAATCCCACGAGCGCGATCGTGGAGCTGCGGGAGTCAGCCAGAGACTCCCAATTCGAGTCCGTGGGCTGGGAGATGACGAGGGTCAACCACGTCGCGGCGATGATGAGAACCGCAAGGCCGAGGAGGCTTTTTTGCATGCGTGACATAGCTATTCCAAACAGGGTTGAAGTGATCCCCGAAAAGCCTATGTCACCTCGGCGCGGGAAATGTAGAAAGTTGTCCAACATCGTTGTCGATGGACTCAAGTTTCGTCAAATGATCACGCGTGCTCCCCGGGCGGCCAGGCGGGGTGAATGCCGCGTTCAACCTGACTGGTCGGCCACTGTTTCTTACACACCAGTTGACAGACCAAGCTGTCTAGTGTTTTATATCACTCAACGCACAACGGTTCGCCGCGAGCACCTGCCGACCCCTGGAGCCCCGGACACGGTCGGTAGGAACCGTTGGTTTTGCCTGAGATATCCGCCTAGCCACCACTCTGTGTGCCACCACTGCCGCAGCCGCTAGGGAATATCGCCCGGGGTTTCATGCTTTCTTGCGCCTTCGGGTTGGGCACGACCGCTGTGTGAGTCACAAACACCAACCACGAAGAAGGAAAACATGACTTTCCACGCAACCACCGCCGGGGTCCCACGCATCGGACCTGATCGCGAGCTCAAGAAGGCACTCGAGGCATACTGGCGCGACTCCGCCACCGGCCGCGACCTCGCCGGCACCGCCACCCGCCTGGTCAACGACTACACCGACGGCCTGGTCAACGAGGGCCTCGACTCCGCCCCCTTCCAGGGTCGCTCCTACTACGACGCCATCCTCGACACCTCCGCGATCCTCGGCGCACTGCCGGAGCGCGTTGCCGAGATCAGCGACCACGAGAACGACGGCCTGCCGCAGTTCATCGACCGCCTCTTCGCCGCCGCCCGCGGCACTGCCGAGCTGCCGGCCTCCGCGATGACCAAGTGGTTCGACACCAACTACCACTACATCGTCCCGGAGCTGTCTGCTGACCAGGAGTTCCGCCTCGAGGACGGCGCCTGGCTCGACGACATCCGCGACCAGGTTAACCGTCACGGCGACAAGGTCCGTCCGGTCCTCGTCGGCCCGTTCACCTACCTGGCACTGGCCCGCTCCACCGACGGCTCCAACCCGCTGGAGCACCTGGAGTCCCTCTTCGAGACCTACGGCCGCCTGCTGCCGCGTATCGCCAACCGCGGCGTCACCTGGCTGCAGCTCGACGAGCCGTCCCTGGTCACCGACGTCGACCCGGCCACCCTGTCCCGCGTCAAGGCTGGCTACAAGAAGCTCACCCAGGTCGCCCACGACGCTGGCCTGAAGCTGCTGGTCCAGACGTACTACGGCGACGCCGACCAGGCCATCAAGACCCTCAGCGGCCTGGGCATCGACGCCTTCGGCGCCGACCTCGTCGCTGGCGGCAAGGAGCTGCCGAGCTGGACCGGCGAGGAGCTGCTGGTCGCCGGTGTGGTCGACGGCCGCAACATCTGGCGCACCGACCTGGACGCGGCCCTGGAGACCCTGAAGGCGCTGGCCGAACGTGGCCCGGTCGCCGTCTCCACCTCCGCGTCCCTGCTGCACGTGCCGTACACCCTGGCCCGCGAGACCACCTTGGGCGACGAGCTGCGCAGCTGGCTGGCATTCGGCGAGGAGAAGATCCGCGAGGTCGCCCTGCTGTCCCGCGTCCTGCGCGGCGAGGGCACCGAGGCCGACGAGAAGGCGCTGGCCGAGGCCCGCGAGGCCGTGCAGTCCCGCGCGACCTCCAAGCTGACCCACAACGACGAGGTCCGCGAGCGCACCGCCAAGATCACCGAGGAAGACCGCCACCGCGGTGACATCGAGGAGCGCCGCAAGGCCCAGCAGGAGGAGCTGAACCTCCCGCCGCTGCCGACCACCACGATCGGTTCCTTCCCGCAGACCACCCAGATCCGCCAGGCACGCGCGAAGCTGCGCAAGGGTGAGATCACCGAGGAGCAGTACACCCAGGCGATGCGCGACGAGATCGCGGACGTCATCGAGCGCCAGGAGAAGCTGGACCTGGACGTCCTCGTCCACGGTGAGCCGGAGCGCAACGACATGGTGCAGTACTTCTCCGAGCAGCTGGAGGGCTACCACTCCACCGAGCACGCGTGGGTGCAGTCCTACGGTTCCCGCTGCGTCCGTCCGCCAATCCTGTTCGGCGACGTCCGTCGTCCGGAGCCGATGACCGTCTCCTGGTTCGAGGAGGCCCAGAAGCTCACCGACAAGCCGGTCAAGGGCATGCTCACCGGTCCGGTGACGATGCTCGCGTGGTCCTTCGTCCGCGACGACCAGCCGCTGGGCGAGACCGCCGACCAGGTCGCCCTGGCACTGCGCGACGAGATCGACGACCTCGTCTCCGCTGGTGCGAAGGTTGTTCAGGTCGACGAGCCGGCCATCCGCGAGCTGCTGCCGCTGCGCGAGGCTGAGCAGCCGGCGTACCTGAAGTGGGCCGTGGGCTCCTTCCGCCTGGCCACCTCCGGTGTGGCTCCGAAGACTCAGATCCACACCCACATGTGCTACTCCGAGTTCAACGAGCTCATCGGCACGGTCGGCGACCTCGACGCGGATGTCACCTCCATCGAGGCTGCCCGCAACGGCATGCAGGTGCTCGCCGCCCTGCACGAGGCGGGCTATGACCTGGGTGTCGGCCCGGGCGTGTGGGACATCCACTCCCCGCGTGTCCCGAAGCAGGAAGAGGTCGACCAGCTGCTGGCCGATGCGCTGGCAAACGTCGCCCCAGAGCTGCTGTGGGTCAACCCGGACTGTGGCCTGAAGACCCGTGGCTGGGAGGAGACCACCGCCAGCCTCGAGGTGCTGGTCGCCGCCGCGAAGAAGGCGCGCGCCACCCTCTAAACCCCGCGCTCTCAGCCCTTACGCTGGGTTAAGCATTCGGCCCCGCGCTGCAGGAAGTTTCTCCTGTGGCGCGGGGCCGTTGCCATGCTCGAGGGGCTTGTGGCTAACCGTTGAAGTAGGCGCTGACCTTGCCAGCAACCTTCTCTGGAGCCACGAGCATCACGCCGTGGGCGTGGCCCGGCACCTGCACGGCCTCGCCGCCGAGAGCCTTCTGCATCTGCCAGATGGCATCGCCGGTGACCGCCGAATCATTCGTGAATCCCACGTGCAGGGGCTTGGTCTCCAGCTTTTCACCGTTGATTGGCGCACCCGGGTGTGGCAGCGGCCAGCCCGCGCAGACGCGGCCCGAGCCGAGGTTGCCCTCGATCGCGGAGATCGAGTCGCCGCCGGTGAGCTGATCGATGAACAGCTGCGGCAGCATCTCGGGCTTGGTCGGCGTGGCGTTGTCGTTGCAGACGATCGAGAGCTCCACGGAGCCCAGGGAGGTCATCTGCTCCAGCAGGCCCATGGTCTCTTCCTCGGAGAGCTCCTTGCCAGTCACGGGGTTGATCGGCCGACCGTTCGGCCCCAGTTCCTGGCCCGCCATCTTCGGCGGCTTGCCCGTGCGGATGTACTCGGCGAGCTTCGGCCGCATCTCCGGGTTATACAGCGCCCCGAAGTAGGTGAAGGTGAACAGCGGGGAGGCCAGGGTGGCCTGCTGCTTGCCCTTGGCCAGCGTGACCATGGCTGAGCCGAGTCGCCACGCGGGCGGCAGCGCCTGGTTCGCGGCGGGCAGCGCGATATTGGCGTGCTCCTTCAACCCCGCTGGGAGGTCTCCGATCTCAGCCGGCGGCGGCGTGACCTGCGCGGGTGCGCCGCTTTCCTTATCAATGACGGCCGACCAGCGCTGGTAGACCTGCAGCGGCGTGGCGCCCAGGTGGTACTCATCGTCCCGGTCGGCGATCCACTGGAAGACATCGTGCAGCCCGTCGCGGCGCCAGGATTCGCGGTCGCGGCCGGTCTTGAACCACAGGCTCTCCGGGCTCGCGGAGCTATCGATCAGCGCCTTGCCGGTGTGCTGCGGGAACATCGTGGCGTAGGTGCCCATGAGCACCCCGCCGTAGGAGACGCCGTAGAGGTTGAGGCGCTCCTCCCCCAGCAATTGGCGGGCTCGGTCGAGGTCGCGGGCGGTGTTTGCGGTGGTGACCTGCTGGGAGTAGCCGGGCTGCTCGAGGTTGCACAGGTCGCGGAAGAGCCCGGCGGCGAGGGTCGGGATCACACCGCTGGCGAGGTGCCCGTAGCTACACTTCAGCGCCTCCCCGTGGGCGAGGCCGCGGGGCTGGACCGCGATGAGGTCGTAGTGCTTCTGCACATCGGCGGGGAGCTTGACCCGCTGCCCGGTGAGCTTGTCTGGGGCGGCGTTGTCCGCGAACATCTCCAGCGCGCTGCCGCCCGGGCCGCCAGGGTTGCCGGCGATGACGCCGCGCTTCGCACCGGTCGCCGGGATCTTGCTCATCGTGAGCGTGATCTTCTGCCCATCGGGCTGCGAATAATCCATCGGCACCTGGAACTCCGCGCATTTCGCCCGCTTCGCGACGAAGACGTCCGCGGGGCAATCGCTCCAGGAAAGTTGCTGTGTCTCCGCGGTCGCTGCCGGGGCGACCAGGGCGCTGAGTAGTCCGAGGCCTCCCAGCATTCCTGCAATTTTGTGACCTACTCGCATTAAGGGGCTGCTCCTCACCGTGTTTTCTCGTCCGTGTCTCTTCTCAGCCGTGCCCTCGCCGCTGAACACGCGTTCTTGCGTCTCAGCGCGTTGCCCTTGGCTACAAGCGACCTGATACTTCGCGGTGGAAAGTCTAACAAGAGCCCCGGACGCGCCGCCGGGGAAGACTCAAGGCTTGCCGACCAACAGCTCGCCGAAGCGTTCCAGCACCCCGCCCGCGTCCAAGCATCCCAGCACCCGCGCATTCGGGGTGAGCTGCGGGCCAAAGGGCGGGTTTGGGTCGAAGGCGAGGGTCGCACCCCGGGTGAGCTCGGAGTCGGCCTCCACGTCCACGTGGAACTCAGTTGCCTCGAAAGCCACGTCTCCAAGCAACACCATCGCGGCTGCGAGGTCGTGGATTTGTGCCTGGTAGCCGACCCCGACCTGCTCGTGGAACTCGAAGTAGAACTCAACCGTGGCCGTCAGCAGCTGACCGAGCTGCGACACCGCCTGCGCGCTCTCCAGGTCGCCCTGCCTGTCAGCCTGCCGACCAGTCTCCTGCCGAGCGTCGAGTCCACCGACCCAGTCGCGGAGCCGTTCCGGGGTGAGCAGCACCTGCTCGGTCATGTTCAGCGGGGCGATCACCGGCAGGGGTGCCCCCTCGGGCCAGTGCTGCAGGGCATACTTCAGGGCGTGCGGGTCCACCCAGGCGTTCCACTCCGCGACCGGGGTGGTGTTGCCGGGGTAGCCGAAGGCCCCGCCCATGATGACCACCTGGCACCCCCGCAGCACCTCCGGGGCGTGCTCCACCGCCCAGGCCAGGTTCGTCGCAGGCCCACAGACCAGCAGGTGGGTGGGCTGCGCATCCGCCCAGTGAGCCACCGCTGCAGCCGCGGTGCCATCCGGTGTGCCGCTGCCCGGCGCGAGGGGTGCTTCGGCCTTCCCTGGCGTTCCCTCCGCCTGCGCTCGCCGGGCGTCGCCGGACTCTCCCAGCCAGTACCCCAGCCCCCTCGGCCCATGGGTTTCCGGCGTCGTCACCAACGGCAGCACCCGCGGGTGTGCCGCGCCGATCGTGATCTTCGGGATCACAGCATCCGACTCCTCACCGCGTTGGGCGCGGTGACGTCCTAAAGAAGAAGGTCCCCACTGCTGGGCGGCGACCCGGAAGACTTCCGCGGAATTACGGGCGGCGTCATCGGCGGTGCAGTTGCCGGCGCTGGTGGTCACCGAGAGGTCGATCCGGCCGGCCAGATGCAACCGGTAGAGGTAGATCAGGGCCAGGGCATCGTCGATGCCGGTGTCCACGTCGGCCACGACTGTCAAGGAAGGTGTGCTCACAAACTCTCACGCTACCGATCACCACGACCGCCGGGTAAGGTACACCAAAGTTATTGGTAATACTTTTCTTTTACTCGGCGCGCGCGATCGCCCGCGCGCCACATTGAGCGAGGGATAACCCGTGGCCAAGCACCATAAGAACACGACGCAGCGGTGGAGCACACCCCAGTGGGTGCTGGCCATCGGCCTGGCGATATTCGCCATCGCCACCCTCGCCGGCCTCGTCGTGCAGTGGCCACACAGCAGCGAGGAGCCCAAGGTCACCCCGGCGTACCAAAACTCCGGCTACGCGGGGCCGCTGACCAACGGCGAGGTGCTCTTCACCCGCCCCGCGAAGTGCGGGGCCACCGAGATCGGCGTGACCAGCAAAGCCATCCCGGAGGATAAGAATCCCTTCGCGGAGAAGCACTGCACGCAGGTCATCGTCCGGCTCACCGAGGGTGCCGACGAGGGCACATACACCGCACTAGAGTCCCGGCACATGCCCGGCGAACCGGAGCTACATGAGGGCGATAGCATCAAGCTGATCCACAGCCACGGCACTTATGCCTTCCAGGACTACGACCGCACGGGACCGCTGTGGGCGTGGGTGCTGGCCACGATCGTGTTGATCATCGCGGTCGGCCGCTGGCGCGGGCTGCGGGCACTCGTGGGGCTGGCGATCACGATGGTGATGATCCTCGCCTTCCTGCTGCCCGCGTTGCTGCGGGGTGGCTCCCCGCTGTGGTTGGCGGTAACGACGGCGGCGACCGTCATCCTCCTCGTCGTCTTCCTCGTCCACGGGGTGAACTGGAAATCCGCGGCCGCGATGGGCGGCTCCCTGGTGGCGGTGGCCATCGCCACAGCGCTATCGGGACTGGCCATCGACTCCACCTCCCTGCGGGGCTTGGGGGATGAATCGAATCTGCAGATCCTGCTCTACCTGCCGGAGCTGGACATCACCGGGCTGATGCTGGCCGGGATGATCATCGGCGCGCTGGGCGTACTCAACGACGCCACGATCGCGCAGGCCTCTACGATCACTGAACTCAAGCGCGCGGAACCGGACGCCTCGTCCTGGCAGCTTTTCCGCAACGCCATGCGCGTCGGCGAGGATCACATCGCTTCGATGGTCTACACCCTGGTGCTGGGGTACGCGGGTGTCGCGATCCCCATGATGCTGCTGCTGAGCATCTCCGGTCGCCCGATCGAGCAGGTGCTGACCTCGGACGTGATGGCCACCGAGCTGCTGCGTTCCGTCACGGGCGCGATCGCGTTGCTGCTCGCGATTCCGCTGACTACCGCCATCGCGGCTGTGACCGCGGACCCAAACAGCAGGGATTCGGGGCACGCGCATATCCACAGCCATTAGGATTAAATTCATGACGAATAACCCGGTATCCAATGCTGCAATTTTGAAGCCTCTGCCGCTGCCGGAGCTAGAGGACACCCTGGGTCGGTTGCGGCATGTGGTCAGTGCCGTGGCCAGCAACGATCAGCTGGTCCACACCGACGAGGCCATCGCCTCTTTCAAGCAGCAGGAGGGGCCGCGCCTGCAGGCTCAGCTGCGGGAGTTCGCCGAGGAGAAGGAGGCCGAGAACTCCAGCTGGCTGGCCGAGCAGTGGCTGGATGATTACCTCGACGTCCGCACCTCCCTCCCGGTGACCACGAACGTCGGTTTCCAGGCACGCATCGACGTCGCCGGTGAAGGCCTCGATCGGGTGGCTCGCGTCATCCGCCGCGTTGCGGAGGTGCACCTGATGCAGGCGCGCGGGCAGATGCCGGAGGAGCGCGACTTCCGCGATAACCCACTGAGTTCTACGCAGTGGCGCTGCTTCAACGGCGGCCTGCGCCACCCGAATGTGGATCGCGACGAGATCCTGCGCTGCACCAAGGGGGCGCGTAGCCGACGGATCGGTGTTCTTCACGAGGGACGCATGTGGAATGTCCCCATTTCGGACGGCAGTGGGCATGCCCTGTCCATCTCCACGATCCGCGCTGCACTCGGCAAGATCGTCGATGCTCCAGCCCCGGAGGCTGAGGCGGATGGCGAGGCGGCTCTCGCCGCGCGCCCGGGTTTTGCGGACATGAGCTACCTGGGCTCGGGTCTGCTGGCGGAGCCGTTCAACGAGATGATCCGCGACCGCGACAACGCCGAGACCTATGACCAGCTGCGTGACCAGCTCTTCCACGTCTCTCTCGATTCGACCCGCGGCTCCGAGGCGGAGCTGCTGCGGCGTGCTGCGTTTAGCACTGGGCTGGCCTGGGTCTACAAGCCGATCACCTACGTGATCAGCACGGTTCAGAACTTCCAGGCCATGCACGTGGAGCATTCCACGGTGGACGGCGCGACCCTGGTCACGGCGCTGCGACGCATCCAGGAGGTCAAGGTCAAGGACGAGGCCCCAGGTTCGCCGGCGCTGGCCCGCCCCGAGGAGCTGACCTGGGTTCGGGTGCCTGAGGAGCTGGCGAGCGTGGGCACCCCGGGTGGGGCGAGCGTTGGCGCGGAGCCGGAGCTGCGCATCGTGGATGCCCCTCGCCTGCCGCAGGATGAGATTCCCTTCAAGTTCAGCGCCGATGCGATGAGCCAGCTCATCCTCACCCTGGCTCAGGAGCTGTCCTTTGGCCGCACCCGCGGTGTCTACGAGGCCGTGGACATGCGGGAGTACAAGGCAGGACGCACGGAGTGCCTGCGCGCCGCCACCCCGGAGGCCGTGGCCTTCGCCAAGGCCCTCATCAAGGCGGAGGACGCGGAGTCCGCTGCGGCGGATGCGGAGCTCCGCGAGAAGCTGGACGCAGTGTTGGCCGCCCACCGGGGGTGGGTGAAGAGCTGCAAGGCGGGTGCGGGCATCGACCGCCACCTGTGGGCACTGAATTTCACCGCTCGGAAGGCCGAGGAGGGTGCGGACGGCATCGCCCTGCTGAAGGACGAGGGAGTAGCGCTCGCGCTGCGGGACTTCCTCTCCACGACGTCGGTGGGTTCGGCGGATCAGATTATTCGCTATGCCTTCGCGCCGAGCGTCGCCGAGGGCTTCGGTGTGAACTACACACCGGATCAGGATCACATCGAGTACCTGGTGAGCTACAGCGAGAGCGCAGAGGATCCGCAGTGGTTCCTGGAGAACCTCGTGACCGCTGGCCAGCTGCTCGCCGACTATCTGGGCACATTGGAAAAATAGGCTTCCGGCTAGGCCGGCGCGGATACATCCGCGTCGGCCTTTATTTATTGCTTGAATTACCTATTCCAAGGCAAGGAATGTATTTGGTGATATCAATCACCATGACGAAAAAGTAATGGCCTTAATCACATTTCAACATCCCCATTACGCGAACTATCTTTTAGGTGTTTGACCATTACTTTAGTGCTTCACATCACCCCCTTACCCCCTCCTTAAAACTGGTAGACTTCTGGGTGTCATGGCTCCTGCCGCAGTAATGAATAGCAATAGGCATTAATCGGCAGAGCGGTGAACTAATAAGGGTTCACCCAATCATTCTTTGACCACAGGAGAGACATGCACCTCACAGCACGAGAGCAGGAGAAGCTTCTCATTGTTGTCGCCGCCGACGTGGCGCGTCGCCGCAAGGAGCGCGGCGTCAAGCTGAACCACCCGGAAGCGGTCGCGTACATCACCGCCGAGCTCATGGAGGGCGCCCGTGACGGCAAGACCGTCGCCGAGCTCATGAGCGAGGGCCAGCAGTACCTGACTCGCGACGACGTCATGGAAGGCGTCCCGGAGATGATTTCCGACGTCCAGGTGGAGACCACCTTCCCGGACGGCACGAAGCTTGTCACTGTCCACAACCCGATCCGCTAAGTAGCGCCCAAACCTTCACGTTTGGCCGCGCAACCGGCACGCTTCGAGAGGATTTTCTCAATGACCATTTCCGGTGAGTACTTCATCGGCGACGAGCCGATCATCCTGAACGAGGGTCGCGAGACCACGACCATCGAGGTCACCAACACTGGCGACCGCCCGATCCAGATCGGATCCCACTTCCACTTCTACGAGGTCAACAAGGCTGTGGAGTTCGACCGCGACGCTGCTTACGGTAAGCGTCTCGACATCCCCGCTGGCACCGCTGTCCGCCTCGAGCCAGGCGATAAGCGCACTGTCGACCTCGTCGACTTCGGAGGCCACCGTCAGGCCTATGGCTTCAACCAGCAGATCAACGGCCCGCTGGACTAACCCGCTTAAAACAGCGAACAACTTCTCACACTTCACTCCTAAGGAGAGCATTCATGGCTTACGAGATTTCTCGTCAGCAGTACGGGGAGCTGTACGGCCCGACCACGGGTGACGGCATTCGTCTTGCTGATACCGACCTGGTTCTGCGCATCGAAAAGGACCTCACCGCTAAGGGCGACGAGGTCGGCTTCGGTGGCGGCAAGGTGATTCGCGAGGGCATGGGCATGAACGCCCGCATGACCCGCGACGAGGGTGTCGTGGACACCGTCATCACCAACGCGATCATCGTCGACCACTCCGGCATCTTTAAGGCCGACATCGGCATCCGCGACGGCCTGATCGTCGGCATCGGCCGCGCAGGAAACCCGGACATCCAGGACGATATCGACATCCCAGTCGGCGTCAACACCGAGGCCTACGCCGGTGAGCACACCATCGTGACCGCGGGCGCAATCGATACCCACATTCACTTCATCTCCCCGGACCAGTTCGACACCGCACTGTCGAACGGCACCACCACCTTCATCGGTGGCGGCACCGGCCCGGCTGATGGCACCAAGGCAACCACGATCACCCCGGGCGAGTGGCACATCCACCGCATGATCGAGGCCACCTCCGACGCACCGGTGAACATCGGCCTCCTCGGCAAGGGGCACGCGGCAGTCCCAGGTCCCCTGAAGGCCCAGATCCGCGCGGGCGCCATCGGCCTGAAGATCCACGAGGACTGGGGTGCTACCCGCTCCTCCATCGACACCTCGTTGCAGGTTGCGGATGAGCTGGACGTCCAGATCGCTATCCACACGGATACGCTGAATGAGTACGGCTACCTCGAGGACACGATTAAGGCGATCGACCACCGCACGATCCACACCTTCCACACCGAGGGTGCCGGCGGTGGTCACGCTCCGGACATCATCGCCATCGCTGGCGAGAAGAACGTGATTCCGGCGTCGACCAACCCAACCCTGCCGTTCACCAAGAACACCGTCGATGAGCACCTCGACATGCTCATGGTTTGCCACCACCTGAACAAGGACATCCCGGAGGATGTCGCGTTCGCAGACTCCCGTATTCGTGGCGAGACGATTGGCGTTGAGGACGTGCTGCACGACCTCGGTGTGTTCTCCATTACCTCCTCCGACTCTCAGGCCATGGGTCGCGTCGGTGAGGTCGTCCTGCGCACCTGGCAGGTCGCACACATCAACAAGCAGCAGCGCGGCCCGCTGGAGGGTGACTCCGAAGGCAACGACAACAACCGCATCAAGCGCTACGTCTCCAAGTACACCATCAACCCGGCCATCGCCCACGGCATCAGCCACCTCGTTGGCTCCGTGGAGGTTGGCAAGATGGCTGACCTGGTGCTCTGGGAGCCGCGCTTCTTCGGCGTGAAGCCGAAGGTGGTCCTGAAGTCCGGCCAGGCTGCATACTCCGAGATGGGCGACTCCAACGGCTCCATCCCGACCCCACAGCCGGTGACCTACCGTCGCAACTGGGGCGCTGCCGGTGCAGCCGCCGAGACCGCAGCAGTAACCTTCGTTCCGGGTGTTGCACTGCAGTCCGGCCTCGAGGACAAGCTGCGCGGTGGCCGTGCCCTGCTCGAGGCACGCGACATGCGCGAGATCACCAAGAAGGATCTGAAGCACAACGACGCCACCCCGAAGATCGAGGTGGATCCGCAGACCTACCAGGTTCGCCTGGACGGCGAGCTCGTCGAGGGCTCCAAGCCGACCGAGACCCTGCCAATGGGCCAGAAGTACTTCCTCTTCTAAGGCCAAAGGCAGTATTGCTTCTGTGATCTAATGCACCGCGACCGGCGGCTTTTGCCGTCATCGCGGTGCATTCTTTTTCGTTAGACTTGAGGCTGCATAAATAAACACGCAGTCAATTGAGCAACGTCATTTATTAGGAGCCGGAAATGATTATCACCGAGATTCTGGGGAACCGCGCGAAGCTCTCCGCCGATGAGATCTCCCAGTACACCGAGGAAAAGGTCAAGCTGCCGAACCTCGACCTGGTCAAGCGCATCCAGCGCGTCACCACCGACGCGGACCGCGAGATCGGCCTCCGCCTGCCGTCGGAGGTCAAGGAGCTCAAGGACGGCGACATCCTGTACCAGAACGACGACCTGCTGATCACCGTCGAGGTGCTGCCCACCGACGTCCTGGTCTACCGCCCGCGCAACACCCTGGAGATGGGCAAGGTCGCTCACTCCCTGGGCAACCGCCACCTCCAGGCCCAGTTCTTCGGTGAGGACTCCGAATACGGCGAGACCGTCATGGTGCTCCAGTACGACCACACGGTCGAGGACCACCTCAAGCACGTCGACGCGCAGTACACGCGCGAAGACCGAGTTATGCCGGAGGCATTCCGCCATGCAGAACACTCCCACTAAGAGCAAGAAGAACGGGAAGAAGACCGAGCAGGCCGAGACCGGCCCACAGCACGTCCCCTCCGCGGTTCGCGCGCAGCTCGCGATGCTGCACTTCACGGACTCTGCGCTGCCCACCGGTGGCTTCAGCCACTCCTACGGCATGGAGACCTACCTGCAGCGCGACGACGTCCACGACCCGGAGACCTTCGCGACCTGGCTGCGGGCCTACCTGCGCCAGGCTGCCTATAACGACGGCCTGATCTGCCGCTTCGCCGCAGAGGTCGGCGCGCAGGTCAAGAGCAAGGAAATCGACGAGGACGCCGCCTACGCGCGCCTGGCTGAGCTGGACCAGCTCGCGCACGTCTCCCTCGTGCCGCGCCAGGTCCGCGATGCGAACTCCTCGATGGGCACCCGCATGGCCAAGATCGGCCCCGTCGCGGTGCCCGAGTCCCCGATCCTGCAGCGCTATTGCAAGGACGTCCGCGAGGGCGAGCTGCACGGCAGCCCCGCCATCGTGCACGGGCTTGCGCTCGGTGTGCTGGGTCTGGACATTGTCGAGGCGGTGCGCAGCTACCTGATGCAGCTGACCGTCTCGCTGACCCAGAACGGCATCCGCGGCATCCCGATCGGCCAGGACGCCGGCCAGCGCGTGCTCTCCGCGATGTACCCGGTGATCAACCGCACCGCGGAGAAGATCCAGACCCTGGGGATGATTGACCTGGGCATGTCCTCCCCCGGCCTGGAGATCGCGCAGATTCAGCACGAGACGCACCGTTCCCGCATGTTTATGTCCTAGCCCTTGGGGCACGCGCCCGCCGGTCGTCCAAGGATCCTCCGGCGGGGCACAAGGGCACCGCGCCCCCGCTGCTCCCCCGCAACCCGGGGAATACCCAAGACCAGCGGCGCGCTGAAAATATTAGAGAAGAAAAGAAGACAAGAAGGAAGGCCTAGACAGTCATGGCACCTATCAAGATTGGCATCGGTGGCCCGGTCGGCTCCGGCAAGACTGAGCTCATCGAGCGCATCACCCGCGCCCTCGACGGCGAGATCGAGATGGCCGCGATCACGAACGACATCTACACCCTCGAGGATGCGAAGATCCTGGCCCGCAACTCCGTCTTGGACGAGGACCGCATCATCGGTGTCGAGACCGGTGGCTGCCCGCACACCGCGATCCGTGAGGACACGTCCATGAACGACGCGGCCTACGAGGAGATCGTTAAGCGCCACCCAAACCTGGACATCGTCTTCGTCGAGTCCGGTGGCGATAACCTCTCCGCAACCTTCTCCCCGGAGCTCGTCGACTTCTCCATCTACATCATCGACGTCGCGCAGGGCGAGAAGATCCCGCGCAAGGCCGGTCAGGGCATGATCAAGTCCGACCTCTTCGTCATCAACAAGACGGACCTGGCACCGTACGTGGGCGCCGACCTGTCCGTCATGGAGGCCGACTCCAAGAACTTCCGCGGCGAGAAGCCTTTCGTCATGACCAACCTGAAGACCGACGAGGGCCTCGACGGCGTCCTGCGCTGGATCCGCGAGGACGTCCTGATGAGCGACCTGGCGGAGAGCTAATCTGTGAAAGCCTCCCCGTTCATCGACACCCCACCGAAGCGGTACCACTCGCTGCGCGACCCCATCGGCAGGCTAGACCTGCACATCGCGCAGCGGGACGGTAAGTCTTATTCGAAGCGGCAGTACTACCACAACGCCCTGCGCGTCATCCGCCCCCACTACCTCGACGATTCCGGCCAGGTCTACTTCCAGATCGTCAACCCGGGTGGCGGCTACCTGCGCGGCGATGATTACCACATCACCGTCCGCGTGGACGAGGGCGCGAGCCTGCTGCTGAGTGACCAGTCCGCGACGAAGGTCTACAAGACGCCGGAAGACCGCTCCCTGCAGGACGTCCACGTCGTGCTGGGCGAGGACGCCGTCTTCGAGTACCTGCCAGATCAGCTGATCGCGTACGAGGACGCCTCCTATGCGCAGTTCATGAACGTGCAGATGGACTCCAGCGCCTCCCTGGTCACCGCGGAGATCGTGACGCCGGGCTGGTCCCCGGATGGGACCCGTTTTAAGTTTCAGGACGTCCGCCTGCACACCACCGTCGAGGTGGACGGCAAGCTGGCGGTGCTGGATAACCTGCTGATCCTGCCGGGTTCCAGCGAGTTCACCGAGGACTCCATCCTCTACATGGAAGACCAGACCCACGTGGGCTCCCTGCTGGCCGTGGACCGGCGCATCGACGCCGAGCTGCTGGGCGAGCTGCGGGAGTACCTCGCGGGCCTGGAGTTCAAGGAGACCGTGCGCTTCGGGGTCACCCTCATCGACGGGCCGGGGCTCGCGCTGCGCTCCCTCGGCACGCTGACGGAGGATCTGTACCTGCTGAACACGGAGGTCGCTAACTTCCTCCGCGCGAAGTTCCGCAACCAGCCTCGGCTGCACCTGCGCAAGTACTAGTTAGAGCAGCCGCCGGGCGAGCTGTATCTAGAGCACAACATGCTCTGTACAATTCAACTTCCGGCTGCTATCAACGGATTCACAGAAGATTCCACGCCAGTGCCGGGGCATTTTGCCCCGGCATTGTGCCATGCTGGACAAGTTCCATCACCCACTCAGTTGAAGAACGAGGTCCGCGTTAAACGTGCGCAAAACCCAGCTCCCCTTCCTCCTCGCTGCCGTAACACTCGGGCTCGCCGGATGTGCTTCCAGCGACGATCCGTCGACTGACACTGCGACGAGCGCCGTCGAAACCCAGAGCCAGGAAAACTCCCAGACGACCCCTGCGGACATCCTCGCCCCATATTCCTTGGAGGATCGCAATGTCGACGATGTGGTCGATGCTCTGGATCAGATGCCGGTGAATGAACGGCCGGAGGACCTCATAGCCTCCGTACGCATCGATCAGCTGGAACTGAGCACCAACGAGGGCAACGCCGCTATGGATATGCCCAAAGACAAGACGTACGTGTCCTTCGCGCCCTACGTTGATAGCACTCACCCCTGCACGTTCCACAGCCTGACAACGTGCCAGGGGGAAATGCGTAACGCCCCGATCCACATCAAAATTACGGAATCAGGCTCGAACCGAGTACTGGTCGACGAGCGCGTAAAGACCTTCGATAACGGTTTCTACGGCGTATGGCTGCCGCGCGATATCGAAGGCAAGATTGAGGTCACCCACGAGGGCAAAACCGGCAGCGCCGATTTTTCAACCAAGGCAAACGGCGCCACGTGTGTCACTGATCTCAAGCTGAGCTAACTAGAGCAGCCGCCGGGCGAGCTGCGTGGCCTCATCCGGGGTCAGCACCGCACCAGCGGCTTCCCCCATGGCGGGTCGTGTCGATTCATCGGCGCTGACCCGCCATTTTTGCTGCCCGGAATCGGTACCTGTGGCGGGCGAATCCACAGCATCGGTGGCGCCGTCGGTGACGGTCGCGGCGTCCGTGCCGTCCGTGGCGGCATCGGTGCCATCCGCGACGTCAAAAGCCACGTAGACGTGGGTTTCCACCGCGTGCTGCACCTGGATCCACTCCAGGCCGGCCGCCGGAGGTGCCTGAAGGGCTGCAGCCAGCAATTGATGCAGCTCCTCAGGATCCCCCACCCGGTGGGCGAAGCCATTGGAGGCGGCGAAGACCCAGTCGGTGTCCCGGCTGGGAACGCTGTCCGCCTCGCCGCGATCGGCCGAGGGCGCCTCCCCCGGTATGCCCTCCGGCGCGCTCCCCGAGCCCATCGCCTGCTCGCTGCCCGAGCCTCCGCCCGCACCGTGGGGCTGACTAGCCCCGTTAGTCCTTGAGGATGTCATTGATCACGATGGTCTGATCGCGACCCGGCCCCACACCGATGTAGGACATGCGGCAGCCGGAGAGCTCCTCCAGGCGCTTGACGTAGTCCTGCGCCTTCTCCGGCAGCTCCTCGAAGGTGCGGCAGCCGGTGATGTCCTCGTCCCACGCCGGCATCGTCTCGTAGATCGGGGTGGCGTGGTGGAACTCGGTCTGGGTCATCGGCATCTCGTCGTGGCGAACACCGTCGACGTCGTAGGCCACGCAGATCGGGATCTCACCGATGCCGGTCAGGACGTCCAGCTTCGTCAGGAAGTAGTCCGTAAAGCCGTTGACGCGGGAGGCGTAGCGCGCGATGACGGAGTCGTACCAGCCGCAACGGCGCGGGCGGCCGGTGTTCACGCCGACCTCACCACCGGTGGTCTGCAGGTACTCGCCCCACTTGTCGAAGAGCTCCGTCGGGAACGGGCCGGCACCGACGCGGGTGGTGTAGGCCTTGATGATGCCCAGGGAGCTGGTGATGCGGGTCGGGCCCACTCCCGAGCCCACGCAGGCGCCACCGGTGGTCGGGTTGGAGGAGGTGACGAACGGGTAGGTGCCGTGGTCCACGTCCAGCATGGTGGCCTGGCCGCCCTCCATCAGAACGCGCTCGCCCCGGTCCAGGGCCTCGTTGAGCACCTTGGAGGAATCGATGAGCATCGGCGCCAGGCGGTCCGCGTAGGACAGGAAGTACTGCACGACCTCCTCCGGCTCAATAGCGCGGCGGTTGTACATCTTCACCAGCATCTGGTTCTTCTTGTCCAGCGCGGATTCGATCTTCTGGCGCAGGATGGACTCATCCAGCAGGTCCTGGGCGCGGATGCCGACGCGGCCGACCTTGTCCTGGTAGGTCGGGCCGATGCCGCGGCCGGTGGTGCCGATGGCGCGCTTGCCGAGGAAACGCTCCGAGACGCGGTCAATCGCCACGTGGTACGGGGCGACGAGCTGAGCGTTGGCGGAGACACGCAGGTGGGAGGTGTCCGCACCGCGGGCCTGAAGGCCGTCGATCTCCTCGAACAGGGCCTCCAGGTTCACCACGCAGCCATTGCCAATGATGGAGGTGGCGTTGTCGGAGAGGATGCCGGCCGGCAGGAGCTTCAGCTCGTACTTCTCCCCTCCCACGACGACGGTGTGGCCGGCGTTGTTACCGCCGTTGGGCTTCACGACGTAATCGACCTGGCCACCCAGGATGTCCGTCGCCTTACCCTTGCCCTCATCGCCCCACTGGGCACCGACAACGATGATTGCTGCCATTTGACTTCTCTTGTCCTCGCTTATTGGGGGTAGTCCAACTTAAAGATCATACTACGAGGTCGCAGCCCGGCTCTTCTTCAGCGCGAGGATCGGTGGGATCAGCATCACCAGCCCGGCGATGAGGGCGACTCCGCCGAAGAGCCACACCAGCCCCGCGATGATCGCGATGGGTGCGAGGATCGCCGCAGCGATCTCGAAGGGGGCGAAGCCCACGTAGGCCATACCGAACTCTTCGAGGGTGCCGGAGCGCATCTCCGGGTCGACGATCTTCAGCACGGCAATACCCGTGGCCACCGAGGCGGTGGCCCAGCCCCAGCCGAACACCGCGCGCTCGAACCAGCCGTGATCGAAGGTGCGGGGCGCAACGTAGAAGAAGAGGAATAGGCAGAAGGCCAACCCCACCAGGAACAGGATGATCAGCGGGACGATGTAGCTCGCAACCACCGCCGGGACGATGGAAGCAATGCCCACCGCGACCAGGAAGTCCGTCGACGCGCCGGAGACTGAGCCCATCAGCTTCGTGTCCAGGTAGTGCGGAGCCTTGAGCAGGTGCAGCGCACCCACCCCGGCCAGGCCCACGAGGAAGGCCATCGCGAACAGCGGGAAGCTCAAGGCCGGGAAGGTCTCATTGATCCAGTTGGTCAGGATATTCGCCAGGAAGATCGTCACGGTCAGCACCGCGATGTGCAGCGCGATCGGTTCGATCGAGGACGGGCTCGTGGTCGCCCGCCCCACGCTCGGGCGCTGACCAGGCAGGGAGATGATGCCGGTGCGCATCTCCTCCGGCAGCTTGTCCAGGCGGGGCAGCTCATTGGTGTGGCCCCGCTTCGAGCCCCACCGGGCGAAGATCACACCACCGATGATCGCGGAGAACATGCCCACCGCAGCGGCGGTGAAGCCCAGGCTCGTGGCCTCAGACATGCCCGCGGAGTCCAGCGCGCCACCGACCGCGGCCGCGACGCCGAAACCACCGACGAAGCCGACGGGCAGCATGATGCCGAACCAGTCTGGCGTCCCAAACAGTGGGGCGAACAGCAGCACACCCAACAGTGCGAAGAAGCCCCACTGCGCCAGGTACATGCCCACGGAGTAGGACCACATCGTGCGCGCGCCCTGGCGCACCTTGGCGTCGAAATTCATCGTGAACGGCAGCGCACCGAAGACGACGGCGATGAGGATGGTCGCATAGTCCCCGAAGTGCTCGCTGAACTGGATCAGCCCCAACCCGTTGGGCCCCAGCAGCAGCCCCAGCAGGCCTGCGGTGATCGGGGCGGGGATCAAGAGTTTCTGGAACCAGGGAATGAAGCGCCGCATGAGGTTGCCCACGATGAGCAGCACCGAAATCCAGCCGATATCCATCACGACGTCGAAGGGTGTGAAGCCATCCACGTGAATAAATCACCTTTCTTCTCGTACGGGTTCTCACGGGCGGCTGTCATCGCGTTTGGCTCACTCTCGCGGTGGTGGCCACCCGGGTTAAGCTAAACGCCATGATAGTCGTGTTGCTCACCCCAGAATCCAACTTCACAGAACAGGACGTCCGCGCTGCCGTCGGCGAGGGCCCGGAGAAGCTGGAGTTTCACGAGGTCTCCACGATCCCAACCCGCCGCGAGCTGAAGGTTCTCAACCCGCTGCCGAGCCTGGTCACCGAGCCCACCCCCACGCTCGACGAGATCGCGGCCCAACCGGACGTGCCCCACCAGGGCGAGCCACAGCCCGCCCCGCACGTGACCAGCGAGCCGGTGCGGGTGGTCGTCATCGGTGAGGACGCCACCGTGGCCGCCGTGGCCTCCAAGCTCATGCGCATCGACGCGCTGTGGGCCCAACTGGCCTTCGTCCCCGCCGGCGGGGAGAGCGCCATCGCACACAGCTGGGGGCTACCCGAGGAACCGGGCGCAGCGCTGGAGTTCGCGCTCACCGCCCCGCCAGCCCCCACACCCGTCATTCGTGACGACCACTCCATCGTGGTGCTGGGCAGCGCGGAGCTGACCGGACCGGAGGGCGGGGAGCTTTACGGGGAGGTCATCGTGGACTCCGACACGCTCTACCACCATGACCGCGGGGCACACGGGGACTTCACCCACGGGGTCCGGCTGGTGCCGACCCCGTCCGCGCCTGGGATCGCGGCAGTGCAGCTGCCGAGCCCGGAGCAGGTCAAGCGCCTGGAGAAGGCCCGTTCGGGTGGCTGGTGGGCGAGGTTTACAGCGGGCTTCCGGCCGCCGGCCGAGCCCACGATCTTGAAGGGCCGGGCGCTGCAGGCCGGCGCCCGGGAGATGACGGTCACCCGCGATACGGTCACGCACCCGCGTCCGCTGAAGGCCGTGACCTTCTACCGGCACCTGCGGGACGGGCAGTTCATCCGACGCTAGCAGCGTGGGGGAGTCAGTCCTCGTCGAAATCCGGGTCCTCGCCCCAGACCTCCGGCGGGTGCCACGGGTTCTTCACCGTGGGCGCCAGCGAGGCCATCGCGGAGGGGCGGGAGTAGCCGCAGACCATCAGCGCATCCACGATCGCGGAGCGCACCTGCGCCACGATCACCAGACCTGAGAGTCCCTGGTTTGGAATGATCTCCGGCTTCGCTTCCGATGCCAGCTTCTGCAGCGCGCGGATCACCTCCGGGATCTCCACCAGCTCCTGGCGGCTGCCACGGGTGCCACCCATCGTGTACAGCGCGCCCAGGTGGCCGAGTGCATCAGAGAGGTCACGGACGACCTCCACGAGCTCCTCCGACACCGGCTCGCCGTCCTCCACCATGATCTCCGCCCGGCGGGCGAGCACCCGGATGTTGCGGACCAGGTTATCCACCGGCAGCAGTGCCCGCTGCATGGAGCGGGAGTGGCGCCGGGCGGACCAGTAGAGCGGGGAGATGGTGACGATCTCGTCGCCGCCCTTAGACTCCGCCATCAGGGAATTCACCGTGGACTGGGTACCGCGTGCGGTCTCTAGCGCCTCCGCCAGGGCGTCGCCGTCGCCGAGCTCCATCGCTGCCGCGACCTCGTCGAGCACGAGGGCGGACTTGGAGATCAGGGAGGAGAGGTCACGGCGGGCGGCGCGCAACGGAGAGCGGGGCACGATAGCCATGACGAGCATGCCGATCACCCCGCCGATCAAGGCGTCGACCATGCGGTCGGTAGAACCCCCGGAGCCAGGTGGCAGCAGGGTCGCGATCAGCACCCCGGTGTTCGCCGCCTGCATCGCGACCATCGGACTGCGGTCAACGAAACTAGCGATGACGATCCCGGTGAAGACCACCACGGCGATCTGCCAATAACCAGCACCGATCTCTCGGATCACGAGGTCGCCGATCCCCACGCCAAGGCTGACCCCCAACACCAGCTCGAAGGCGCGGCGGAGGCGTTTGCCGCCGTTGACCCCCAGGGTGATGATGCCCGCCATCGGGGCGAAGAACGGGTTGTGGTGGCCGAAAACCTCGATCGCGATGAAGTACGCCAGCGCGGCGGCGAGCGCACACTGGAAGGCGAAGATGATGGAGACCTGCACGCGCGCTAGGCGCTGCTTCGGTGCAATGTCTCGGATGCTACGCGCGGCGGCCGCGATGCCCGGCCGGCGGCGGATCAGGGCACGCAGCCGGGCCCGCGCTGGGCGGGACTTGGCCTCCTCTTTATCGAGGATTTCACCCAGGTCCTCCCCCAGCGGGATGTCTTTCGGCCGATGCGTGCTCATGCCCTTCAGTGTGCCACGTCCAGCTGTGGCCTCGAGCACGAAGGGCTGAGAGTTAGAGGGCGTTGACGCTTTTAAAGCTTGTCGACGTCCTCGAGGTTCATCGCCGGCACGGCTGCGGGGTCGCAGTCGTTGAGCAGGTTGAGGCAGCGGATGACCTCGTCATCCTCATTGATGCGCTTCGCGGCGACGACGAGCGCGCCGATCGCACGGAGAACGCCCTGGTTGGGGACGTGATTCCACGGCACTGGGCCGGTGCCCCGCCAGCCGTTGCCACGCAGCGCATCCAGGCCCCGGTGGTAGCCGGTGCGGGCGCAGGCGTAGGCGGTGACCGGCTCGTCGGCTTCGATCAGGCGGAAGGCCAGCGCAGCCCACGCACCGGAGTCCTTCGGGTTGGCCTTCGCGATCTTCGCCAGCGAGTCCAGGTCGGCGCCCGCGTCATCGGCGGTGACGGCGCTGGTCAGTTCCTCCGGCAGGCGAACCTCGGGGTGCTCGGCACCAAAGAGGTCTCGGCCGGTACGCAGTTGTTCAGCCATTGGTCCTTCCTCCTGATCGGTATTGCTTCGGCGCGGGGTTATTCCTTCCCCGCGCCGGCTAAAGCGGGTGTTACTTGCCCAGCGTGTTGCCTGCAGAGCGCAGGTCCTGGCAGGCCTCGACGACGCGCTCGGACATCGCCTGCTCGGCCTTGCGCAGGTAGGAGCGCGGGTCGAAGACCTTCTTGTTGCCGACCTCGCCGTCGATCTTGAAGACGCCGTCGTAGTTTTCGAACATGTGGCGGGCAACCGGGTTGGTGAAGGAGTACTGCGTGTCGGTGTCGATGTTCATCTTGATGACGCCGTAGCGCAGGGACTCCTCGATCTTCTCCTTCTCGGAGCCGGAGCCGCCGTGGAAGACGAAGTCGAATGGGTTGGTCCCCTCAGCCAGGCCCAGCTTCTTCTCCGCGACCTTCTGGCCCATGTCCAGGACCTCTGGGCGCAGCTTCACGTTGCCCGGCTTGTAGATGCCGTGGACGTTGCCGAAGGTTGCGGCCAGCAGGTAGCGGCCCTTCTCCCCCAGGCCGAGGACGTCGATGGTCTTCTCGAAGTCCTCTTCGGTGGTGTAAAGGTTTGCGTTCGGGTCGGCGGAGACGCCGTCTTCCTCGCCACCGACGACGCCGATCTCAACCTCGAGGATGATGTTCGCGGCGACGGACTTGTCGAGCAGGTCCTTAGCGATCTGCAGGTTCTCGTCGATCGGGGTGGCGGAGCCGTCCCACATGTGGGACTGGAACAGCGGGTTCTCGCCGGCCTCGACGCGCTTGCGGGAAATCTCCAGCAGCGGCAGGACGAAGGTGTCCAGCTTCTCCTTCTGGCAGTGGTCGGTGTGCAGGGCGACGTTCACGCCGTAGTGCTTGGCGGCCTCGTGGGTGAATGCCGCGAGAGCCTCCGCACCGGCCACCATGTTCTTCACATTCAGGCCGGAACCGAACTCCGCGCCACCGATGGAGAACTGGATGATGCCGTCGGACTCGGCGTCTGCAAAGCCCTTCAGGGCTGCGTTGATGGTCTCGGAGGAGGTGCAGTTAATCGCTGGGTAAGCGAAGCCACCCTCCTTGGCCTTGTCCAGCATGTCGCGGTAGACGTCCGGGGTTGCAATTGCCATTTTTGCCTCCTAAGTGCCGCTTCGGGGCGGCGTGGGCCACCCGCTCAGCATGATTTACTCACCTGAATTATGCCTGCACTTCATTCTACGCGTCGGCAGCCCCGCCGGTCCCCGCCCGTTTGAGGGGACAAGCAGCAAAGGCGCGTGGCAAAGAACCCCCGACGACCAGGGATTCCCTCAAAGCTGGGGTGCTAGTTCCCCTGCTCGCGCTGGGCGGCCTCCAACCCCGTGATGCGCGCGGCGGCCTCCATCAGCTTCCACCCGGAAAGCTGCACAGACAGATCCCGCTCCGCGATGTCGGAACTAGCCACCGCCCCGGCAATCGTCGCACCAACCAGGCCACCGGAATGCGGCAACGTCGCGTCCCTATCCCACCGCGACGGGAAGACCGGCAGACCGTCCACCTCCAGGCGATAGCGCCAGGCGGACTCCGCGGAGTGCAGCACGATCCTGCGCG
This sequence comes from Corynebacterium sp. MSK039, assembly GCF_030232315.1. Classification (NCBI taxonomy): domain Bacteria; kingdom Bacillati; phylum Actinomycetota; class Actinomycetes; order Mycobacteriales; family Corynebacteriaceae; genus Corynebacterium; species Corynebacterium sp. MSK039. Next base: position 190,809 of record NZ_JASPJL010000003.1, read on the forward strand.
CCTGGGAGCGGGCCTTGCGCGTGCGCGGCCCCAGCTCCGGCAGCTTCTCCGCCGCGAGCGCCAGGTAACGGACGAGGATGCCGTTGAACAGGCCACCGTCGCCGCCAGCGGTGGGCGCGGTAATGACGTAGTTGGAGTTGGTCAGATGCTCGGAGATCGCGTCGATGAGCCCGCAGGCGCGGTAGATATAGTCCATCCCGGCCTCCGAGACCTCGTCGTCCCCGACGCGGGCTTGCTCGCGCTCGGCGACAGCCAGCTCGACGCAGGCGCCGAGGGCAACGCCCTGGCAGTAGCTGTGGATCGTGGGCTCCGGGACAGGGCCGTTCATGCGCATCCACAGCCCGTCCATGACCAGGCCGTCCTCGTTGAGCATGTTCTCCCAGATCCAGTCGACCAGCTGGCGAGCCAGGTCGAGACGCCCGGTGCGGGCCGCCATGATCGCGACCGGCCCGTTGGTGGGGACGTTGTAGAAGGTCTCGTTGCTGCGCCACGGCAGCACCCCCGTGAGCGAATCCACGCCCTCCAGGATGTTCTCCTCCAAGTCCTTGCGGGCGGAGACGCGCTTGACCTTGGTGTACTGCTCCGCACGCCACATGGCCAGCGCGAGCCAGGCCTTGTCGTCGTAGTAGTTATTCCGCGTCAGGGGTGCGAGGTTGCGCAGCCGCATGCCACGCAGCGTGGCCCGCAGTTCGCGCTGACGGGTCTTGGATGGGCGGCGGCGTGTGGCGTCCACCTGGCAGTCCACGTAGTGGGCCTGCCACCAGTAGTGCCAGCGGTAAAAGGCCTTGTCCCGGGCCAGGGGTGGCCAGGCGATCACGGCAAGATTGGTCCGCGGCACGCCCCATACTTTCGAGGCGTGGCGGTCCGTGATTGCTTGCTGGGCCAGATCGGCCCGGTGATCCCAACGTTCGTGCACGCCTTTAAGTCTGCCCAATCCGGGCGATTTTCGCGAAGTTTTGCAGCTTTTACCAGGCCTGGGAGAGGTCCGCGTGCTGCCGGACCCAGGCGTGCATCGCGATCCCCGCCGCCACGCCCGCGTTGATCGAGCGGGTGGATCCGAATTGCGCGATGGAGACGGTCATCCGCGCCCCGCGCTGCGCCTCCTCCGTCACGCCGGGCCCTTCTTGGCCAAACAGCAGCAGGCAGCGGCGCGGTAGCTCGGCAGTTTCCAGGGGCACGGAACCGGGGGTGTTGTCCACGGCGACGACCGCCAGGTCCCGCTCCGCCGCATACTCCAGCACCTCGGCGACGGTCTTGTGGTGTTCGAGGTGCTGGTAGCGGTCAGTGACCATCGCACCCCGTCGGTTCCAGCGCTTGCGCCCGACGATGTGGACCGTATCCACCGCGAAGGCGTTGGCGGTGCGGACGACGGTGCCGATGTTGGCATCATTCTCGAAGTTCTCGATGGCGATGTGCAGCTCGTGGCGGCGGGAGTCGATGTCCGCGACGATGGCGTCCATCTTCCAGTAGCGGTAGGCGTCGACGACGTTGCGGCGGTCACCGTGGGCGAGCAGTTCCGGGTCGAAGTGTTCTTCCGTGGGCAGCGGCACCCCGGGGTATTCCTGCTCCCAGGGGCCGACGCCGACGCGGGATTCGAACCACTCGGTTGGACCCTTTTCGGAGTGTCCGGTGGGTTGCGGTTGCTGGGCCGACTGATGGCCTGGGTCTGTGGTGTCCGGCTTGTCTTCGTGGCTCACTACGCGGTCTTTTCCTTCTTTTGACGCAGGGCGCCATCGATCCCGTCGACGAGCAGCAGCTGCGCGATGACGTAGGTCGCCATGACCGCGCCGTCGGTGAGCGCGTCGATGATCTTGAGGGCCGTGGGCGCGGTGGGGCGTTGCGCGTGCTTCAACAGGGTGAGGCGGTTGAGGATCAGGGCGTCGGAGAGCAAGAAGAGCGTTCCGCCGAGCGCGTGTCCGTAGTCCTCGGGGGTTTCCTCTGGCGTGCTGCGAAGGATGGCCGGGTCCTGGGCCAGCACGTTGGTTGCCCCCAGGAGGGATCCATAGCCGCCCGCTGCGGGCAGGGCTTGTGGCAGCTTCCAGCTGGCCAGCCCCAGCCCCGTCGCCAGGACCGGCAGGTGGGCGGCGGCGACCGTTGGGGAAGGCCGGGCGCCCCGCTTGGCCAGCAGCCAGATATAGGCCAGCTGGTTGGCGCTGAACCACGCCGCACCCCGGTTGAGGTTCCCGGCCCGCTCGGTCGGCTCCGGGCTGCGGGACTGGGTATTCATCAGGGTGATATCCCCCAGCCAGCCACCCACGAGACCAGCCAGGAGAAGAGCCTGCCCAGCGTTGGGGGTGCGGATGGTGCGCCAGGAGCGCGGGCTATCTGCGGTGGCGCCAGGCACGAGCACAGTGCTCGCCAGCAGGGGCATGAGCGTTGGCTTCACGGCACGCGTGATGCGATCCGAGCGCGTGGCCGCGGCGGCGACGGAGACAGCCCCGGCCGCCAGGTAGGCGATGCGCCCTGGGTGTGGGTGGCGGGCGGCGGCGCGCAGGGCGTGGGCGCCTTCGGCCGCTCGCTCCAGCACGTGGCTCAGGATTCGGTTCTGTGTCAGGGTGCTGCGCATCGGGGTCTCCTTGTGGGTTCGCGGCGCGGCCATCGCTTCACCGCGGCGGCGGGCAGGCCTAGTTCAGGCCGAGATCAGCCAGGCCGAGCAGCGGGCGGTATTCCAGGCCTTCTGCCTCGATGACGTCGCGGGCGCCGGTGTCGCGGTCCACGACCGTGGCCACGCCGACGACGTTCGCCCCGGCCTCACGGGCGGCGGCCACGGCGGTGAGCGGGGAGTTGCCCGTGGTCGTGGTGTCCTCGACGATGAGCACGTTCTTGCCGGCGATGTCCGGGCCTTCGATGCGGCGCTGCATGCCGTGCTTCTTGGCTTCCTTGCGGACGACGAAGGAATCGACCCCCTCGCCGGCGTGCATGATCGCGGTGGCGACCGGGTCGGCACCGAGGGTCAGCCCGCCGACGTTGGTGTACTCCCAGTCGCTGGTCAGCTGGCGCAGGAGCTGGCCGATGAGTTTCGAGGCCTCCGCGTGAAGGGTGGCGCGGCGCAGGTCGACGTAGTAGTCGGCCTCCTTGCCGGAGGAGAGGGTGACTTTACCGTGGACGACGGCGAGTTCCTTGACGAGCTCTGCGAGTCGCGCAGCGGCGGCGCGGTCGACGGAGGGGGTTTCCTGTGCCATGGGACGCGTTCCTTCCGGAGGAGGGGATGAAAGATTTGCTGTTCTTTAAGTTACCGCAGGAAAAACAAAACCCACCCAGTGGGCCTCGCGTTCAGCGAGGGCTCATTGGGTGGGTTGCCGCGTGGAAGGGTCAGACCACGCTAGCTTTTCGTGGTCACACTTCCGATTGAAGCGGATTCACAGTCTTCTTTTAGTCCCGGGAGGGGCTTGCTTTAGTCCCGCAGGGGCTTGGCCTCATCTGGATCGTGCCCCGGAGCGAGGCCTTCTCGAACGAGTTCATCTTCGATTGTGTCCTCCGGGTTACCGACATCGCCTGTCTTTTGTTTCTTTCCTAGCCACTTATCGAAGAGGCCATTTTGGTACATCACCGTTCCCAGAATCATGATAATACCCAGGAACTGCAGCAGGGACGGAACCTCACCGAACAGCGGCCAAGCGATGACCACCGAGGAGACCGGGGAGAGCAGCAGGATACCGGCGGACAGCGTCGGATCCAGCCAGACGGAACCCCACTGGACAAAGGTCCACGCGATTGCCTGGCCGAGGGTGGCCAGCATGATCAGCCAGATCCAGTTCATGGTGGTCAGTTCGTCACCCAGAGCGGACTCAGGGTTCACGGCAGGCAGGTGACCATCGACCAGGACACCGTGAGTGAAGTCAAAGCCACCGCGCGGGGAGCCAGTGTATGCCCACAGAGCCGGGGCAACCAGCTGGGAGATAGCCGTGTACATCATGGGCTGGACGTACAGATCCTTACGCGGGGCGGTGGTACCAGCCTTGCGGGAGAAGTACAGGTAGAAGGAGTAGCAGATACCAGAGGTCAGGCCGAGCAGGGTGCCCAGGGTTGCGGTATTGATGCCAGCGATCTGCTCCGGGCCGGTGGACTCGCCACTGCCCTCGAAGACGCCACCGGTGAGCATGACACCGACGATCATGATCGGCACGAGCACCAGGAAGACCGGCGGGATCTTGTACTTATCGAAGATCGCCGTCAGCATCGGAACGACGATCACCTGCAGGTTCAGCAGGATGGCCGCGATGCCGGCGCCAACGTAGAAGATCGAGTAGTTCCAACAGGTGAAGTCAACACCCAAGAACAGGCCTGCAACGAGGGACATGATAATGCCCGCCTTGGGCAGGGAGCCCTTACGCTTGATCTCCCAGAAGCCGAATGGCAGCAGAACGAGCAAGCCAATCAACACACGCAGGAATGCCTGCGTTGCGGGATCCATGTTGGAGGCCTTCACCCAGATAGGAGTGAAAGCGAGGAATGCGGTACCCAGTCCGAGAATGAGCACGGCCTTGCCGTGGGACACAGGCTTGACTGGAAGCATGCGTCCGGACGCCGTAGCGCCTTGACCCTTAACAGTGTTCATGGTGTCCATTTTTACATTTCCCGTTAAGGCAATTGCAATGATTTATGCCCAATATCACAAATAACCCAATATGCCCGTATTGTTTCCGCAATTGATCAATCATCTATTTTAGTAGGCATAACGGGAGTTATGTTCTAAAGGGAAGTGAATTTCTTATGCCGAGATATCTCTTTCAACAATTCAGGCTCGAATAATTCGATCATTGTCCTCGCCGCCGGGAAGTTCCGGACATCACCTCGACCTAAACAATTTAACGCCCCTCCGAACGCCAATCTTCGTCATCACCCGGCTCGACGATTTCCGCCTCTACCAGCTCAATCTCCGCCTCTACTGGCTCAATCGGAGACGGCAGCGCATGGCGCGCATCCGGGGCGCGGTGGCGTCCGCTACGGCGGCGCTGCCCCCGTCGCTCTGCAGCGGTGGCGGACAACTCGTCGCTAAAGATCGTGGGCGCCCTCTCAATATCCGCACGAATAACCTGCGGGCGCTGACCGACTGATGCAGAAATATGGTCTGGATCCTCCCCAATGAGGGGAATATTCTCCGAATCCATTTCGAGCACCGAGCCGTCGAAATCATCAGTCAGGTTCGCCTCACGCTCCCGATCGAAACGGCGAGGGAATTCCACCGGATTAGCCGGCCGTTCAATGTGCGGACGATCCGAGAAGGTTGATTCGTCACTTTCTTGGCCGGCATAAACCTCCGCGGCGTCCGATACCGAGCTCGGCGGCACGGCAGCCTCCCCTGATTCCCCCGCCTCCACGGGCGCGGCGGAGGTCTGCCCCACAGGACGCAGGTAACCCGGCCGCGACTTCCTCTCCCCCACCGGAGCCTCGTCGCTCTCGCCGTGCTCCCGTCGACTCTCGTCCTGCAACGCCTTCTCACCCTGCTGGTGGTCAGAAGATTCCGCCCCGGCAGGCGTGAGGGAGACCGCAGTGCCCGGCAACGCCCGCGTCTGGTCTGCGTTCTCCAGCTCCAGGACCACGCTCATCGTGCGCGGCGGAAGAACCATCGCCGCGTGCGCGAGGGAGAGCAGCTCCGGCAGGATCCGCAGCCAGATGCTGAAGTCCAGCTTCCGGCTAATGCTCAAGATAACCCAGTCGCCACCCCAGATCACGTCGGAGGCGACCTGGCTCAGCGCCGCGAGGCTGTCCTCCACCCGGACATCCAGCATGCGGTCGAGAGCCCGCACGTCGGAGGTATAAGCGGCATAAGGTGGCTGATCCAGCAGCTCGGAACGTCGCAGCCCCTCTGTCACCCCCTGCTCGCGGGAATAGTGCACCGTCACCGGGGACGCGGCCGCCCGGCGCATCGCCATGAGCGTGCCCTCCCCCAGGTCTGCCACGTGGTACTCGTGCCCCTCCCAAAAGCCACTGACCACATCCTTGGCCAGGGCCCGAATGGGAGAAACGCTCACCGCGTGCAGTGCGGCAATCGGCCACTCCTGCGGCAAATCGAGATCCTCACGGGTGAACTCCGCCCCGTTGGCGGCAGCCCACTGGCGGCGCCGGCGGCGGATCGAGGCAAACAGCCCACCCTGGGCAGTCTCGGCGGCCACCATATCCGGCCCCTCCTCCGGGGCCTGTGCGTCCTCCGGGGGCAGCTCCGGCGCGTCCTCTGGCTGGGCTTGCTCCCCAACCGGGCCTGCGACAGCACCCTCGCCCGCACGGTCGGCCCGCTCGTCGGCCGACCCGCCGCCATCGGCAGCGCCAGGAACCGCCCCAGCGGTCGACGCAGCGTCGTTCGCGTCGCCGTCGTCGTCGGTGGAGTCGGGGTCCGGGAGGGAAGAAGCGGGAGGAACCGACTGCCTAGCTGCCGCAGCACCGCCAGACTCCCCCTGGGAGCTCGCGTGCTTCAGCAACCACACCGCCACAACGAGCAAAATCAGCCCGATGAGCAGGGCAACAATCGATCCACTCATGTCGTTCAGCCTAGTCCGCCTCCCCGTGCAGCAACAGAAAGCGGGGAGCGAGCCTGGCAGCCAGCCTCACTCCCCGCCCGAACGGCGCGTCAGCGCCTCTTATTCGTTGGCAGCAGCGTAGTCGGCGCTGTCCATCAGCTCGCCCGCCTCGGAAACGCGGACGTCGTAAAGCCAGCCCTCGCCGTACGGATCCTCGTTGATGACGCCGGCGTTGTCCTCGAGCTCCTCGTTCACGGCGACGATCTCGCCGGAGACCGGTGCGTAGATGTCGGACACGGACTTGGTGGACTCGACCTCGCCGAATGGCTCGCCGGCCTCAATCTCGTCGCCGACCTCCGGGAGCTCGACGAACACGATCTCGCCGAGAGCCTCTGCCGCGATGTGGGTGATGCCGACGCGAACGACCTCACCCTCCGTGATGTCGGTGGTGTTAACCCACTCGTGCTCTTCGGAGTACAGGAAGTCAGTAGGCAAAGCAGTCATGGTCGCTCCTCACGATCATCTTCAAAAACTGTGGGCGTGTCATGGGCATTGGGTGTAATCCCCACCACATCGAACACGGCAAACTGTACTACACAGCCGGCCCGCTGCGGCGGATATCACGGGGATACCTGGGCCCGGGGTCGGCTGGGCCACCCCCATTTCATGTTTTGCAGAGTTTGATGCCGCTTTTCTGGGGTTTTCCGACGTCAAACTCTGCAAAACGTGAAATAAACCTGAAATAGGGGTAGGGCGGGGCGGTGAGGCCCCGGCTGCCCTACTTTTCGCGCTGGTAGAAGGGCATCTCCACGACCTGGTACGGGTACTGCTTGCCGCGGATATCGACCTGCACGGTCTGCCCCACGGCCGCTGCCCCGCCTTCCTCGGTCGCGGACTTATCCACGTATGCCATCGCGACCGGGTAGCCCAGGGTCGGCGAAAGCGCGCCCGAGGTCACCTCTCCGATCGGCTGGGCATCCTCGCCCTCGCCGGCCAGGACCGCATAGCCACTGCGGGCTGCGCGGCGCCCCTCGCCCTGCAGGCCGATCAGCACTCGCGCCGCGCCCTGCTCCTTCGCCGCCACGATCGCATCGCGACCCACGAAGGAATCCTTAGACTTCGTCGCAGCGAGAATGCCCAGGCCTGCGTCGACCGGGGTGAGCTCGTCGTTGAGCTCATTGCCGTAGAGCGGCATGCCCGCCTCCAGGCGCAGGGTGTCGCGGGCAGCCAGACCACAGGGCAGGCCGTCCAGCTCCGTGGCCTTGCCCAGCGCGACGTTCCACACCTGCTCAGCGGCATCGTTGTCCACGATGATCTCGAAGCCGTCCTCACCGGTGTAGCCCGTGCGGGCGATCAGCGCCGGCTGACCGGCGACGATGCCCTTGAATGCGGCGTAGTAGCCCAGGCCGTCGACCGCGCCCTTGACGTCCTCGGTTGCACCGGAAGCCTCCGGGGCGTCGGTGACGTTCTCGACGATCGCGTGCATGACCTCGGCAGCCTTCGGACCCTGGATCGCGACGAGGGACTTGTCCGCGGTCTGGTCCACGACGGTGACGTCGAAGCCCTCAGCTCGCTGGGCCAGGGCCTCGGCGACGCGCGGGGCGTTGCCCGCATTCGGAACGACGAGGAAGTCGTCCTCCGCGAGACGGTAGGTGATCAGGTCGTCCACGATGCCGCCGTCCTCGGTGCACAGCATGGAGTACTTCGCCTTGCCGACCTTCACGGCGGAGAGGCGGGAGATCAGCGCATAGTCGAGGAACTCCGCGGCCTGCGGGCCGGAGACCTCCACCTCGCCCATGTGGGAGAGGTCGAAGACGCCGACGGTCTCGCGGACGGCGCGGTGCTCGTCGAGCTCCTTGCCGTACTTCAGGGGCATGTCCCAGCCGCCGAAGTCGGTGAAGCGGGCGCCGAGCTGCTCGTGCACGTGGTGCAGGGCGGTGTGCTTCGGGGTGCTTGCAGAATCAGTCATTGCAAAACCTTCCTTCAAACGTGCTGGGTCTTAGTCCTCGATAGCGAAAGCTTCGAGCGGCGGGCAGGAGCACACGAGGTTGCGGTCGCCGTAGGCGTTATCGATGCGGCGCACCGGCGGGAAGTACTTCGTGTGGCGCAGGCCGTCCACTGGGAAGGCTGCCTGCTGGCGGGAGTACTTGCCGCCGGAGACGGCCTCCTCGAAGTCGTCGCGGGTCACGCTGAATGCGGTGAACGGTGCGTGGCGCAGCACGGACTCCTCGACGGTGACCTTGCCGTCGATGATCTCCTGGATCTCACCGCGGATGGTGATCATCGCTTCGATGAAGCGGTCCAGCTCCCCCTTGTCCTCGGACTCGGTCGGCTCGACCATCAGGGTGCCCGGCACCGGGAAGGCCAGGGTCGGGGCGTGGAAGCCGAAGTCCATCAGGCGCTTCGAGACGTCCTCGGCGGTGACGCCGGAGGCCTTGGTCAGGGCGTTGAGGTCCAGGATGCACTCGTGGGCAACCAGGTCATTCTTGCCCGTATAGAGCGTCGGGAAGTGATCGGCGAGCTTGCGGGAGATGTAGTTCGCGTTGACCAGGGCCATGCGGGAGGCCTCGGTCAGCCCTTCGTCGCCCATCATCGCGATGTAGGACCAGGTGATCGGCAGGACACCGGCGGAGCCGTAGCGCGCACCGGAGACCGGCAGGCCGGTGTTCGGATCCTCGGACTGTTCGACGGTCGCGTCGGTCGGCAGGAACGGGATGAGGTGCTCGGCCACACAGACCGGCCCCACGCCCGGGCCACCACCGCCGTGCGGAATGGTGAAGGTCTTGTGCAGGTTCAGGTGGGACACATCGCCGCCGAACTGCCCCGGCTGGCCCAGGCCGACCAGCGCGTTGAGGTTCGCGCCGTCGATGTACACCTGGCCGCCCGCGGCGTGGACCTTGTCGCAGACCTCGCGGACGTGCTCCTCGAACACGCCGTGGGTGGACGGGTAGGTGATCATGATGCCGGCGACCTCTGGGCCGTACTTCTCCAGCTTGGCGTCCAGATCATCCAGCAGGATGGAGCCGTCCTCGGCGGACTTCACGGCCACGACCTTCAGGCCGGCCAGTGCGGCGGAGGCGGCGTTGGTGCCGTGCGCGGAGGTCGGGATCAGCACCTTGTCGCGCTGATCATCGCCGCGGGAGAGGTGGTAGCGGTGGATCGCCAGCAAGCCAGCGAACTCGCCCTGGGAGCCGGCATTCGGCTGGACGGAGACCTTCGCGTAGCCGGTGATCTTGGCCAGGCGCTCCTCCAGGTCATCGATGAGCTCCAGCCAGCCCGCGGCCTGGTCCTCCGGGACGTGCGGGTGGATGCCCGCGAACTCTGGCCAGGTGATCGGCTCCATGGAGACGGCGGCGTTGAGCTTCATGGTGCAGGAGCCCAGCGGGATCATCGTGCGGTCCAGCGCCAGGTCGCGATCCGCCAGCTTGCGCATATAGCGCATCATCTGGGTCTCGGAGGTGATGGCGGTGAAGATCGGGTGGGTGAGGATCTCGTCATCGCGCAGCACACCGAGGTCGGCCAGCGGGCCGGCGGAAAGCTCGAAGCCGGAGGTATCCGCGGTCGCGCCCTTCTTCTCTGCGACGACGGCCAGCAGCTCGGCGACGTCCTCGTCAGTGGTGGACTCGCCGACGGAGATTCCGACGTGGTCCTCGTCAACCTTCCGCAGGTTGAAGCCCGCGTCCACCGCACGCTGCAGGACGGCGTCCGCGCCGCCAACGCTGGACACGTCCACGATCACGGTGTCGAAGAAGGAGTCGTGAGCCAGAGTCAAGCCAGCCTCGGACAGCCCCACGCCCAGGGCGACGGCCCGGCCGTGCACCTGGGTTGCGATCTGGCGCAGGCCAGCCGGGCCGTGCCAGACGGCGTAGAAGCCCGCCACGACGGCCAGCAGGGCCTGGGCGGTACAGATGTTCGAGGTCGCCTTGTCGCGACGAATGTGCTGCTCGCGGGTCTGCAGAGCCAGGCGGTACGCCGGGGTGCCCTCGGCGTCCTTGGACACGCCCACGAGGCGGCCCGGCATCTTGCGCTGCAGGGAATCGACGCAGGCCATGAAGCCGGCGTGCGGACCGCCGTAGAACAGCGGCACACCGAAACGCTGGGCAGAGCCCACCGCGATGTCCGCGCCCAGGGAGCCCGGGGAGGTCACCAGAACCTGAGCCAGCAGGTCGGCGGCGACGGTAACCAGCGCGCCCGCCTCCTTCGCAGCAGAGATCAGTCCGCTCAGGTCACGGATCCGGCCGGTGGATCCCGGGTTGGAGACCACCACACCGACCAGCGGGGTGTCTCCCGCGGCGGCGGCGAAATCGGCGGCGGTGGCGTCCTTAAAATCGACGACCTTGACCGGGATGTCCGCAGCCTCGGCGCGAGCCTCGGTAACGGTGATGGACTGCTGGTGGAGGGAGGAATCCAGCAGCACCACACCACCCTGCTTGGCAGCCTTGGTGTTGCCGCGGGCCATGAGCTGCACGGCCTCGGCGACGGCGGTGGCTTCGTCCAGCAGGGATGCGCCCGCGATCGGCAGGCCGGTGAGGTCCTGCACCATGGTCTGGAAGTTCAGCAGCGCCTCCAAGCGACCCTGGGAAATCTCCGGCTGGTACGGGGTGTAGGCGGTGTACCAGCCCGGGTTCTCCACCACGTTGCGGCGGATCACCGCGGGGGTGATCGTGTCGTAGTAACCGTTACCGATGAGCTGCTTCATCGGCTTATTCTTCGACGCCATCGCCTTGAGCGCGGCGAGAGTATCGGTTTCGGTCAGCGCGTCGGGCAGGCCGATCGGCCCCTCCTGAACGATGGAGGAAGGAAGGGCGGCCTCCGCGAGCGCAGCGGAGGACTCATAGCCCAGGAAGTCGAGGATCTCCTGGGTATCGCTGCCGTTGGGCCCGATGTGGCGGTGGACAAAAGCTGCGTGATCAGTAGCCATCAAGCTCAAACTTTCCGGTTTGTGGTGTGCTTATTCCGCCTAAATCCTATCGGAGGCTCCAGACAATAGTGGCCGGGGTCACGTTTTCAGGGGTGCGGGGTGGGGTGCCCCACCCCACGGGCTTCTTATCCCCGCCCGCTGCCTGCCCTCTCTGGCGCACCCCTGGGGCCATCGAGGCAACGAACCCGAGCACCACTAGCCCAGCTCTTCGGAGCTGGGCTGGGTGCCGGGGAGGCACGCGGCTACAGCGCGTTGCTAACCGGATTAGCGAAGGCTTTGAGATCCTCCCAGGAGTCGGCACGGGCGGTGTCTTGCTCGTAGGCGATCAGGTAGCCCCAGTGCTGGCCGGCGTAGGCACCCTCGGCCACCAGGCGGCGCACCAGTGCTTCGGCGGCCTTACGTTTGGACTGCACCCGGGCGTCATCCCGGCCGCGTTCGTCCTTGCCCTCGATGATCCAGTGCACCCCGTTGGTATCCAGGGCCACGAAGTCAGGGAAGTAGCGATCCTTAGCGTTGTAGAACACGAAGGCCTGATCCTGCGGATGCAGCCGGTGCCACCACACAATCCCTGGCGAGGTATTTAGCAGTCGTGCCAGCTGATACTCCCCGGTGAAGGAATCAAAAGATTCCTCCGCGAACAGCGATTTGAACCAGCCGCCATACACCCGCCCGCGTACAAACTGCGCACGCGTCTCAATCTGGTCATGCACCTTCTCCCCCAGCGGCAATGTATAGCCGGCACCGGGCATCTTCTTAGGGTGAATGCTGGGCACCTCGCGGGTGGCCCGCAGGGTTTCGGTGATGTAGTCCTTAATCAGACCCAGCAGCTCAGCGCAAGCAGAGTCCAGGGACTTCACGGTCCACCCGGTGAAGCTCACGGCTTGCATGAACCTCGGTACCAGGAAGGTGGATACATAACGGCCGGTTGCTTCGGTCTTGGGTACCAGCGCCAGCTTCATCACCAGTTTCACCAATGTGTCTTGAGCGTCCGCATCCTCGACGTGTACGGAGTCCACCTCAGCGCTCTCGCGATCTTCAGCGCGGAGTTTCTTGCCTAGGACTGCGATGATTTCCTTGCGTAGCAGCACATCGCCTGCGGAGGTCACCCGCCGGGCTGCCTGCTCGACCGCGCCGTCGCTGATCTCCGAGAGATCAATCGGTGGCTGCTGGAGGGTCATTGTGGTCACCGGGAAGTGGTATACGACGTCAGCGAAGCCGGGGTTACGGTCGATGGAGACCAGCTCCCACTGCGGTTCTTCCCTGCCGTCCCGGCCGGGGTCGATGATCTCCCGAACCCCCACCCCCGGTGTTCCCGCCGATCCGCTTTCACCGAGGGGAACCATTGCTGGCTGTGAGCCATCGCCTGCACTTCCGCCCTCGCCTGGGTCGGTGCTGTCGCCTGCTTCCGCGCTGCTCCCAGGGGCTGGCCAGGCGCCTGCCTGCCCGGTACCTGTGCCTGCCCCGGCACCAGCGCCGGGGTCTGTGGAGGATTCGGTGCCCGCGTTGGTGGCTCTGCGGATCGCTGCATCCACATCTGCCTTGTCGGGTTCGGGGACAGCTTTTTCCAGGCCGAACTGCTGCAACACATTCTCAGCATCTAACAGCTCGGTGAAGGACTGGTGGGCGATAATGTCCAGCTGGTCGATCTGTCCCACACCCGTGTACTTCCCGAAGGGCAACCGCAGCCCGCGACCCATCGTCTGCTGGGTCAATACCTCGGACGCCATGGCCCGCAGAGTGACCACGACGGCGATATTCTTCACGTCCCAGCCCTCTTTGAGCTTGTTCACGCTCACCACCGCCAGCACGGGGGAATCAGGCCGGTCAAGCTGGTCGAGTCGACGCTGGGTCAACTCATCTTCGTGCTTGGAGTCCACCTGCAGCACGGCATCATCCCGGCCGAGGTACTCCGGGGTGCGCAACAGGTTAGCTATCTGGGTGGCGTGCTCCACATCGGAGCAGACCACGAAGGCCACCGCGTTCACATGATCGCGGCCCTCTGAGGCGGCATAGGAATCGTAGTAAGCCTGCTTGAGGGCCCGCAGCTGCAGCGCATCACGCAGTTGTTGCTCCTCAGAAGCCTCGTCGGTGCCGTACCCGGTCTTGCGAAATGCCAGTACGGGGGCCTTGACGTACTTGTCTTGGATGGCACGGTAAAGCGGGTACTCGAAGATCACGTGATCGGTCTTCTTATTCACCGATGCGGTCAACCCGATCGCGGCGGCAGGGTCGAGTTCCTTCAGTGCAGCATTAAACGCGGCGGCGCTAACGCCGTAGAGGTGGGATTCATCGGCGATGACCACCAGATCATCCAGCCCCTTCAAGTAGTCGAAGAGCACCCCGGCGTTTTCATCGAACCGGCGGGGTTTACGCCGCATAGCTTCCTGTGTGCCCCCGCGGGTATCCCCCTCGGTGGACTTCGGGGCGATGAGTTGCTGAATGTTGAAGATGAACGTCAGCACCGGCACCTCCCGCCCGAACGCGAGCTCGGCAGCACCATTCTGGCGGGCCACCCAGGCGGAATAATCCTGCGGGGTCACCACCTCAGGCGGCACGGCTGAGCCTGTGATGTAGCGCGGCGCTCCGGGAGTGAAGTTCTGCACGGTCTTTGCCTGCACGGTTTTGCCTGGAGTGACGATCACCACGTTGCCGACACCTTGGCGGCGCAGGTATTCCACAAATGCGGCCATCAGGTACGTCTTGCCCACACCGGTAGCGAGGTTGAGCACCTGCATCACAGACGGGTCATAATCGCCGTCGAGAGTGAACACCAGCTGGCGCAGCGCCTCCTTATTCGGGGCACGCAGGTCGAACTCGGAGCTGATGGATTCCAGCAGGTCGGAATCAAAACTGATATTGAGCCTGGTTGCCATTACTGCTCATCACCCTTGCTATAGCGGAATAGATCATCGGGCAGGGCGACCACCCGCGAGCCCTTCACCGTTTTGCGCAGGTGCTCGCGCACCCCGTCCATGACGGTGGTCGCCGCCAGCACGATTGTCTCGCCGGGCTGGGTCTGGGAGACCAGCCAGTCGACGATCTCGACCGTGGCCACGCCTTCCATCACCTTGAGCAAGGCATTGCCACGCCGGGCATCGAAAATATAGTCATCATCGGCGTGCAACAGTGTGAACCCGAGGTTGGCGGCCACAGACTGGATCAAAGCTTCGCCGGTGGCTGCTGCTGTGAGCATCACCCGGTCCAGCTCTGGGTTGTAGTCGAAACACGCAGGCGACAGATGGGCGACCTGGAAGCCGCCGCCACCACGCCAGTTCAGCACTTCCTTCGTGCGCCTGGTCTTAGAGGCAGCCTTCAACGCCTTCGTCAGTGGGTTCTTCTTCGCCTCGGGGTCGTCTTTAATCAGCTTGTTCAGCACTCTCGTGAATTTCGCGGCATCTTCCGGCGAGACACCATCGGGGAGTTCGACGTCATAGGCAGCGACGCGTTCCCCCTTCGTCCGCGTAATTCCGCCTGGGTCTTCGTCGTTGACGACCTTCTCCAGACGGGGACGCGTGAACGTCGTGAACGTCGACTCCAACAACTCACACGTCACCCAACGACGCCCCATCTTCTGAGCTACCGCAGCCGTCGTCCCGGACCCAGCAAACACATCCAGCACGATGTCACCAGGATTCGAGCCGATATGAATGATGCGTTCGAGGAGACGCTCCGGCTTCGGAGTGTCAAATGGCGTCAATGCTGGAAAGAGCGCTTTCAGCTCAGACTTGGCAGCGCGATTGTGGCCGACATCCTTGTTTTCCCACCATGTGCGAGGATTGTTGCCCTTGGTGGGAATATACGCTTTACGTCCGATTCCTCCCGTCGAACGGATCAGAATCTCCGGGAGCGGATCGCCTGAAATGCGTCGTGCGGCCACCCGCTTACGTGCTTCATCGAGTGGAACATCCAAAACTAGCGCACACACATCATCGGACGCCTTATCTCTAGGTACTCCTTCATTGCTGGCACGCCAATCAGCGTCATGAAGATTCTCCAGCCGATACGGAACCCACCCCTGCAAGCCGTCAAGAATGCGCTGTTGCGAATATCGCCAACTGGCACCTTTAGGAGGGCGCATCATTTCACCTGTCAGGGGGTTCTGGATCGCATAGCACATGCCTCCCGAGCCGTCGCCATGATTACCCGATGGGTTATCGTCCCACCAAGGTCCGAGGGGGTCATTGTCCGGATTAGAGAAGCGGGCATTGTCGGCTGCTGTGCGAAGAGCCTTGTTTGGCTCGAAGGCCTCGCTACGGCGGTAAACGATAACGAAATCCTGGTCCACCGAGAAACCCAAACCACGCCGAGGGGAGTCAGCCTTTTGCCAAACAATTTCTGCTTGAAAATTCCCCGCACCAAACACCTCATCCATCAGCACGCGCATCCGATGCACCTCAACATCGTCAAGGTGAACCCAGATCGACCCATCATTGGGGTTGCCCGCAAATGGTGGACACGTAGTGGAGCTACCTCATGGTTAGGCAGCTGTTTCTTCTTCGTTGGTGGTC
>NZ_JASPJL010000040.1:0-720 GCF_030232315.1 Corynebacterium sp. MSK039
GACCACCAACGAAGAAGAAACAGCTGCCTAACCATGAGGTAGCTCCACTACGTGTCCACCATTTGCGGGCAACCCCATGGCGATGAGACTATGCATGTGAGTCATGAAACGATCTATCAAGAGATGTACTGCCAGGCCAGAGGCGAGTTGAAGAAGGTGGTGGCCCATGCCCTTCGTACGGGGCGGACGCGGCGTAAACCGCGTGGTCAGCGTGTTGCGAGGAGTCGGTTTGTTGATCCGATGATCATGATTGCTGATCGTCCTGCTGTTGTTGAGGATCGGGCTGTGCCGGGGCATTGGGAGGGTGATCTGATTATCGGTGCAGGTGGAAGGTCTGCGATTGGGACGTTGGTGGAGCGGACGACGCGGTATGTGATGTTGCTGCATTTGCCGGATGGGCATGGTGCGGTGGCGGTGCGTGATGCGCTGGTGGAGGCGATTATGACGTTGCCGCAGCATCTTCGGGGGTCGTTGACCTGGGATCAGGGTTCAGAGATGGCTGGTCATAGGTCGTTTAGCATTGCGACGGATTGTCCGGTGTATTTCTGTGATCCGGGGTCGCCGTGGCAGCGGGGGACGAATGAGAACACTAATGGGTTGTTGCGTCAGTATTTTCCGAAGGGTGCGGATTTGAGTGTTTATGGGGAGGGTGTCAGGAAGTTTGTGTGTGAGGCTCTGATCTAGAAGGAGTTTCATCGATAATGACTACGGTGTCACCGA
>NZ_JASPJL010000041.1:0-703 GCF_030232315.1 Corynebacterium sp. MSK039
CGGCGTACCACGCGTTGGGCGTGGACGAGGCAGCGTTGGATTTTCGTGGTCGGCCAGCACTTTTTGATTGCGCTGTATGCGCCTTGGCCGCCGTCGATGACGGCGATCAGTGGTGGGCAGATGCGTTCAAGCAGCAGTTGGTAGTCGCGGGTGGTTTCGTGTTTGCACCAGTGCCAGGCGATGACGTGGTCGACGGTCGCTGCGACGATCAAGCAGCCACCGGCGGTGTAGGTGCCGTCGAGGAAGATCTGGTCGTAGACCCGCTTGTCGTGGCCGGCGGTGGGGTCAGGCACATCAACGAGCCAGCACCACTTGAAGCGCCGCTTCATGGTGGCTCGGCTAACACCGTTTCGTTTGGCTAGGTCGTCGAGTGATATTGCGGTGGTGCAATGCTCGATGAACTGGGTGAACACTGACGTGTTGGTGATGTCGTTTCGGTGTTTCACGCTGGAGGCGCCGCATTGTTTGCAGCGCCATCTGGTGGTGCCTTTGCTGGTGGTGCCGTTGCGTTTCATTTCACCGCCGCAGTAGCAGCGAGGTTGGTTCTTTGACATTGCGACACCACACCACGCCGCACATAGCACACCAACGCTGCCACACCGTGGATTTCCCGGCCTGAGGCCAGATATATGCTCCCGGAGCATATACTTTCCTGAAACCTACAGGTCAACCCCTGAAAATCGGCGATTCCGGACACACTTTT
>NZ_JASPJL010000042.1:0-693 GCF_030232315.1 Corynebacterium sp. MSK039
CTGCGAGTTGTCACAGGCAACCGGCCTTTACCTTTTCCACTGACTCCAGCAAGGCGCATCAGGCGAGCGGTTTGCTCACGGCCGATGTCGATTCCTTCACGGCGTAGAGCATGCCACATCTTGCGGATACCATAGACTGCGTAGTTTTCTTCATGGACCTCGGCAATATGCCTTGTCAGTGCGGCGTCACGAAGGCTGCGGGCACTTAATCCCCGGGCTTTTGACTGACGGTATCCGCGTGAGGAAATGAAGCCACCTTGCCGATTGCTCTTCAACGTCTGACAGATGAACTCGACTGTGAAACGATCCCGGTGTTCATCGATGAACTGGATCATTTCCGACGTTTAGGGTCGAGTTCCGACACGAAAAAAGCTGACGCGGCCTTCAATAACTCGTTAGTGTCGCGAAGCTCCTGATTCTCACGACGCAGCTTGGCCACCTCTGCAACGAGATCTTCAGGTAAAGGATCAATTGCCCTGCCTTCGCGACGGGCCGCCTGAGCCCACTGCCGGGCAGTATGCCATGAGACACCCAGTTTCGGGGCCACGATCTTGCACGCTTCCTGCATGGAGATCCCCTCCGCCAGGATGCGGTCCTCAACAAGGCGGACCACCCGATCCTTGGCATCCTGGTCAAATTTCTTCGGCATGTTCCAGATTTTCCCATCTACTCAAACGGAACAAAACCTGGGAC
>NZ_JASPJL010000043.1:0-666 GCF_030232315.1 Corynebacterium sp. MSK039
TTGTTGTGGTGTGTGTTTTGTGTGTGTCTTAGTGTTTGATTTGTTACTTTTAAGGGCGCACGGTGGATGCCTTGGCACAATGAGCCGATGAAGGACGTGTAAGGCCACGATAGGCCTCGGGGAGTTGCCAATAGAGCGTTGATCCGAGGGTGTCCGAATGGGGAAACCTGGCCACGGTTATGTGTGGTCGCCCACTGCTGAATGCATAGGTGGTGTGGTGGTAACGCGGGGAAGTGAAACATCTCAGTACCCGCAGGAGAAGAAAATAATAATGATTCTGCTAGTAGCGGCGAGCGAACGTGGATGATGGCTAAACCATATGCGTGTGATACCTGGCAGGGGTTGCGTGTGTGGGGTTGTGGGATTTTGTTGTGGGCTGCTGCCATGGCCCGCGTGTGTGTTGTGTGTTAGCGGAAGTGGTTTGGAATGGCCTGCCGTAGACGGTGAGAGTCCGGTACGTGAAAGCATGCAATGTGTGCGTTGACAATTTTTCCCGAGTAGCAGCGGGCTCGTGGAATCTGCTGTGAATCTGCCGGGACCACTCGGTAAGCCTGAATACTTGTTGTGACCGATAGTGTATTGAGTACCGTGAGGGAATGGTGAAAAGTACCCCGTGAGGGGAGTGAAATAGTACCTGAAACCGTGTGCTTACAATCCGTCAGAGCC
>NZ_JASPJL010000044.1:0-607 GCF_030232315.1 Corynebacterium sp. MSK039
TCCAAGGGCTCGGATAATCGCCCTGACTTGGTGGGCCGTGATTTTCGTGCCGCTGGACCGAATCGGTTATGGGTGGCTGACATTACCTACGTCCGTACCGGTAATGGGTTCGTCTACACCGCTTTTGTCACCGATGTGTACTCCCGCAAAATTGTCGGATGGGCATTATCAGATACGATGCGCACGGAAGCGTTGCCACTACAAGCACTCAACCAGGCGATTGTATGCGCAAAGGAAACAACGGGACTGATTCACCATTCAGACCACGGCTCGCAGTATGTGAGCATTGTCTACAATGAGCGCCTTGCTGAGCATGGAATCACTGCCTCTACTGGGACAGTCGGTGACTCCTACGACAATGCTTTGGCCGAGAACGTCAACGGTTCTTACAAAAATGAGCTCATTCATAGGCGGTCGTGGACTGACGTGGTTGATGTTGAGATCGCGACGTTTGAGTGGGTCTCGTGGTGGAACGAATCACGGCTTCACCAAAGTCTCGGCTACCGTACGCCGACAGAGGTAGAAGCAGAGTTTTGGACTGGCAATCCAAATCACGAGAAAATAGAAATCAAGGCAAATGCCTAGGAACAAAACCCGGAGCACTTCA
>NZ_JASPJL010000045.1:0-558 GCF_030232315.1 Corynebacterium sp. MSK039
GATGCCGGGCGCACCATCTACCGACTTGCGCTGAAACTGACCCGGATCACCACGCTGGATGAAGCCGCCGCATGGGGTGCGCAACTGCACGAATTCTCCACGATCTACCGGTCATGGATGGACGAGAAAACCCTGATCAAAGACCCCAAAACCGGTGCATGGACTCGCGTGTGGACACACCACAACGTGCGCAAGGCCTACAACAGCCTCAACCACCTATTCCGGTCCGAGATGCTGTTTGTCTACCTCACCCCACCAAAAGCAGTCCTTGCGCCCGAACGGATCAAATCCACCACCAACAGCCTGGAAGGCGGGATCAACGCCCAGCTCAAACTGCTCGCCAGAACCCACCGCGGCAGATCAGGCGAACGACAACGCCGCATGCTGGATTGGTGGCTCTACTTAAAAACAGAGCTGCCTGACGATCCAGTACGAATCGCCAGGCAGTCCGACTGGGGCCAGGGCCAACTCGCCAAAGTATCCACCCTGACCCGAAACGAGAACCAAGCCGACCACGAAACAGGACGACCAGCCCTCTACGACAACGCTATCGACACC
>NZ_JASPJL010000046.1:0-520 GCF_030232315.1 Corynebacterium sp. MSK039
TGTTGAGTTCCGCGGCTTCGGCGGTGTACTTGAGCCCCACTACATTGTCGGCGCAAAACCACTCGACCAGTGAGCTATTACGCACTCTTTCAAGGATGGCTGCTTCTAAGCCAACCTCCTGGCTGTCTAAGCGATCCCACATCCTTTTCCACTTAGTACACTCTTAGGGGCCTTAACCGGCGATCTGGGCTGTTTCCCTCTCGACAACGAAGCTTATCCCCCGCTGTCTCACTGCCGTGCTCTCACTTCACGGTATTCGGAGTTTGGCTGATGTCGCTAAGATAGTAGTCCCGCTAAACCAACCAGTAGCTCTACCTCCATGAAGAAACACACGACGCTGCACCTAAATGCATTTCGGGGAGAACCAGCTATCACGAAGTTTGATTGGCCTTTCACCCCTACCCACAACTCATCCCCTCAGTTTTCAACCTAAGTGGGTTCGCGCCTCCACGACGTCTTACCATCGCTTCACACTGGTCATGGGTAGATCACTCCGCTTCGGGTCCAGGACATGCCACTA
>NZ_JASPJL010000047.1:0-462 GCF_030232315.1 Corynebacterium sp. MSK039
ATTGGGACGAAGTCGTAACAAGGTAGCCGTACCGGAAGGTGCGGCTGGATCACCTCCTTTCTAAGGAGTTTTTGTTTTATTTGTTTGTGGGTGAATCGTGGGCATTAGAAACCCTGTCATGGGGGTTTGCTTGCGTGTCCGCCGATGACCGGTTGGTTGTTGGTGTGTGTTGTTGTGTTCAAGTCTTGTGTGTGTGTTTGGTTTGTTGCGTTGTTGGGTGTCTGGAATGGCATGTGTTGTTGTTCCTGGTGGGATGCTTCCTGCGTGTGATTGACCGTGTGTGGTTGGTTGTGTGTGGGTGGTGTTCGTGTTGTTTGAGAACTGTATAGTGGACGCGAGTATCTAATTTCTTGTGATTTTGTTGTTCACCTGATGCATGCCGCGTTTGTTGTGGTGTGTGTTTTGTGTGTGTCTTAGTGTTTGATTTGTTACTTTTAAGGGCGCACGGTGGATGCCTTGGCA
>NZ_JASPJL010000048.1:0-419 GCF_030232315.1 Corynebacterium sp. MSK039
GATAAGCCGAATACCGTCTTTGTCAGCGACGTCACCGAGTTCAGGGTCCAAGGCCGCAAGGTGTATTTGTCACCGGTGATGGACTTGTTCGATCGCTCCATCGTCGCTCACACCGTTGCTACATCGCCGTCGACAGCGTTTACCGCCGATTCTTTATCCAAGGCGATCGCGACGTGTGCACCTGAACCCGGGTGGATGATGCACACCGATCAAGGCTTCCAGTACCAGCATGCCTCCTGGCGTGACCTGATCGACAACAACGGTGGTGTGCAGTCGATGTCGCGTAAAGCCAACTGCTACGACAACGCGGTCATGGAGAACTTCTTCGGGCACTTGAAGACAGAGATGTACCACGGTGAAGTCTTCGACACGGTCGCAGAGTTCAACCAAGCGATCGACGAGTACATCGGGTGGTACAA
>NZ_JASPJL010000049.1:0-419 GCF_030232315.1 Corynebacterium sp. MSK039
TAATGTGCACCCCGGTCAGAATGAAGCACCAGGGAACCATCTGCTTCTGGCTGCTCCGCTTCAATGGCAGCAAGCAGAGTTTCCTGCGCCAACTCCATAGTGGGGTGCACGCTTGTTTTCGCGGCGACGACCTTGCCGTCAAAACAGTCGATTATGGCAGAGAGGTACACGCGACTATCGTGAGCTGCAAAAACACTGATGTCAGTTAGCCACAACTTGTTTGGGCTGTCAGCGTGAAAATTACGGTTCACCAAGTTGTCCGGAGCTGGTGAAATTTCTCCCTGATAGCTGGAGTACCTCCACTTGCGTTTCGGAAAGCGGGGCACGATTCCTTCTTCGCGCATGAGGCGACGAACAACCTTCTCGCTGATGATGATCCCACGATGACGCAACTCCCACCACATGCGTCGATAGCCGTA
>NZ_JASPJL010000004.1:0-203140 GCF_030232315.1 Corynebacterium sp. MSK039
TATATGCTCCCGGAGCATATACTTTCCTGAAACCTACAGGTCAACCCCTGAAAATCGGCGATTCCGGACACACTTTTTGACCCTTAACCCACAGCCCCCGTGAAGGAGTACGCATCGCCGGAATCGGCGGGGAGCGTCAGCTGGCTGGCGTCCGAAACATCAAAAACAACATCCTCGGTGTTCCGCCAGATCGGCTTCGCCGCAGAATCATCGCGCAGCTTCATTCCCAGTTGGCCCTCAGGCGTCCACTGAATGCCGAGGTCGTAGTGGCCGCGCTCGGCGGTGGCTGCAGTCCCCGGCGCGGCGACGTCCTCGTCGTCGGTGACGGTCTGCTTCAACGCGGACTCTTCGTCGCCGAAGGTGTTGGCCGTCATCTCGATCTGCGGGGAGGCCACCTGGTCGCGACCGTCCCCCGCATCGTCGGCGCCGCCGAGGCACTCGGTGAGTTGCTGAGCATTGGCCCGCATCGTGCCGACGTAGCTCTTCTCACCAGGTGCGAGAGTGTCGCCGTTGAGGGTGCAGACGTCGATGTCCAGGCCTTCGGCGATGCGGATCAGGTCGGGCGCGGTGCCGGCCTGGGAGGGCTCCACAAACACCGCCGGAACCTTCTGATTCTCCAAAGTCCGGGACAGTCGAACCAGCTGGCGGGTGCTCGGTTCCACGTTCGGGTTCGGGGTGATGAAGCCCGCTGAGTCCAGGCCATAGGCCTGCGAGAGGTAGCCGAAGCTATCGTGAGCGGTCACCAGCTTCCGCTGACCGGCCGGGATGGCAGCAACCGTGCCGCGGACTTCCTGGTCGAGGTCGGTCAACTCGGCGAGGTAGGCCCGCGCGTTATCGGTATAAGCCTTCTGGTGGGCGGGGTCGATCTGGATCAGCTGGTCGCGGATGCCCTCGACCACGTTCTTCATCAGCCCGGCGTCGTGCCAGATGTGCGGGTCGAGTTCGCCGTGAATGTGCTTGCCCAGCACGGCCTGTGGCAGCAGGTAGGTTTCCTCGTCCGGCTTACCCAGGAATCGGTACTCGCGGTTGGCGGGCACGTTGTTGAGAACGCGGGTGGGGACCTCAATGACGGCCTTGTCCAGCGGGACATTGCCCGCGTCACCGGTGATGCGCAGCGCGTTGTTCGCGCCGTCTAGCGTGACGTCCTGGTGACCGCGATCGACGATGGTGCGTCCGGCGAGTTCCGGACTGGTTGCTGGAACACCAACGGCGACGGTGAGGACGTCCTCGACCTGCTTCTTGCCCGTACCGGCGCGCAGGTGGATTTTGTACACCCCCGGTTCGCTGAATGCCCAGCTCATGTGGGTGTGCGCACCGGCGGGGAGCTCGGCGGCGTCTTTATTGTCCAGGCCATCGTGGCTGGAGAAGAAGATTTCCGGGGTGCCAAAGGTTCCCGTGATGAACGCAGCGGCCCGGCCCGGGCCATCAACTTTGGTGACCTGGAATCGCACCGGGTCCTTGATGTTCTCCACGTTCCGGGTGCGCAGCCCGAGCCACACCGAATCCAGAGCCTGGTTTTCCACCAGCCGGCGCGCGAGCCCCTTGTTCGCGACGAACTCCTCCCCTACTGGCACGACGGGCGTCGTTTCCGGCGAAGAGTTATTAACCATCTCCGTGATGGCCTGCGGTTCCAGCAGCAGGCCGTTGGTGAAAATGGCGTCCGCGTTCGCGACGTTGCGCACTGCTCGCAGGGTCGGCTCGAAGGTGTGCGGATCCGCGCCCACCGGGATGAGGGACGTCACCCGGCCTTCGTAGCCAAGCACGTTGCTGACGATGTCGCCGAGGATCGGAGTCGTCGTGACGACGTTGAGGCCAGCATCGTGCTGCTCACCGGAGCGCGCCCCGTCGGTGTTACTGTCCTCGTCCGTGTTCGTGTGGTGGGAGTGCCCACCATCGGAGCGTCCACCATTGGCATGCGATGCCTGCGCAAAATGCGCGGCGGTGGGTGGCATGACCTGCTCAGAGTTGCTGCACGCGCTCGCGCTGAGGGCCACGACCCCCGCCGCGACGACGGCGCCCGTGACCTGTTTCGCCCTCGCCTTATGGGCTGTGCGGTGATCGGCTGGTTGAGCCATGAAAGCGTCTATTTCCTTCTTCGCTACTTCTTGCGGCTTGAGTGACTACTTCTGCGAATCCCGGGGGCCGCGCGCCTGCCCGGACGCGCCGCCATTGGCGACCCGCAGCGCGCTTCGGTTGAGCAGCACCCAGCCCGCACCGAACACGGTGAGGCCCACACCGAGGGCGATGAGTGCGGCGGTAGCCGGCTCCACGCCCGTATTGGCGAGCTCACCAGAACCCGTTGCGCTGCCGCCCGAACCACTATCGGCGGCCATGGTCGGCAGCTCATCGGAGCTCGAATCCTCCGAGGTGCCGGGTTCCGCTGCTTCCCCCTGCGGGCTGGATTCCGACGCGCTACCGTTCGCGCCCGACGTCCCTGAGGTGGATGCGCCGGACTTACCGGACTCAGTGGTGGCGGAGTTCGCCCCTGAGGTCGCCTTCGAGGTGCTCTTGCCCGTAGCACCAGGCTTCTTCGACCCCTTCGGCGCCGAGCCATCCCCCACCGACCAGGTGTAGGTGGCGACGTTCGACTTGCTCACGTTGCCGCGAGAGTCCTTACCCTGCGCGTAGACCCGCATCTTGTACGTGCCCGGCTGGGAGAAAACCCAGTTGGCGTGGGTGTGCGCCGGACGGTTCTGTGGGATCGCAGCCCCGCTCGTCAGCCGGGTAGATCCGTTGTTCAGTAGCGACTGCACCTCGCCAAACCCGGAGGTGCTGAAGAGGTACACATTGCCGGGGCCGCTGACCTGCTCGAAAACGATGTTCACGCTCGAGAACGGCGTGCCCGCCAGAGCTTGGGTATCCCAGCCCGGCCAGAGCAGGTTCGGATCCTGAGTGATGGGCAGGTAGTAGCCAGCCTCGCCGACCCCCTTCACCGACTTCACCTTCTCGGTGTACGCCTGCTGCTTGACCTTGAGCACAACAGACTCCGGCGAGCGACGGACGTGCTGGCCGGTGACGTCCTCCTTGAGATCCAGGCGCAGCTTGCCTCCCTCTGCAGTGACGTTGAAAGCGTCGACGTGGCCGTGATCGATGGCGCTCTGCGCGGCAGCTTTCCCGAGGGCACTCGGGTGCAGGCCCGCCGCGGCCAGGGGCGCAGCAATGGCAAGGAGCAGCGCTATGCCGAGACGAAAGGCCGCGCGACGGGCGGTGCTGAACGAAGGGGAGGACGGCGCGCTGCGCTGCGCGCGTGATGGGGCGGGTAGTGACGCTTGCGAGAGGGCAGGCGCAATCAAGCGAGACATAGTTCTCCTGACGGCGATAACAGGGCTTTCTTCTTGCGAACACGCCTGGCTGCTTGGCGGAAAACCCAGCGACCAGGAATGATAATGACAGCCATTTTCAAGTCGTGACGCTCGGTTTAAAATAGCGGAAACTCGACCTAGTTGGAAATGGTTTTCCTTTTCGGGGGTGCCTCGCTGATATCCTGATCCCCGGTATGACGTGAGCCAGGGATTCTCACCCTCGGTTGCCACAGCTCGGCCGCCCTATCAGGGACGGACACGTCCCCCACGCAAGGCAACAAACGTGCCGCGGGTGGCCTAACATAACCAACGATGAACGCGAACCCAGACCCCAATCAGCCCGCCGATCACGACGCACCATGGCGTAGCGCAGAAGAAACGAGCGAGGAGCGGACCAAAGAGCCCGGGAGCCAGGAAGAACAGATCCCGGCCTTCATCTCCCAGCCCGACCGGCTGGACAAGTGGATCTGGGTTTACCTGATAGCTGCGACGATCTTCGGCTTCGCGATGATCCCGCTGCGAGTGTGGCTGCTCAACAACCCCGTGCCCTACGCGCTCATGGTGGGCGGCTATACCTCCTCAATCGTGGGCGGGGCAGAGTCCACCACCGGTGGAATCTCGGCGGTCGCGATCGTTGTGATGACCCTGGTCGGTGCGCTGAAGACCGTCCCCCTGTGGTGGCTGGTCGGCAACAAGTGGGGCCTGGAGTACCTGCGCATGTCGGTCGCCCACTCCCCCAGGCTGCAACGCTGGACCGCGCGACTGGAAAACGCGCGCCCCGGCGTGCTGGGAGCTGCGATCGTGCTCTCCTACATCCCCTTCGTGCCCACCATCGTCATCGCCAACCTGCTGGCCGGCATCCGCCGCATGAGTTTCTGGACGGTCCTGGGACTCAACGCCTTCGGCGTGCTGGTCACCAACGCCTTCTTCGCCTACCTGGGTGTGACCTACGGCGAGCAGGTGATCTCCATCGTGGAGCAGGTCAACCGCTACGCCATGTGGATCACGATCGCGCTGCTGGTGTTCATGTTCTGGAGCATCTCGAAGCAGAACAAGAAGGCAGCCTAAGCCCAACACTTCTGCGGCGGGTGCCATACCCCAGCCGCTGCCGCGCCTGCGCAACGCAAGGAAGCCCGGACCCATTCAGGGTCCGGGCTTCCTTATGGCCTCAAGCTATTGCTCCAACTTGCTGGTGTGGGTGCTACCACCGGTCTGGATCTCGATGAGACGCACCGCGATCGCCTTCAGGTCTTCAGGCAGGCTCCGGTTCGCGACGAAGGGCTCCAACTCGATCCAGTCGAAGCGCGACGGCGGGCGCCGCACCTCGTTTTCGATCAACGAGGTGAGCTGCTCCTTGCGCGTGCGGTCCGCGGTGGATGCCCAGCGGTCGCCCAGGTCCCCGTTCATGGAGATCCCCATCGCCGATTCGATGTACGAGCGCGCGGCATTGAACGCTTGCTTGTTTCGCCGCTGGTAGTCCGACAGCTGGGCTTCGAAATGCTGATTCCAGCCGTCGACGCGAGCCTGGTTCTCCGCCACCTGCTTATTGACGGCCGCAACGTACGCATCGTCCACGGCTTCGGCCTTGCCTTCCCGCCGGTAGGCCCAGAAGACAATCGCGCCTGCTCCGAGAACACCACTGAGCAGGCTCCCGGCGATCACGATTTTGGGGCCGGTGTTCATGGTTTTGTTGATCTTTTCCAGGGACTGGCAGAAGCCATCGAAGTCGAGGTCCCCGACGTTCACCCCTTCTGCCTGTGCACGCAGTTCGCCAGGGTTGCAAGAGTAGTTCTTACCGCCCGACGCTGCGAGTTCTTCGTCCAGGAACCGGAAATCCTTTTCCTCTGCTTGCTCGATCGCCTCGGGGCCAATCTGCTCGAACATGTTCTGCTTCAGCGTTTGGCCTTCGGACTCCGCACGCCAAGACATCGCACCGAGGAGGATCGCGCCGACCCCGATGATGCCGACGAAGAACATGATCCCGGCGAGGATCCACACCAGGAAGCTCGGCGGCACGAAGGGCGTCTTCGGCTTGACCGGCAGATCCTGGATCTCTGGCGGCTGCTCCACCACAGGGGGCGCCACGAAGACCCCGGTGCGCAGCGCGTCGTCCGCCCAATCCGACTTCTTCCACCGCGGGTAGTCCGCGATGATGCCCGCGAAGCGGTCGGCCAGCACCTGGAGCCACATGCGGCTGATATTGGAGTAATCGTCCAGGTGCTTCATCGCCTGCGGGCGGTACTTGTAGAAGTAATCGGCGCCCACGCCATCGCGCCAGTTCGCGAACGTCCCGTGCTTGATGTCGTCGAGGTCAGTGTGCAGCTGGTCCCCGATGCTGGTGATCGTCTGATCCAGCTGGTAGAAGCCCTGAACCACTTCCCGGTGCTGCGCAGCGCTCTGCCGAATAGCCTCCTGCTGCAGCGCGATGGATTCCCTCTGGTTGGCCAGCGACTTGCCGAGCAGGCCGTGGGTCTTCTTCGCATCCGCGTGGGCGACGATCGCGGCCGTCGCGTTAATCATGTTGCCCAGGCGCTGCTGGGAAACCATCTCGCGTTGCATCGCGGTGGACTGGTTCACCGCACTCGTCATGTCGGCATAACGGCGCGACATTTCTTCTCTCGTAGTGATGGCTCGCTCCTTAACAACTCTCGGCAGCCAGCGATGCAGCGGGGACTGCAGTTTTAATCAGGAGCATTTTAACAAGCGCTCAGGGTCCCCTCCCCCGCTCCCTCGCGTTTTACCCCCACAACGCAAAGATGCCCCGACCCTTGCGGGATCGGGGCAGCTACGTCAGTGACGCTAGGGCTTAAGCCTCAGCCTCGTCTGCGTAGTTCTTCTGGATGGTCTCGTCGACCGGGACACCCGGACCATTGGTGGAGGACAGGGTGACCTTCTTGATGTACTTACCCTTCGAGGAGGACGGCTTGATGCGCAGCAGCTCGTCGATCAGGGCACCGTAGTTCTCGGCCAGCTTCTTCTCGTCGAAGGAAGCCTTACCGATCAGGGCGTGCAGGTTGGACGCCTTGTCCACGCGGAAGGAGATCTTGCCGCCCTTGATCTCGGAGACAGCCTTAGCAACGTCGGTGGTGACGGTGCCGGTCTTCGGGTTCGGCATCAGACCACGCGGGCCGAGCACGCGAGCAACGCGGCCGACCTTAGCCATCTGGTCCGGGGTAGCGATCGCAGCGTCGAAGTCGGTCCAGCCGCCCTGGATCTTCTCGATCAGCTCAGCGGAGCCGACGAAGTCTGCGCCTGCCTCCTCGGCAGCGGTGGCGTTCGGGCCCTCGGCGAAGACGACCACGCGGACGTCCTTACCGGTGCCGTTCGGCAGCGCGACGGTGCCGCGGACCAGCTGGTCAGCCTTGCGCGGGTCGACGCCCAGGCGGATCGCAACGTCGATGGTTGCGTCGTAGTTCTTGGAGGACGTCGCCTTGGCCAGCTTCGCAGCCTGCAGCGGGGTGTACTTGTTATCGCGGTCGACCTTAGCGGCCGCCTCGCGGTAAGCCTTAGAAACCTTGCTCATGAAAATTCCAATCTGGGTTTAGGTGTTGGAGTTGTGGTCTAGTGGGTCAGCAAGCGACCCTGCCACGCGATGAAACCCCGGCGGCGAACCCACCGGGGTGGCGCACTTAAGCAGACGGGCGACCCTCGACGTCGATACCCATCGAGCGAGCGGTACCGGCGATGATGGCCGCACCAGCCTCGATGTCGTTCGCGTTCAGGTCCGGCTCCTTGGTCTTTGCAATTTCCTTGCACTGATCCCAGGTGACCTTACCGACCTTGTCGGTGTGCGGGACGCCGGAGCCCTTCTGCAGGCCAGCGGCCTTCAGCAGCAGCTTGGAAGCCGGCGGGGTCTTCAGCTTGAAGTCGAAGGAGCGGTCCTCGTAGACCGTGATCTCGACCGGCACGATGTTGCCGCGCTGGGACTCGGTTGCAGCGTTGTAGGCCTTGGTGAACTCAACGATGTTCACGCCGTGAGCACCCAGTGCCGGACCAACCGGCGGAGCTGGGGTTGCTGCACCAGCCTGGATCTGCAGCTTGATGAGCGCCTGGACCTTCTTCTTCTTGGCCATCGCTATACCTCTTTCTGTTATCAGGAAGCGGGCGTACCGCTCCCCGACCGGATGCCGGTTCTTAGCCAGCCACCGGAGATGAATAGTTTCACTGCCACCCGGGCACGCCGAAGGCGCGCCACTGAATAGCAGACAGAGTTACATTAATCGAGCTTCGCGACCTGATCAAATTCCAGCTCAACCGGGGTCTCACGGCCGAAGATGGAGACCATGGCCTTGAGGCGGTTCTGGACGGTATCGATCTCGGAGACGGTCGCGGCAACGGATGCGAACGGGCCGGAGAGGATGGTGACGGACTCGCCCACCTCGTAGTCCACCTCGACGGTCTCGGAGGCCGGCTTCGGCGGGACGGCCACGCCGGTGGCGGAGACGTCGACGTCGGCGGCGTCCTGGCCCTGATCCTCCGCCGCGGCGGTTGCGGTCTCCGGTGGCAGCAGGAACTTCGCGACCTCGCGGATCTTCACCGGGGTCGGCTTGCCCTCGTTACCCACGAAGGAGGTGACACCCGGGGTGTCACGGACGACGGACCAGGAGGCGTCGTCGAGCTCGATGCGGACGAGGACGTAGCCCGGCAGCAGCTTGCGCTTGACCTGCTTGCGCTTGCCGTCCTTCAGCTCGGTGACTTCCTCGATCGGGACGACGACCTCGTGGATCTGCTCGTCCACACCCAGGGTCTGGGCGCGCATCTCGAGGTTGGTCTTCACCTTGTTCTCGTAGCCGGAGTAGCACTGGATGATGTACCACTCGCCCGGCAGCTTCTTCAGGGCGCGCATGAACTCGCGCAGGCGGGTCTTGTAGGCCTCCATCGCGGCCTCTTCGGCGGTCTTCTCCGGCTGCTCAGCCTCGGAAGCCTCTGGGGCGGCCTCGGTGCCCTCCGCCAGCTCCGCGGCGGTGTCCTCTGCCGCGTCGCCCAGGGCTGCCGCGGCCTGGTCGGCCTCGGACTCCTTGTGGGCTGCGACTTCCTGGTGGATGTCCTCCTGTGCCGCGGCGGCGAGGTCCGCTGCGCTGAGGTTCTTATCTGCGCTCATGTGATGCTCCTTGTCGGGTGAGCCTGGGTCGTTTTAGGCACGATCGGCAATAAAAATCCGCCCCTACCGTTGGTCGGCGAGGCGGGATGTTTTCTGTTGACGAGTTTAGCATGCGGGCAGGATTTATGGCCATGAGCAGGCCGGTGCGGCGAGAGGAGACGCAAAAAAGCCCTCCACGAGGGAGGGCTTGGAGCATGTCGCTGCGCTTGGGGGAACCAGCTAAGGCTAGACGCCGAAGACCCAGCGAACACCGAGGCCAGTGACGTAGTCCACGCCAGCAACCAGAGCGGTCATCAGGATGAGGAAGACCAGCACGACGATGGAGTAGGTCACCATCTCGCGGCCGGTCGGCCAGATGACCTTGCGCATCTCGGAGATCACGCCACGGATGTAGTCCGCGATGGCGGTGAAGGGGTTGCTCCTGGTTTCGACAACCTCGGGGGTGGTCGAAGCGCTGGTCGCGCGAGCCGTGGTGGCCTGGCCAGCGACCTGACGCTTACCGCTGGGGCGCATGGAGCCTCCGGAAGCGTTCGCTCCGGAGCCTTCGGCCCTGTTGCTATCTTCGCTCACGTGGTTACTCCTTCGGGCGCCCGCGGGGGCGGGCGTACTTTGCAGGGGTGACAGGACTTGAACCCGCAACCTACGGTTTTGGAGACCGTTGCTCTACCAATTGAGCTACACCCCTAAAACTGTGGCAACGCCGGGTTGATGGCCGCGATTTTACCCGCAGACAACGCACCATGCGTGCAACACGGGAGTAGCCTAGCAACTTTCCATTCAGTTAGACAACTTGCCACGTTTTCCGCAGCACTCCACCACTCGAAGTGGGGTGAACACGGGAGGCTGGGCGCGCAATAGCCTCACCCGGTGGCCTCGCTCCCCGGTGGGACATGCTCAGGGCTGGCATGACTTGCGGCAGGACCACCCGGTGAACCCACTCCCCTGTGGGACGCGGCGAGCCAAGGCGGCGGTGAGGGCGGTGGCGTCGTCAATAAAAAAAATAGACCCCGCGGAAAAACCACGGGGTCCTAAATTAGTAGCGGTGCCGGGACTCGATCCCGGGACCTCACGATTATGAGTCGTGCGCTCTAACCAGCTGAGCTACACCGCCACAGCCACTTACACGACCAGCCACGGCCAGCGTAAACAGGTCACGTGACGGCCATATAAAATGACAGAGCCCCCTGACGGAATCGAACCGTCGACCTTTTCCTTACCATGGAAACGCTCTGCCGACTGAGCTAAGGGGGCGCAACTTAAATCGACCGAACCTCGCGAAGTAATTCGCTGTGGCCCGTTGATCGAAGCCTGAAGTAGCATAACCAGTTTCTAATGAGAAGCACAAATCTGCACGTCGTAGCCGGTTTCCGAGGTCGGTATGGGTGCGTCTTGGGTGGCATTAGGCGGTGGATCGCGCGATTGCCTCTTCCGCTGGGCGGGCCAGCTGTTTTATAGTTTCTAGTTGCGCCGTTATCGGGTGTTAAGGGGTGTCCTGGGGTTTTAATTCAGGCGCTTTCCGGATAATGCACCGGCGGCGCATGGCACACCCCTCACGGGGCAAGGAGGTTCGAGTCCTCTCAATCTTTTATTCCGCGCCGCCCGGGAGCCCTTCGCTTGCGGCCTGCGGCCCGGCCCCGACGAGCGCCTGCGAGCGTTCCGACGCGCCGACGCCCCGCCGTCTGCGAATCCCACGCGGCGCGGAATTTTCAACTTCACATTCGCCTGCACCTTGCATGCTGGCGATTCAGGTGGTGACACATGTTCTTCAATCGCAACCGCGACTTTGGCTCCTGGATGGAGTACGTCGAGACCGACACGCCGCTGTCGTGGCGCCCATCCTTCCCACGCAGCCCGATCCCGCTGCCCGGACACATTGTGCTGCGCTCCCGCGACGGCGAGGTGACCGCGCTGTCCCGTCCGGGGTTTGCGCTGCCCACCGACCGTTTCGTGCAGGTCGATCAACGCCGCCGCCAGCTTTCCTTCGCCCCGCAGCGGATCCCCACCGCCGAGGGGCAGGACGTCACCCTGACCTTCGTGCTGACCGTGCGGGTCAGTGATCCGGTGGCTTTCCTCACCGCCGCTGACGAGCCGGATCGGGAGGTCTACCTGGCCGCCCAAATCGCCCTGCGAGAACTGGTGGCGACGAAACCCCTAGCCGAGTTCATCGGGCAGCGCATCGACCTCTCCCCCGTCGCGGAGGCTGCGCGGGAGGCCGGCGCGGCGGTCGGCGTCGAGGTGCTGGGAGATGTTCACCTCAAGGATCTCTCCCTGCCGCACGGCGTGGCCGAGGCACTGAGCCAGGCGGAGGTGGATAAGCTCACCGCTGCTAGCGAGCTGGAGCGGGCGCGCACCGAGGTGAAGATCACCCGCGCTCGCATGGGCACGGCGAAGGTGCTGGAGCAGAACCCGCTGCTGGCGAAGATTCGCCTGCTGGAGGCCCTGCCGCCGGGCACCACCCTGGAGCTGCGCGACCGGTCGCTGGAGTCGCCGGATCAGCTACAGGAACCACGGGACCGGGGCGAACTCGACAGCTAGCTGCCCCTAGCTGCTCGCGGGGACCGCCCCGCTATCCCGTATCCCGGTGGAGTTTTCTCGCCCCAAAAGAAAGAGGAGCCGAGCCCCATGTGGGACCCGGCTGCCGATTCAGCAGGTTTTAGTGCTGCCCCTCGGCGAACTCCTCCACCAGCTTCGCGTTGAAGGCCTCAAGGTCGGCCGGAGTGCGGGAAGAGACCAGGCCGTTGTCCACGTGGACCTCCTCGTCGACCCACGTTGCCCCAGCGTTCTGGAGGTCAGTCTTCAACGACGGATACGAGGTCAAGGTACGGCCGCGGAGGACGTCCGCGTCGGTCAGGATCCACGCACCGTGGCAAATCACCGCCAGCGGCTTTCCAGCCTCGACGTGCTTCTTCACGATCTCGACCGCTGCCTCGTCCATGCGCAGCTGGTCGGCGTTTCCGGTACCGCCCGGAAGGACAATCCCGTCGAACTCAGCGTCGCGGGAGCTTTCGGTAGAGGCATCCGCCTCAGAGGTAGAACCGTTCTTGCCCTCAATCTTCTCGCCACCAGGGCTGAGGACAGTCACTGCACCGCCTGCCTGACGGACAGCCTCAATCGGGGAGCTGAACTCACTGTCCTCGAACCCATTCGTCGCGAGAACACCAATGCGCTTGCCATCTAGCTTTGCCATGTGTCGCTCCTTTCTCAAGAACGTAGACCTCCATGGTGCCAGCGAAACCCGGCGAGCAACACCCTCACTTCCCCGAACACCAGGGCACCCTGGCGAGGAAATCTAGAGCGCGAAGGCAGAAATTCCAGATTGAACCACCCCATGACATCTACGTTTGTATCATCTAGGGTGATACATACGTAGTTCATATGTCACCTGAGTGAGGGAGGTAGGCGTTATGTCATCGACTAAAACTCTCGAGCTGCTCGAATCCCTAGCCGCAGACCAGTGGGGCATCATCACCACGGCCCAAGCCAAAAGCGAAGGAATTAGCCGCCTACAGCTGAGCCGACTCTCCGAACGAGGTGTACTCACGCGCACTCGGCAGGGCCTCTACCACCTCCCCTCCGCATCATTTGGCCCCCTCACCGATATTCGCGAAGCCTGGGTAGCGCTTCGCCCTAGCTTCTTCCCCGGGGAGCGACTGAGCGAAGAAAATGACGTGTTTGTCTCTCACGAATCAGCAGCGATCATCCATCAAATTGGTGACCTCATCCCTCACAAGCACACATTTTCTACGCGCGCGCGAAAGCAAACGCGACATGAGGACATTCTGATCTACAACTATCGCAACGCGAACGAGGAGGACGTCCTCCTCGTCGATGGTCTACCCGTAACGTCGATAGAACGCACCATCGCAGACCTTGCCGACGAGAAGATTGAGTTCAACTACCTCGCAGTCATCGTGACGGATGCCTTAAGAAAAGAAGGTGTTCGCATAGCAGCATTGGCTGAATGCCTCGACGCAAGCGCACCTGCCTATGGCTATGCGAATGGCCAAGCGTTCATTGAGGCGTGCCAGGCGGAAGCCCGGTCAGATGAAGATCGTGAAGAAATTGCGCACCGCTTTGCAACCAGCCTCGCTGTCGACCTGGGGTTCAAGGGAATCTCAACCACGCTCGCCGAGACACTTGAAGCCTTGAGCAAGAGAGCAGGCTCCCTCGCCGGCGGCTCCGTTCTTGAAGAGGCACACGCCACGCAGACTGAACAGATCAATAAACAAATCAGGAAGGTTTTCCTCCAGTACCCCGGTATTGCGAATCTTCTCCCCTCAGCCGACCTACCGCCTAGCAATCCCGCCGCAAAAGCACTCAGGGAGCTTGACTTGACGGCATCTGCGATAACTCCTAAAGCTCAGGCAACACCCGAGACAGAGGGCCACCAAGAGTCGAAAGGGGCACAGCAGCGATGAATCAACCGCTCACCACGAGGGAGGCCCGAAATCTCCAGAAGAGCCTCAACATGCGCATTTCCAACGAAGCGAAGACCCAGGGCAGATCGAGGGACAGCATCCGGTTCCAGCTGGTTTTCGAAAGCATGCTCAGGCTCATCTTCCGCAATCCTTCCCCTGGGTGGACGCTCAAGGGAGGGACCGCACTTCTCATGCGTAACGGGAAGGGGCGCTTCACCAGGGATCTGGATCTGGCGCGTTCAAAACGCTGGGACTCCGGCGAAGAACTCACTAACGACCTGAAAGAACTCGTCCAGGGCAAAAATGGCGACCCCTTCACCTTCGAAGTGAAAGATATCCACTCTCGAGACAACACGGCCCGTGGAGAGTACGCCACCCCGACCGCCACTGTATCGATCGAAGCTCGACTCGGAACACTACAGTTTCACACCTTTAAAATTGATGTATCCCTCTCGCGCCACACACAGGCACCACCTGAGCACGTTGAGGTAGATCCCCTACTCAATACGTTGCAGCAGGACAGGCTCTACGAATCCTTCACCGTCCTCGTCACACCTATCGAAGCGCATCTAGCCGACAAGATCTGTGCGATGCGGGAAACCCACCACGGCCGCACAAGCACTCGATACCACGATCTTGCGGACATCATTCAAATCATTCTTACGCAAGACTTCTCAGCTCAGAAATTGCAGACCACACTGTTACACGAAACACGCCGGCGTAATATCCAGCTACCGGAAGTTTTAGCTTCACCGGGTCCGGAGTGGGAACGTGGTTACGAAAAGAAGGCCAAGGACTTTTACGGGCTCCCTCCCAATCTTCACTCTCTTACGGCCTCCCTCGAGTTCGCTGGAACATGTCTGAACGAAATTCTCAGCGACCAACGCGGCACCGGGTGGTGGAACCATCGGAGCCAGCAGTGGGTCAATGAATACCAAGCACCGGGCCGCTCATTTTAAGCTGAGCAACTCGTCCCTACTACGTATCATCCCAGCTGTTGGCACAGCCGTCGCGTTGCCTCACGACTGACCTAACCCCCACCCCCGAATCAGCGCCACACCCCACCAACGCAAAAACTCCGCCAGGGTTTTCCCTGACGGAGTTCGTCTGTGCCAGATGTTGGATTTGAACCAACGAAGGCATAAGCCGGCGGATTTACAGTCCGCTTCCTTTGGCCGCTCGGACAATCTGGCGTACACCATCTGGTGCGCTCAATACCCTACTACGCGCCTCGAAAATTCCCTAAACGCGCTGCTCAGGCCAGGTATTGACGTCCTTAAAAGGGAGGCGGAACAACCGGGAGACGGTGGGCAACCGCCCAACCGCAGCCGAACTAGCCCAGGCGGTCCAAAGAGAAGGCGAGCAAGTGGCGCAGCGCCTCAGTGACCTCATTATCCGGTAGCTTCGCCAACTCCTCGTCAGCCAGGCCACGGTAGTGCTCCACGTCCCGCTCCGCGAGCTCACGGCCGTTGGAACGCTGGATAAGCTCCAGGCACTCCTCGACCACCGCGTCGTCGGTCACCGGGCCGGTCAGCAGCTCGCGCAGGCGCGCGCCGACCTCGTCCTCCTGGCGCATCGCGTGCAACACCGGCAGGGTGAACACGCCCTCACGCAGGTCCGTGCCCGGCGTCTTGCCGGACTCCTCCGGATCGGCCCAGATGTCGATGATGTCGTCCACGATCTGGAAGATCTGCCCCATGTGGCGGCCGAACTGCGCCAGCGCGTCCACGTGCTCCTGCTCCGCACCGGAATGCAGCGCGCCCAGGTAACCCGCGGAGGCGATCAGCACGCCGGTCTTCTCCTGGATGACCTTCATGTAGTGCTCGATCGCATCCTCGCCATCAGCCGCGCCCACGGTCTCGCGCATCTGGCCGGTGACCAGCTCGCCGAAGGTGTCCGCGAAGTGGCGAACCGTCTGGGAACCCAGCCCGGAGAGGATCTCCGAGGCCACCGCGAACAGGTAATCGCCGGCGAGGATCGCCATCGAGTTGCCCCAGCGCGCATTCGCGGACTCCGCGCCACGGCGGCGGTCGGCCTCGTCCATGACGTCGTCGTGGTAGAGCGTCGCGAGATGCGTCAGCTCCACGACCACGGCGGCGTCGCGCACCTCGCGGGCCGTCGGGTTCTTGCCGTACTGCGCGGCGAGCAGCGCAAACACCACGCGAAAGCGCTTGCCGCCAGCCAGCGCGAGGTGGCTGATCTTATCGGTGATGAAGCTCTCGCCCTGGCTGAGGCGCCAGCGCAGGAAGTCCTCCGCCTCCTGCAGCCCCGCCGTGATGCGGTCGTTGAGCTCGGCATTCCCCAGGTCCGGAGCTACCGGCCTGGCGTTGTCGCGTACTGCCATGTCCCTGCGTCTGCCTCGATCTAGATTGTGATTGTGCGTGAGCTATAGCTAGCCATTCGATAGGTTAGCCGATCTACTCGGGCGCGTAGTAATGGATTCACCCCTCGCCACGCGGGATTGCTTCCGTGGCGCAGGTTTTCCGGTCGCCGTATTGCTCGCGGTGGGTCCTCCGGTTCTTTTTAGGACGTCACCCCGGCTAACCTTGAGCCTCATGAGCCCCTCTTCTTCCACCACGCACGATTCGGCGACGCGAGGCGAGTCCGCCGCCCCGCAACGGGTACCGCAAGATCAGCTGCGCGCCGAGGTGCTGATCATCGGCGGCGGCCCGGCGGGTGCTGCGGCGGCGTACCACGCCGCCCGAGCGGGGTGGGACACCCTGGTGATCGATATGGCGGACCACGCCACCCAGCCGCGCGATAAGACCTGTGGGGACGGCCTGACCCCACGCGCCGTCGGCGCCCTGGAGGCGATGGGGGCAGGCCACCTGCTGGATGGTCACCCGCGGATCAAAGGCCTGAAGCTGCACGGCTTCGGCGGATCGATCACCGCGCCGTGGCCGAAGCACGAGAAGTTCCCCGCCCGGGGGTCCGCGATCCCGCGTAGTGATTTCGACGCCGCCCTGCTGCGCCACGCCATCGACGCCGGGGCTCGCTTCCACGGCGGGCTGAAGGCCGTGGAGGTCTCGGAAGACGGGCAGACCGTGACCTGCCAGGCCGTCGGCGAACGCGCTGGAAAGGCGGCGGGGACCAACCGCGAGGTACAGAGTACGGAGATCCGCACGGAGTTCCTCGTCCTCGCCGAGGGCGTGCGCTCCGCCATCGCCCGGCAGCTGGGCGTGCAGTGGGAACGCGGCATCGTCCACGGCATCGCCGCCCGCAGCTACGTGGAAACCCCGCACGCCGACGAACCATGGATCCACTCCCACCTGGAGCTGCGGGACCACGAGGGCACCGCGCAGCCCGGCTACGGCTGGATCTTCCCCCTCGGCACCCCCACGACTGGCGGGCAGGCGGGCAACGGGGCAGATGCCGACCCGACCCCGCAGGTAAACCTGGGCTGCGGGGCGCTGACCACCACGCAGCGGCCAGCGAAGGTGAACACCAAGAAGCTGCTCGTCCACTACGCCGACCAGGTCCGCGAGGAGTGGGAGCTCGGCACCCCGCAACGCATCACCAGCGCCCTGCTGCCGATGGGTGGGGCCGTCACGCGAGTGGCGGGCCGAAACTGGGCCGTGATCGGCGACTCCGCCGCCCTGGTCAACCCGCTGAACGGCGAGGGCATCGACTACGGGCTGGAGTCCGCCCGCTTCCTCGTCGAACTGCTGGGCGACGCCCGCCGCAACCCCGACGGTCTGCGTTATTCCTGGCCCGCCCGGCTGCGCCAGGAGTACGGCGACGCCTTCGCTCTGGCCCGCCGCCTGGGCATGCTGCTGACCATGCCGGGCCTGCTGGCCGCGATCGGCCCGGTGGGCATGCGCGGACCTTTGGCCCACACGGTGATGAACTCCGCGGCCCGCCTGATGGGCAACCTCGTCACCCCACAGGACCGGGACCTCACGGCAAAGCTGTGGCTCGGCGCCGGCAAGCTCTCCCGCGGCGTGGATAAGCTCCTCGCCGCGGACTCCCGCCCCCTCTTCGGGCGCCAATAAACCCGGACAGCACGAAAGCCCACGGTTTCCCGTGGGCTTTCGTTGTCTCCGGCGCACCCGAGCGACGTGGCCAAGCAACATGCCCGAGCAAAGTGGCAGAGCAGGGAACCGTGCCCCGAAACTACGCCAGCGAGCTAGTCCAACGGCTTCGTCCCGCTGTGCAGCGCAACGATGCCGCCGGTGAGATTCTGCCAGCCGACATTCTCCCAACCATTGGCGCGGATCTCGCGGGCCAGCTCCTCCTGATCCGGCCACGCGCGGATGGATTCCGCGAGGTAGATATAAGACTCCGGGTTGGAGCTGACCACCTTCGCCACCGCGGGCAGCGCGCGCATCAGGTACTCCTTGTACACGGTCGCGAAACCGGGGATGACCGGCGTCGAAAACTCCGCGATCGCGAGCTTGCCACCCGGCTTCGTCACCCGGGCCATCTCCCGCAACCCGGCGCGGAAGTCCACCAAATTACGCAGACCGTAACTGATCGTCACGGCGTCGAAAGTATTATCCGCGAACGGCAGATTCAGGCCATCGGCGCAGATCATCGGCACGTCGCGGTGGGAACCCGCCCGCAGCATGCCCAGCGAGAAGTCCGCGGCCACGCAGTACGCGCCGGACTCCGCCAGCTCCTCGGTGGACACGCCCGTGCCCGCGGCAAGGTCCAGCACCTTATCCCCCGGCGCGAGATCCAGGCGGCGGCGCGTGCGCTTTCGCCACAGCCGGTCCTGGCCGAAGCTCAGCACCGTATTCGTGATGTCGTAGTTCTTCCCCACGGCATCGAACATCGTGGCCACTTCGCGCGGATCTTTTTCCAGACTTGCCCTAGACATAAATTCTCATGCTACCCGGCGCACCGGCCAGCACCATCACGCAGTAATGGCCTGCTGGTAGTAGCCCATCAGCTGCTCGCACAGCGCGGGCCAGGTCTTGCCCTGCACGCGGTTCAGCGCTGCGGCGGCGAACTGTTCGAGCGCCCCGTCCGCGATGATGTCCCCCACGGCCTCGGGCAGCTGCTCGGCGAAGCGTTCCGGGTCGAGCAGGAAGCCGCTCACCCCGTCCTCGACGAGGTCCACCGGCCCACCGGCCCGTGGCGCGACCACCGGCAGGCCCGAGGCCTGCGCCTCCTGGATCGCCTGGCAGAAGGTCTCGAAGCGCCCGGGATGGACGAACACGTCCAGGGACGCGAAGGCCACGGCCAGATCCTCCCCGTAGAGCGCGCCGGTGAACACCGCGGTCGGCATGAGCTTTTCCAGCTCCTCGCGTTCCGGCCCGTCGCCGACGATCACCAGCTGCGCGTCCTCGCGGTCGTTTAAGGACGCCAGGTTCGCCACATCCTTCTCTGCGGCCAGGCGGCCCACGAAGCCCACCAGCTTGCGTGGCTCGGCCGGGGCGGCGGTGCTGCGCTTGGCCTGGCCTTCCTCCCACCACTGGCCGCGCAGCTCCGCGCTGCGCTTGGCGGGATGGAAGCGCTGCGTATCCACGCCCCGGCCCCAGTGGTGCACCCGCTGCACGCCGTGCTCCCGCAGCTGCTCGATCGTCGGCGAGCTCGGCGCGAGGGTCAGGCAAGAGTTGTTGTGCATCGCGCGCACCCAGCGCCAGGACATGTTCAGCAGGAAGGTGAGCTTGTAGTGCTCCGTGAAGCCAGGCACGTCCGTCTGATAGACCGCCACGCACGGCACCTTCAGTGCCTTCGCGGCGAATACGCCAGCCCCACCGAGGACGAATGGGCTGGCCAGGTGCACCACATCCGGCTGGAACTGCTTCAGCAGCTTATAGACCCGCGGCAGGGGCACGCCGATGGGCAGGGAGTTGATGGGCGGGAGGTTCACCGCGGGCACCCGGTGGATCGGAAAGCCCGCGTAGGTATCGCCGGGACCTGGTTCGCTGGTACTGGTTACGGACGCATCCCCGGCGGGAGCATCACCGGCCGGTGGTTGCCAGCCCGGCGGGCGCGGCGCGATGACCATCGCGTCGTGCCCTTCCCGCCGCAGGTGCTCCAGCACCCGCAACACCGAATTGGAAACCCCATTGACGATGGGGATGAAGCTCTCCGCGATGATCGCAACCCTCATTGTTCTCCCTGCTGCGCCTTCCATGAGTTTTCTCGCCACCGGACCAGCAGCCACAGACCCCCGCTCAGCACCATCGCCACGACGAGCGAGGAGAGCGCGGGTATCCAGGCCAAGGTCCAGCCACGGCCTTGCACCTTCACATTGCGGGGCTCGGACTTCTGATACTCCACCCGCACCCGCTGGCCCGCCTCCAGGCCGATCGGGTACAGCAAGCCCCGGTCCGGCTGGTGGTAGACCCCGTACTCGTCCGGGAAGCGCACGGTGGTCCGCAGTACCCCGACGTTGACGACGTCCGCCGTGGCGAACGCCTGGTCCCTACCGATGCGGTAGTCGTTCAGCGCGGCGGTCGCCACCATCCCCAGGCAGACGGCCGCGGCGAAGGCCGTGAAGGCCGCGACGAGTTGCTTGCCGCGCCGGAAGCGGGTCGGGGTCGGCTGCTCAACGGCCGGTTCCTTCCCCACCGCTGACTGTTCCGTGGCCTGCTCGGTGGCCTGCTCGGCGGCCCCGGGCTGCTCTACGTTCGCCGGACCCGCCGCGTCCGTTGGCGCGGCCCCCTGCTCGCGGTCCACCGGCTTACTCACCCGGGGTCACCTTGCCCCGGATCAACTTCTCCAGCGCCACGCGCGCACCCCGGTCCACGAAGGCCTCCACAACCAGCACCCCGCCGCCCCGACGACCCGGCACCAGGCCCAGCTTCTCGCCGGCTTCGCCCTCCAGGTCGCTGTGTTCCAGCGCATCCAACACCTCGGCGAGCTCCGCCGGGTTGTGCACCCCCACCCAGTCCACGCCAGCGGACTCGCACAGCCCAGCCAGCTTCGCGCCCGTGCCGGTGCCGAAGACCCTCTCGAAGGCCGGGGTGCCGTCGTCGAAGCTCCGCAGGCTATCCCCACCCGGCTCGAGGGTCTCGAAGATCGCGCCGCCGTCGTCGTTGGCGACCACAATCACCAGGTTTTCCGGGCTGGGCTCGTCCGGACCAAAGTGCAGCCCGTTGACGTCATGAAGAAAGGAAAGGTCCCCCAGCAGGGCAAACGTCCGCGGGGCGCGGATCGCCGTCGGATCGGCGGAGGCATGCGCCAGGGCCGTACCCACCGCGGTGGACACCAGGCCGTCGATGCCCGCGGCACCACGGTTCGCGACCGTGCGCACCCCGTCGAAGGGCAGGCCCACCCGGGCGATATCGCGGATCGGCGAAGAGGCGCCGACGAACAGCGCGTCCCCGTCCCGCAGGGAATCTGCCAGCACCGCAGCCACGTGC
Organism: Corynebacterium sp. MSK039; assembly: GCF_030232315.1. Taxonomy (NCBI): domain Bacteria; kingdom Bacillati; phylum Actinomycetota; class Actinomycetes; order Mycobacteriales; family Corynebacteriaceae; genus Corynebacterium; species Corynebacterium sp. MSK039. The sequence continues at coordinate 20,138 of NZ_JASPJL010000004.1, forward strand.
AGCCCGGTGAACGCCCCGTCCTCTGTGGCCTGAGCGATGCCGTCGCGCACCGCCTCCGCGCCCAGCTCGGACACACCGCGGCAGACCTGCAGCCAGGACTGCGGCGACTCACCGGTCACGCGCACCGTGCTCGCGATCTGGTCGGCGGTCAGCGCCACGTCCGTGGGCTGTTCGACCTCAGTGAGCACCGTGATGGAAATGTCCTCGCTGGCCAGCAGCTGGGTCACCGGGCGGTGCAGGGTCGGCCGACCAAGCACGATGACCTGCTCCGGGCGCGTGGCCGCGGAGTACTCCCCGTGGGAAACCAGGCCCGTGGTGAACATGGCAGCGGCTGCCGGGTGCACCGGGAAGTCCGGGGCGGGGCTGGCGGGCTCAGCCAGGACAGGCAGGTCGCCGAGCTCCTCCAGTTGCTCGCGGGCCCACGCCCGATCGCTGACCGACCCCGCGATGACGAGGGTTCGCTTGGACGCGTCCACCGTCGCCTCGCCGTAGGGCAGGCGCGCGGCCTGCTTCGGTAGGACGTAGGTTCGGGCCGGCGCGGTCGGCTGCTTAGCCGCCGTCGCGCGAGCGGGCCCCTCCGCGAGCTGGCGGGCCCGGAGGCTCAGCTGGGTGATGGACTCCGGCACCAGTGGTTCCCGCAGCGGGATGTCGAGGTGCGCCCCACCGCCCCGGGTGGGGTGGGTGGCGGCGCGGACCAGCTCGTCAACCTTGACCCGGACGCGGCGGACCAGCGGGTTTGTGGAATCTAGGGCTGCGGCTGGGGCTGCCTCGTCGGCACCGGCCGCGGTGTTGGCGCTGGCGGACGGCGCAGCGGCGCCTGCGGTCACGGTGTCGATCGCGGCGTCCAACTCCAGGGTGGCGACCGCGTGGGCGCCGAAGATCTCGCGCTGCTGGATGGTCTGATTAGCCCCCGTCCCCACCATCGACCACGGCCGGTTGGCAGAAAGGATCAGCAGCGGGACGTTCGTCGCCGTGGCCTCCACCATGGCGGGCAGGCAATTGGCCACCGCCGTGCCGGAGGTCATCACGACCGGCACCGGAGTGTCCGAGTACTTCGCCAGGCCCAGGGCCAGGAAGGCCGCGGAGCGCTCGTCGGTGCGCACGTGCAGCCGCAGCCGCCCGGTGCGGCTAGCCTCCGCGAAAGCCAAGGCCAGTGGGGCCGAGCGCGAGCCCGGGCACACCACGGCCTCCCGAACTCCGTTGCGAATCAGCTCGTCAACCAGTACCGCGCCAAGCAGTACGGCGGGTGAGGGCTGATCAAGGGTCTCGGGCGTGCTCTGGGAGATGCTGTTTTTCACACCCCATAACCTACGTGACCATGCCCCGGCGGGGCGACGAGCCTGGCTCGGCCTAATCATTGTTCATTAATGCTGAACGTTCAGTTTTAGTGAACACGTGTTTCCAACCCCTTTAGCCTCAGAAGGGCCCACGTCCATCCAAAAACATGGAGAACACGCGACTTAACCATCGAAGGCCTCGCATATTCCCTTCAAGAGGGCTTCGACCTGCTCCTTTCGCGCTTCAAACGGAGTCGGGTGCTCCCCCTCGGCAATAAGATGCTCTGCAAGACCAATCCCCCTATCACCCTCTTCAGCGAAACGATTAACCAATACGCTCGCTTCTCTTATCCCGAGCACCTGAGCGACATCGCTGCCGAGTAGCTGGGCAGCCATGTTAAGAATTAGCCCTTCGCGCTCAACTTCATCTGGCGGGTTTTCAACTGCCCCAAACGGCACCAAGTCAATGTCAAAGCCACTGACCTTGATCGCTTGCCAAGCTCTCCCCGGATAAGCGAAATGCTCCTTGAGGCGATCGAAATCCGCCCAGCTGCGAAGCGCTACCGCAAAATCGATGTCCCGCGTCGCCCGAGCTGGCGGGCCTGGCCGGTATTTTTCTTGATGAATATCCCTACACCGCGCCCCCACCAGCATGATCTGATCTAGGTCGATATACCGTCCAAGCGCAGCAAGAACCTCAGCAATATCCTCATTGCTCTCCGACCATTTCATTACCCCACCCCCGGAGGCTCTAGAAATTGATTGTCGATCTTAGCTCTTGCGCGACTCCCAGCAGGCGGGGTTCGTGAGTGCCCACGAGATCCGCATAGATTACTGGCCACGGCGCACATGGCCATTCACCAAGCACGGTCGCATGATCACTCTGATCCGTCTGATTCGCATCACGGCTTCCTTGGCCAGCGCCCCAAAACGCCGTGCGCACGATGACATTGCCATTGTCTGATCGGCGAATCCGACCGCTCCTCAACAACTCTCTAAGTTCAGCCGAGTCTCGCAAATAAAGATGAACGGTAGTTCCGCCTCGGACCAAGTGCGGCACAGCCTGCTCGCCGCTTACCCAGCCCATGGGGTCCATGGCCTCAAATCTGCCCAGATCCGCCTCTCCTCGGAAGATTTCCAGATCCGCACCAAGCCCAGTGGCATAGGACTGCGCCCACGCATCCAGGAGCGCCTTCGGTCGCTCGAAGTAATACCTTCCCCCGAAGCCCGACTTATTGAGGTAGCCAGCTTGCGTCAGCAGTTCTAGCGTCTGCGCAGCGCTACCAACGGAGACCCCCGCCTGTCTCGCAACCTCTCGGACAGGAGAGTCAAGCAGTTCCGGGCGATCCAAAATAACCGCGCTCACCTGCGCTCGGCGTGGCGTAAACAAGGAACCGGTAGGCGCCTTAACTTGCGATGCAGCACCCCTTGCTGGCTTTCGTAATCGCCGAGCAGCTTTATCCTGTGGACTTGCCGAAGTTGCTTGCTCCCCTCTTTTCAGCGAAACGCTACCGCCTTGTTCAACCGGAGAACCCTTCACCCTGCCACGGATATCTAGGTACATCCCGGGAAAGGAGATAAAACAATTTCCTCGCTCATCTGCGAACATAACCCCCGCCCCCCGTAGGAAATCAGCCACCTTAGGCGTAACCCTCGGAGCGAGAAGCAGCGTTGGGAGGTCGCTCTCGTCGGCAGCTTTTTCCGCCACCAAAGCCCGTAACCCTTGTGGATCATTCGTCTCAACTTGGCGGGCCATACACTTCGCGGAGGCGTCACCGTGACGCACGAACAGTCCCCCATCCCCGACGCCCTCCTGACCTAGCTCCACGAACTCGAGAGGCACCTCTACAAGGTTGAATATGTCGTTCCAGCGACTGATTTCTTCCCCGTTTATACCGCCACTCTAGCTGATGTTCAGCAATAATGAACGTTCATTAATACTGAACGTTCATTTTTAGTGAACACACTTGTCGGCCTCCGGCCGAAAACATCAGCATCGTTAGGGTGAGGTTATGGAGCTATCTTCCCTGGATCGGGGCCACTTCCGCGCGCTCATTATCGGTGCAGGCCAGGCCGGGCTCGCCGTCACCGCCACCGGGCCGGACGCCACGAGCACCACGATCACCACGGACGTCCTCCTCAACGCCACCGGCACCTGGAACAACCCGCACGTGCCACACATCCCTGGCATCGAAACCTTCCGCGGCCGCCAGCTGCACACGAAGGATTACACCCGCAAGGAGGACTTCGCGGGCCTGCGCACCCTCGTCGTCGGTGGCGGACTGTCGGCCGTTCAGTTCCTCCTGGAGCTCCAGGAAGTGAGCGAAACCATCTGGGCCAACCCCCGGGCACCGAGGTGGATGCCGACGTCATCTTCTGGAACACCGGATTCCGTCACTCCCTGCGCCACCTCGCCCCACTGAAGCTGCGGGGACCGGGCGGAGGAATCCTCATGGACGGCGAAGTGCGCGTAGCCAAGGACCCGCGGGTGCTGCTGGTCGGCTATGGCTCCACCGCCTCGACGGTGGGCGCGACTCGCGCCGGCAGGCGCGCCGGTCAGGCCGCCGTCCGCTATCTCGAGTCCCGGTAGCCCGGCGTTCGCTTCAGGACGTCAACCTGATGCTGCGATTGGCATTGCTGCGAGGTGTTGCCGGGTTGTTACTAGTTGTTCCGGAGTTGTTTTCCGGCACGCCGAAACAACTTTGAAACAACTTACGAACAACTATTGTGGCCAGCCCGACCCTTCATCTCATTATTCCCCCCAGGTCACGAAGCCTACGGAAGTTGTTTCAAAGTTGTTTTTATTGTTCCAGGATTGTTGCCAAGCTATTTACTCCGACGCCCCAATCCAGCGTGTGTTTGACCCACGCTGCGGGCCGGCCGGGTCAATACGCGCCACCCCGCGCTCCCGCAGTTTCCGCAAGATCTTCGTCACTTCGGAGCGCTCTATACCCAAAATCTCGGCGGCTTCTGCTGCGCGTACCGTGCCAGTTCGCAGCTGCTCTTCCAACCACTCTTCTGTAGGCATCGTCGCAGCACTAGCAAACTGGGGCTGGGCACCACCCGAAGAAGCTGTCCCCTGCTGAACCGCCCTTCCCAAAACCCATTCATCCGCCCCCTGGAGCCGCGCTACCACCCCAATGTCTTGGAGCGACTCCATCAGTTCGGCGGCTTCCATTGAAGAAATTTGCGCAAGCCGTTCAACCTGATTCTTCGTGATCCGAGGCGCGCTCCACAGCTGCTTTAAGACAATGAGAGTGCCCACGCTCCTCACGGCCTCGCCATCAGGTAGCTTCTCCAGTTCATGAAGCATCTTGATAAAACCCACATCGGGCTTACCTGCTGAAAGAATCACCTCAACGAAGGTTTCCTCAGCACGCACTTCCGGAACTTCCCGACCTGTTCCAATCATTGCGGACCACATGCGGTCAAAACCGCGCGACGATTCCTCAGCCAGGCCGAGCCCACGCATTACCGCCATAAGGCGACTATTCCGCGGCACCGATTGAGTCGTCAGCAAGTGATCCCGATCAACCCCCGGCGGCAGAGGACCCGGGGACCAAATCTTCAGAGCACGAGGCGTCTGGTCAACAACCACGGGGCGACTGATTTGCCAGTCCCTATGAATGAAGGCATTCGTGACGGCCTCGTCAATCGCCTGGGCAGGGAAGCGTGGGATCGCGGTTTCCTGCCCATCATCAAACTGCACTCTTTCAATTTCTTGACTTGCGCGCTCCCTGATTAGGCGGCGCAGCCGGGGAAGCGCAGTCAACAGCGGTTCACTGATCTCGCTCACTTCAGGATCGGCCCCCACGATGGGTCTCCAGAAATACTGAACCGTCAGGGCGGGCTTGTCCGGTGGCAGCATGAGGATCTCTGCCGCCCTCTTGAGCGAACCATCATGGCCCACGAGCCCCAGTTCGCGAAGGAGTCCGTTGGCACCTTTCGGCACATAATCCGACCCGTCTTCCCTGGACCGTTTCCCCCTCAACAGTCGGCGAGCCTCTTCCAGGACTGGCAGCTCGATGTCCTGAACCTGGAGCCTCGAGCTCCCGTTTGAATAATCGGGGTTCGCCCTTTCCCGAACCAACGCTTGCCGTTCTGCCTCCAGCAGCGGCTCACAACTCGTGCCCCGCCGCCGCTTCGCCTGGCCTTGGGTGCGGGTATACATGGTCAATGCTTCTGGGATACGGATCACAACAAGGCGACTACCGTGATACTCAAGTTCAGATGCTTCAACCCTCAGTTGCTGCTGAGTACCATGAAGAATCTTTCTCTCAATGGTTAAGGTATCCAAGTCTGTCCCCGTAAACGCTTCAGGTCCGGTCAGCTTGTCACTGATACCCACGATGATGTGCCCCATAGCGGACTCCCCATTAGCCAGGCATACCGCCTCATCAATGAGCTTTTCTACAAGTTGCGCCCGATGCTTATCGGCCTTCGAAGGCGCGTGCTGAACACGGGCAGGGTCCTCTTTGATCTCTAGGGTCTCCGATTCGACATTGTCAGCCGAATCTCCGTTCCAAATAGCGTCTAGAGCCTCTGCAACATCCTCAGGCAGCCACGGTTTCGCATCGTCAATCATGGGGGATTCCATATGTGAAGTATACATTTCCCCAGGAAGTTGTTTTAGAGACGCCACCCACCCCAGCGAAACAACTTTGAAACAACTTACGAACAACTATTGTGGCCAGCCCGACCCTTCATCTCATTATTCCCCCAGGTCAAGAAGCCTCCGGTGGTTGTTTCAAAGTTGTTTCTAGTTGTTTTGGATGCTCTCCTAGCGGGCGTCACGACCCCAGCTCGGCGGCTGCAGCCTCCATCCTGCGGATCCACCACTGCCGACGCTCCGCGTCCACCGCGTAGCGCTCCAGCACCGCTGAGTCCGGCTGGGTCGCGCCCGTGAGCATCGCGCCATCCCTGATCTCCCGCACCCCCACGTCCGCAGTGAACAGCGAGCCCGTCGCCAGCCCCGCAGCGTTCGGCCCATCCTGGCCGAACACCCCGGCATCCTTCCCCACCTGCGCCACCAGGGCAGCAGCCTGCAGTCCCGCGCCAATCCCCACCGCAGTATCCAGCGCGGAGCTGAGCGTCAGGCTCACCCCGTGGGCCGCCACCTGGCGCGCGACCGCCACCACCTGGTCGATACCGCCCAGCGGGGCGACCTTCACCACGGCCACGTCGCACGCCCCGGCCTCCACCACAGCCAGCGGGTCCGAGGCCTTGCGGATCAGCTCGTCGGCGGCGATCCGCACCGGCGAACCACCCGGCGCAACCCCCTCATCGGACAGGCGCTGCCGCAGCTCCGCGAGCTCCGCCACCGTCGCGCAGGGCTGCTCCACGTAATCCAGGTCCTCCCCCGCCACATCTTCGCCCGCCAACTGCGAGATCACCGCCAGCGCCTGCTCCACCGACCAACCCGCATTCGCGTCCACCCGGATCCGGGGCCGGGTCACCCCCTGCTCGGCGAACCAGGCCCGCACGGCACGCACGCGCGCCACATCCTGAGCCAGAGCAACATCAAAGCCCTGCTCCCGCAGCACGGCCGGTTCAGCGACCTTGACCTTCACCGTCGTGCACCCCGGGTAACGGGCCATCAGTTCCCCCACCTGCTGCGGATTCGCCTGCGCGTCCACAGCGGGCATCGTGGCGTTCACCGGCACCGCGACCCCCGCCGGGACCTGCAACGCGGCATGATCCGCTAAGGCACCCTGCGGCCGGGCGGTGGCGTCGTCGTCAAGAAGAAGGGAATGGACCACCGCGCTGCGCAACCAGCGGGAAGACTCCGCGGGGCCGTATTCCAGGAAGGGCGCGAACTCCACCCACCCGCCAGGGGTGGGAACGAGCATCGCCTCGCGGGTATCGATGCCGCGGAAGCGCGTGCGCATCGGCAGGGCCACCACGTGCGCGTGCTCGCGGGCGTGACGAAGGAACTGGTCGAGCTGCTGTTGAGTGATATTCACGCCACCCACCCTAGGCGAGCAGCCGGACACCTAATATGGGCAGGCATGAGCGAAAATAAGGTTTCCGAGATCTTCGACCCCACCGCCTGGCGCGAGGTTGAGGGATTCGACTTCACCGACATCACCTACCACCGCCACACCGGCGAGGGCCGCGCCAACGGCATCGTCCGCATCGCCTTCGACCGGCCGGAGGTGCGCAACGCCTTCCGCCCGCACACCGTCGACGAGCTGTACCGCGCACTCGACCACGCACGCCGCACCCCGGACGTCGGCACCATCCTGCTGACCGGAAACGGCCCGTCGCCGAAGGACGGCGGCTGGGCGTTCTGCTCCGGCGGTGACCAGCGCATCCGCGGCCGTTCCGGTTATCAGTACGCCACCAGCCACGACTCGGACGTCGCCGCCGCTGGTGCCGAGGGCGTGGACGAAGCTCGCGCGAAGGTCGAGGGTGGCCGCCTGCACATCCTGGAGGTCCAGCGGCTGATCCGCACCATGCCGAAGGTCGTGATCTGCCTAGTCAACGGCTGGGCCGCCGGTGGCGGGCACAGCCTGCACGTGGTCTGCGACCTGACCCTGGCGTCCCGCGAGCACGCGAAGTTCAAGCAGACGGACGCCGACGTGGGGTCCTTCGACGCCGGTTATGGTTCCGCGTACCTGGCTAAGCAGGTGGGCCAGAAGTTCGCCCGCGAGATCTTCTTCCTCGGCGAGGCCATCGACGCCGAGACGATGCACCAGATGGGTGCCGTGAACCGCGTGGTGGACCACGCCGACCTGGAGACCACCGCGATCGAGTGGGCACGGAAGATCAACGCGAAGTCCCCGACAGCGCAGCGCATGCTGAAGTTCGCCTTCAACCTGACCGACGATGGCCTGATGGGCCAGCAGGTCTTCGCTGGTGAGGCCACCCGCCTGGCCTACATGACCGACGAGGCCGTGGAGGGCCGCGACTCCTTCCTGGAGAAGCGCGAGCCGAACTGGGACGAGTTCCCGTACTACTACTAGGTCTTGTGGCCGGTCGGCGCTAACCGCGTAACTTATTCCACGCCGGGGGCATCGGGGCCTGCACATCCAGCTCCTCGCCGCCCGGCAGCGGGATCACCAGCCGGGAGGCGTGCAGCATCAGCATCCGCACGCCTTTCTCCGCGGCCGCCTGGTTCACTGCCTTATCCCCGTAGCGGGAATCCCCGATGATCGGGTGGCCCAGATGCTGCAGGTGCACACGGATCTGGTGCTTCCGGCCGGTCAGTAGTTGAGCCTCCACGAGGGTTCCCGCACGTCCCCAGGGCTTCTTCACCCACAGCTTCGTCTCCGCCTGCTGCCCGGCGCGGCGATCCACCACCGTGGCCGCCCCCGTCTTCCGCAGCGGGGCATCAATCCGTCGCGGCTGCTTGCCCGACTTTTTCACGGCGCCACTGACCACCGCCAGGTAATAGCGCTGGATGTCCTCCCCGCCCTCACGCAGGAGGGACTGCAGGTGGCGCAACATCTTCGAATTCTTCGCCACGATCAGCAGGCCAGAGGTCTCCTTATCCAGCCGGTGCGCCAGCTCCAGCTCCTTGTCCTCCGGCCGCAGCACGCGCAGCGCCTCGATCACCCCGGCCTTGACCCCACTGCCCACGTGCACGGCGATGTTGGCGGGTTTATTCACGATGAGCAGATCATCGTCCTCAAAAACAATGTGCCGGGACAGCCTGCGGGCCAGCTGCTCCGCGGCCTTACGATCCCCCGCGGGCTTCGGCTTCGCCTCAGCGACCTCGAGGGCGGGCAGGTGGACCTTATCGCCGGCGACAGTGCGCTGGTCGGGCTTGCACTTCGCGCCGTTGACCGTGATCTGCTTGGTGCGCATCATGCGGAACAGCACCGTGGCGGGCACGCCCTTGACCTGCGAACGGATGTATTTGTCCAGGCGGCGATCCGCCTGGGAGTCGCTCACGATCAGGGTCTGAGGTTCGGAATGCTTCATGGTGGCTCTGGGCTCTATCTGTAGCAGATCGGGCGGGCGTCCCCACCCGCCTGCTCATAGTCGCAGCGCCGGCCCGCGGCCCGCGGCTAGAGCTCGAAGCGCTCCCACACCCGCTGCGAGGCCGGATCGCGGTTCCCCAGGACCTTGTCGAGCAGCTTCCACAGGCCGTGCCCGAAGAGCTTAACTAGGCCCCGGCGCTCGCTGGCAGGAACCGGGCGCACCGCCTGCTCTGGCTGGCCCAGGTAATTGCCGATCTCGCGGGTCAGGTCTGCGGTGATCCAGTCATCCACCCGCACCCCGTCGATCGTGGTGAACGCCCGGGATTCACCTCGGTAGACGAAGTGGCGGTCGAACATCCCGAGCGCCTGAGGGACGGCCGCCGCGACCGCGGGGTCTAAGGCCAGGCGCACCAGCCCGATCGTCGTGTCCACGGCGGTGCTGCCCGTCGCCCCCGGCTCGTGGGTGGCGAAGCCCTTCGCCTTCAGGTAGCTCAGCATGTCCTGCACCTCGTGGGCGGCAAGGTTCATCGTGTTGCGCTGTGCCTGGTTCAGCCGGGGGTTACCCGCCGCTGCCCGCAGCGCATCGCCGACGCCACGTGGGTCGCTGTGCCCCAGGGCGACCGCCAGCCGCGGGGCCACCGGTGCCACCGCGATCAGGAAGCTGCCGTCGGTGAGCATGGAATCCATCGCCACCACCGGGGTGACCTCGTAGGGCTCCGGGTCGGCCTGCTGCGCCCACTGCCCGACCGCGGCAAGCAGCCCGCCCGGCGGAATGTCACAGGCCGGATCCCCCTGGCTGCAGATGCTGCGCACCTTGCCCTCGTAGCGGTCAAAGGTTCCCGCCGGGCGGGAGCCCAACAGGCCCGTGTGCTGCTTCGGCATCGGCCCGTGGTTCGTGGTGATGAGGGTGGCGCCATCCTTGCTGCCACGGCGCGGATCCGCCAGCAGGTACGCCGCGATCACCTTCTCCGCCTGCTCCGGGGAAAGATGCATCAACACATCGCCAGCGACGTGCGCGCCCTGAGAGAATCCCGCGAGCGCGAACGCGGTATCCGGGCACGCGGCCGAGACGTCATCGATCCGCGCCCGCACTTTCTCGACGCCATCCGCCGCAGAGGCCGCGTAGTTCGGGAACCTCGGCAGGCCGATCTTTTCGTTGCTGCCCACGATGCCTGCGCTGCCGTAATAGGGCAGCTGCCAGCTCCGCACGCCCTCGAAGCGCTGCTCGGCAAGCTTGCTGAAATTCGTGCCCACCACGAAGCCCCGCGGGACATTCGGGTCATCGCCCGGGTGGGCGTCCCCGGACCCAGCAGCGGTGATGACCTCCACGGCTGGGCAGGACGCGATCGGCGTGGGGGTGACGTCCTGAATAGGGCTCGCACTTGCCTGCGGGACCGCAACAGCAGCGGCGACGAGCGGGAGGGAAACAAGGCAAGACACAAGGCGACGCATGGGCAATAGTGTATTGCGCACGCTCCGGTGCTCAACGGTGAGCCCCGGCAGTACACCGCTGGTCAGCGGGGCGACACCTCGCAGGCGGGAGACCCCCGCCACGCAGCCAAGTAGAGTCGGACGGGTGAGTACTAATAATGAGACGCAAGAACTAGGCCGCTTCGGCGACCGCGGGGACGGACACTCAAAGTTCATTTACCCCGCGAAGATCGACGACGGCACCGGCATGGCAACGCTCGAGGCATTTGAGGTCTCTGCGACAAACCTCAAGGCCGCGCGCGGCATGCTCTCCCAGGTGCTGGACGGGCGCAGCTCGATCCTGCCGGTCCCCGCCGCCGACTCCCCGGACGCGGGTGCCAGCGAAGAGCTGAAGAAGGTCATGCGGGCAGGCGAGCCGGTCGAGGCCGGCACCCTCGTGGCCACCACCTCCGGGTCCACGGGCACCCCGAAGGGCGCGCTGCTCTCCGCCGCGAACCTGCGTTCCTCCGCCCGCGCCACCGAGCAGGTGCTGCGCAAGAAGCTAAAGGTGGAGCCGGGCCCGTGGCTGCTGGCGCTGCCGGCCCACCACATCGCAGGCCTGCAGGTGATTCTGCGTGGCATGATGGCCGGTTTCACCCCGGTCGCGACCACCGCGCTGATCGAGGGCACGGGCTTTAGCGTGTCCGGTTTCGCAGCCGACGCCGCCGCGCTGAAGAAGCGCTTCCCGCACGAGGATCTGCACACCTCGCTGGTCCCACCGCAGGTGCACTCCCTGCTGGAGTCCGAGGAAGGTATCGAGGCACTGAAGCTCTTCGGCGCGGTCCTCATCGGTGGTGCGGCACTGGGCGATAAGGCCCGCGGCCAGCTGGACGAGGCGGGCGTGAACTACGTCCTGACCTACGGTTCCAGCGAGACCAGCGGCGGGATGGTCTACGACGGCCAGGCACTGCCGGGCGCGAGCGTGCGCATCGAGGACGCGGACGCCAACGGCGCCGGACGCATCGTCCTCGAAGGCCCGATGGTCGCCCGCGGCTACCGCAACAACGACGAGGACTGCTTCCCCGAGCTCGGGGTCTACCGCACCAGCGACATCGGCGCCCTGGACGGGGACACATTACAAGTGCTGGGTCGGGCCGACGGCGCAATCAACACCGGTGGCGTGAAGGTTCTGCCCGAGCAGTCAGAGAACGCCACCCGCTCCCACGCTGTTGTGAACGGCGAGGCGGTCTCCGAGGTCTGTGTCTCTGGTGTTTCCGACGAGCACTGGGGCGAGGCCGTGGTCGCCGTGCTGCGCACCGCTGGTACTGAGGCTTCCGGCGATCCGGTGGAGGTCACCGACGCCGTGCGCTCCTCCATGCGGGAGGCCGGTTGCGCGGATTACCTCATCCCGCGCCGCGCTTTCGCTGTCGCGGAGCTGCCGAAGACCGGCCCGGGCAAGCTGGATCGCATCGCGATCGCGGAGCTCGCCCGCCAGGCCTGCGCCGCGAACTAGCGGTTGTCCGTCACCACCCGCAGCGCGGAGACTGCCGCACCGTCCGTCTCCTGCAGCATCAGCGGGTCGGTGCGCGGCATGGGGGAAATCGTCATATCCGCGCGCATGTCCTGCAGCGGGATGCCGACCATGTGCACCCGCGGATCAACCTGCCCGTCCTCGTGGATCAGCCGGCTCGTCGCCAGCTCGACCTCTGGGGCGCGGGAGGCGGTGCCATCGCCGCGCAGCCAGGTGCGCATCCGGCCGGCGTCCTTCAGCTGCTGGCTCAGCGGATCCGCGGTGCTGCGCACGTCCGGCTTGTGCAGCCACGCATCCACCAGGGTGCGGGACTCCACCGGCTCCTCCCGGGTCACCGGGGAGGTCATGACGAACGCAGGCGTCTCGGGGTCGATCACCATCGTCGGGTGCGCGCCCAGGAAGCGGACGTAGCCGGCGTCCACCAGGCACAGCAGCTCTGCGGTGCGGAAGGCCGGCGGCCCGGAGCCCACCATCTGGCCCACGCGCTTGAGCTCCGCATAGGCACCTCGGCGAGATTCGGTGGTGAACCGGCCGGGCTCGTCCACGACAGCAGCGGGCTTGCGGGCCGAGCCGATGACCTGCAGGCCCATCTTCACCGCCGACTCGCGCGCGGACTGAGCCTCGGAAAGATCCGCGGCCAAACCATCGGCAATGCACGCGGTGAGCTCGTCGATGCTCTGGCCCGCCTCCCCGGCCTGCTCCGCGAAACGCGCGACGGGGTCGGCGTGATACGGCAGGTCGAAGCGGTTTTCTTGCGCCACCAGCCCGTCCAGTCGGGTGTCCTCGTGCAGCCGCCACGGGTCGGTGTCCGGGTCGTCGATGATCTCGCCGACCTTTTTTAGGACGTCAGGTTCGGCTGCCAGCAGAACCCGGTAGTAGGCCTCTTGTGAGTCCCGCAGGATCGCCGGCCACAGGGTCTCGCCGAAGTCCAGGCTATTCGCCGGAATCTGTGCGAGATCCAGCTCCGCGACGGCGGCCTTGAAGCGAGGCAGCCAGGCCGCTGGTGGCAGGGAGCCGAAGACCGGCTTCGGCTGGTACGGGTAGCCGTGGTGGGAGGTGACCACGAGCTTCGGCTCCCGGCCAGAGGGCTCGTAGCGCAGCCCCGAGCGGGCGTCGGCGTCCGAAATAAACCGCCCGCCACGGTCGATGGTGAGCATGGCCATGAGGTCGAAGAAGCCCATCCCCAGGCCGCGGACCAGTACCTCCTCCTGGGATTCCTCCCAGCTGGGGATCTGGCTGACCTGCTGGTCGGCGGGGTTGCCGGGGCGAACCCAGGTGAGGGCTGGGTGCATGTCCACGGCGGAAGCGGTGAAGCTCTCCAACGCATCCGGGGTGGTGTCGGCCCAGCCGATGGCGAGCACGGTGGCATCCGCGAGGATCGTGGTGCCGTTGTCCAGCGTGATGCGGTCACGGGTGGGATGGCCTTCGCCGTTTCCCGCTCCGGCGCCGGCCCCGGCTGCGGACCCTCCCGGCACCTCCTCGATCTTGGTGGCGCGGGCGAGGTGCTGGTGCACCGACATCCCCTCCGGGAGCAGCCCCAACACCACGCTGAAAACCCAACGCAGATACTCGCCGTAAAGGGCTCGGCTGGGGTGGGATTCGGGCCGGGTTTCGGCGATCTCCGTGGCGTATCCCGCCAGGGACCACCCAGCACCCACGGTTGAGGCGGATTCTCCGGCCTCCGAGGTTGCCTCCGGCAGAGGCTCCGCAGCCTGGACCCCATCATTATCCGAGGTCAACGAGTTGCGTTCGGCCCCAACACTCAGCGGAAGGCGAGTGAACAGATCTGTCTTTTTTCCGCCCGGATCCCGCTCTGAGTCCAGCTCTTCGCCGCGGATGAGCATGATCCACTCGTGCATGGTCGGCCCCTCCACCACGGGTGCTGTAACGGTTGCTCCGGGCTCAGTGAAGAGGGTGACCGCATCGGCCAGAGTGTTCATGCACAGGGTCTTGGTCTGGTCGGTGCGCCAGACTTTCCCCTCCCCCGGCCGCACCTCGTCAACCACATGAATGTCCAGGTGAGCGGGGGTTTTACTCGGATCGAGCTGGCGGTATTCGGCGGCGAGGCGCTCCAGGATGGAAATGCCTCGCGGGCCACCTCCGATGATCGCGATGGTGGGCGTTGAATCGGTCATGGTCCTTGGGCTGGTCATGTAGGCCATCTTATCGTGAAGGTTTTCCCGTGATACCCTAGCCCTCACCCCTTATAGACAGATCTGTTCATTTTTATCCACAGGAGGGAATACCTATGTCCCCCGGCTTGCCCCGCACCCAGGGCACGTCCAGGCACCACACCCGGCGCCCCATCAGATCGGTGATCACCCTGCTCACCGCCGTCGTCCTTGGCCTCGGCGGACTCACCGCCTGCAGCAGCGCCGGTGGTTCCGAGGACAACCCCGCCGAGCTGACCTACCTCGACTCCCTCCCCTTCAATAACCTCTACCCGCCGACCGCGGGCTTCTACCCCAACGGCGGGGTCGTCAACAACATCACCGACCGGCTGCTGTGGCAGGACCCGGACACCCTCGAGCTTCACCCGTGGATCGCCACCGACCTGCCGGAAGTCAACGAGGACGCCACCGAGTTCACCTTCCGCCTGCGCGACGGGGTCACCTACTCCGACGGCACCCCGATGGACGCGGAGAACGTCGTCAAGAACTTCGACCTCTTCGGCCTCGGGAACACGGAGAACAAGCTCACCGCCTCCGAACAGATCAGCTCCTACGAGCGCGGCGAGGTTATCAACGATTCCACCGTCCGCTTCCACTTCAGCGAGCCCGAGCCCGGCTTCCCCCAGGCCGCCAGCTCCATCAACGCCGGGCTGCTGGCCAACGCCTCCCTGGATATGACGGACGAGGGTTTCGCCCCTGGTTCTGCCCGCAAGGTCATCGGCTCCGGCCCCTTCGTCATCACCGGCGAGAAACGGAACCGCGAACTAACCTTGAGCGCCCGGGAGGACTACGACTGGGCGCCACCGGTCTTCGCCGAGCGCGGCCTGAACACCGGGCGTCCGGAGCTGGACACCGTGCGCGTCGTCGTCGCCAAGGAGGACAGCGTCCGCGTCGGTGGACTCAAGGCCGGGCAGGCGGACATCGCCCGCCAAATCGAGGCCCCGGAGGAAAAGCACCTCGCCAAGGCCGGAATCAACATCCACGCAGCACCGACCAACGGCGTGAACAACGGCCTGGCCTTCCGCTTCCGCCACCCGCTGCTGCAGGACATCCGGGTGCGCCAGGCGATCATCGCCGGCGTGGACCGCGAGAAGATCCTGCGCACCCTGTTCTCCGACTCCTACCCGCTGGCCACCTCCACCCTCGCCCACACCGCGCAGGGCTACGAGGCGCAGAAGGGTGCCTACGAGTTCAACCCGGATAAGGCCCGCACGCTCCTCGACGAGGCCGGCTGGACCGTCGGGCACGACGGCATCCGTACCAAGGACGGCAAGCGCCTGCGCCTCGTCGTCAACGACGCCCCACAGCAACCCCGCACCCGGGAGGTCGTCACGATGCTGCAGCAACAACTGCGTGCCGTCGGCATCGACGCGCAGCTGCACCCCGGCGACGTCGCCGCCCAAAAGGCAGCCCAGACGGACGAGAACCAGGTGCAGCTCAACCTCACGATGGTGGGCCGCGCCGACTACGACGTCATTAAAAGCCAGTACTACTCCGAGAACCGCAACGCGCTGCTGAACATGCACCCCGACGAATCCATCGGCGATGAGAAACTCCAGCAGCTCCTGCTCGACGTCGCCCAGTCGCCCACCGAGGCAGAGCGTGCCAAGGCCTCCAAGGCGGTGCAGAAGCACCTGACCGATAACGCCTACGTCCTGCCCTTCTTCGAGGAACCGCAGGTCTTCGGCGTGCACCCACACGTCCACGGCTTCCGCGCCGAGAGCATCGGCCGACCCTGGTTCTACCTGACCCGAAAGGAGGCCCAGCCATGACCGGACGCCAGATCCTCGCCCGCATCGGCCAGGCGATCCTCGTGCTGTGGGCCACCTTCACCCTCGCATTCATCCTGCTCACCGCACTGCCTGGGGACGCCGTGGCCACCCGCTACGCCGACCCCGAGCTCGGGCTCTCCCCGGCGCAGATCCAGCAGATGCGCGATGTGTACGGCGCCGACGAGCCCATCCTCGTGCGCTACATCAACTCCCTGACCGGGGCGCTGCGCGGGGACTTCGGTAACTCCCTAATGAACGGCGAGTCCGTGACCAGCGCCCTGGGCGCTGCCCTGCCAAACACGCTGGCGCTGGCGTTCGTGGCCTTCGTGCTCGCCAGCCTGATCGCCCTGGCCCTGGCCACGCTCGCCGCCCCGGGCCGCAACAACCGTGTCAGCCGCTGGCTGGCCAATGCCCTGGCGAGCGTCCCCTCCCTGCTGGTCGCGCTGCCCGCGTTCTGGCTGGGCATCATCCTGATCCAGGTGTTCAGCTTCACGTTGGGGTGGATCCCCGTCATCGACGCTTCCCCCACCGAGTCGATCATCCTGCCCGCCATCGCCATCGCCCTGCCGCTGTCCGCACCGATGGCGCAGGTGTTGCTCCGCGGGATTCAGGACGCCTCGGCCCAGCCCTTCGTCACCGTGGTGCGGGCCCGTGGGGCCAGCCACCGCTGGGTGCTGTGGCGCAATGTCCTGCGCAACGCGATGCTCCCCGCACTGACCATCGCTGGGCTGACCTTCGGTGAGCTCATCGGTGGCGCCGTGGTCACCGAGGCCGTGTTCAGCCGCGCCGGCATCGGCGCGATGACCGTGGACGCCGTATCTAACCGCGATACCCCGGTGCTCATGGCCGTCGTCGTCATCAGCGCCGCGGTCTACGTGCTGGTCAACCTGGCCGTCGATCTGCTCTACCCGGTGCTCGACCCCCGGCTGCGCAGCCGCAGCGCACAACCCGCCACCGCGAATGGGAGGGACTAAAACATGACCACCAAACTCACCCCTCGGTCCTCGCTGCGCTCCCGGCTGACCGGCCGCAACCTTCCCCGCCCGCGGAAGGCGGGCTGGGGCGCGGTGGTCTCCGGGCTCATCGTTGTCATCGCACTGGCCTGGGCGCTGGTGCCGGGGCTGTTCGCCTCGGGCGACCCCGTGAACTCCGGTAGCACCGCCCCGCTGCTGCCGCCCAGCACCGAGCACTGGTTCGGCACCGACGCCGTCGGCCGCGACCTCTACACCCGCGTGGTGTGGGGCACCCGGCAGTCGCTGCTCGGGGCGCTTGTCGCGGTTCTGCTCGGCATGATCATCGGTACCCTGCTGGGTGTGATCGCCGGCTCCTCCCGCGCCCGGCGCGGCTCCAGCACAGGCGGCAAGGGCAGCTGGGTGGACACGCTGATCATGCGCATCGTGGACGTCCTGCTCGCCATCCCGGCCCTGCTGCTTAGCCTCTCGGTGATCATCGTGCTGGGTTACGGCTCGATCAACGCGGCCATCGCCGTGGGTGTCACCAACGTCGCGATGTTCGCCCGCCTCGCCCGCTCCGAGGTGCTGGGCGTCGCCTCCTCTGACTATGTCGAGGCTGCCTACGCCTCCGGCGGCACCCGCGCTTCCGTGTTGTGGAACCACGTCTTGCCGAACTCGCTGACCCCCGTGCTCGCGCTGGCGGCCCTCCAGTTCGGCAGCGCCATCCTGCAGCTGTCCACCCTGAGCTTCCTGGGATACGGCGCCCCACCACCGACGCCCGAGTGGGGCCTGATCATCGCCGAGGGCCGGGACTTCATCGCCACGTCCTGGTGGCTGACCGTCCTGCCGGGCCTGGCCATCGTCCTCGTCGTCCTGGCGACCAACCACCTCAGCACCGTCCTCCGCGACCGGGAAGGAGCCCGCTCATGACCACCCCATTGCTGAAGGTCACCGACCTCGCGGTCACGTACAACTCCGCGCACGGCCCCGTGCACGCGGTGACGGACGTGTCCTTCTCCGTCGCACCCGGGCGGGTTACCGCCATCGTGGGAGAATCCGGTTCCGGAAAATCCACCTCCGCCATGGCAACCATGGGGTTGCTGCCTGCCAACGCGTCGGCGTCCGGAAAAATCGAGCTCAATGGGCAGGACCTGAACCGAATCACGCAACAGCAGTGGCGCGGCGTCCGCGGCCTGAAGATCGGGCTTATCCCGCAGGACCCCGGGACCTCTCTGAACCCCGTGAAAACCATCGGCGACTCGGTCGGCGAGGTGCTGCGCATTCACCGCCAGGCGCTGGGCAATCCCAGCAAGGAGGAGCGCCGCGCAACCGTCATCGAGCTCCTGGAGGCCGTGGGGATCGACAACCCCGAGCTGCGCTATGACCAGTATCCGCACGAGCTCTCCGGCGGTATGCGGCAGCGTGCCCTCATCGCCGCCGCGCTGGCCACCGAACCGGATCTCATCATCGCCGACGAGCCCACCAGTGCGTTGGATGTGACGGTGCAGCAGACGATCCTGGACCTCATCGACCAGCTGCGGGAGGACCGCGGCATTGGCGTCCTGCTCATCACGCACGACCTGGCCGTAGCCAGCGACCGGGCCGACGAGCTGGTGGTCATGCAATCCGGCCAGGTCAAGGAGGCCGGGCTCACCGGCCGCATCCTCGGCGATCCGCGGCACCCCTACACCCGACGGCTGCTCGCTGACGCGCCGGGGCTGACCAACCCCGTGCGCCAACCGGCCCGCGCCCGGAAGCATGCGGCAGCCAGCACCCCTGGGACCGCTGACCCCGAGACGGGTGCGCCCGGCAGCGGGGTGGACTCCGAGGGGAAGAGCCCCGCCACCGGCGCGGCACGCGGCTCCGTGGCACACGACGCTAAGGCACGCGGCTCCGAGGAGCCCACTCCCCCGCTGCTGCGCGTCAGCTCGATGAGCAAGCAGTTCCACCCCGCCCGTGGCCAAGAAGCATTCACCGCGGTCGACGGCGTGAGCTTCTCCGTCGCCCGCGGCACCACGCACGCGATCGTCGGGCAGTCGGGTTCCGGCAAGTCCACCCTGGCGCGCATGATCTGCGCCTTCGAGGAGCCCAGCGCGGGCACCGCCTACCTCGAGGGCGCTGCCATCAGCGAGCTCGTAGACAAAGACCCGCGCCAACTGCGCCGCAGGCTGCAGATGGTCTACCAGAACCCCTATGGCTCGCTCGACCCGCGCCAGTCCATCGGTTCGGCGATCGCCGAGCCACTGCGAAACCTCAGCTCGCTCTCGCGGACCCAGATCCGCGCGAAGGTCACCCAGGTGTTGGACCAGGTCAGCCTCCCCGAGGCCCTGGCCAACCGGCGTGCCGGTGAGCTCTCCGGCGGGCAGCGCCAGCGCGTGGCCATCGCCCGCGCGCTGGTCCTGGAGCCAGAGCTGTTGGTTCTCGACGAGGCCGTATCCGCGCTGGACGTCACCGTCCAGGCCCGCATCCTGGAGCTGCTCAACGAGCTGCAAGAGGAACTGGACCTGACATACCTGTTCATCTCCCACGACCTGGCCGTCGTCCGGGAGATCAGCGACACGGTCAGCGTGATGAGCAAGGGCCGCCAGGTGGAGCTGGGCTTCACTGAGGAGATCTTCAACGATCCGGAGCACGAGTTCACCCGGGAGCTGCTGCGGGCCATCCCGGGCCAGCGTTACCGCGAAGGCGTGTTCAACCTGGGGCTTTAGGGTCGGGACATGGCGATCCGCAGCGCGGAGCGGGCGGCGGCGTCCGTCTCCTGGAAGATCACCGGGTCCTCGCCCACCTTCGGTGAGTTCGTCATATCTGCCCGCACCTCCCGCAACGGCACGCCCAGCATGTGCACCCGAGTGTCGCGCTGACCGCTCGCGCCGATCAGCAGGCCGGTCTCCCGGTCCACCTCCGGGGCCCCGGACGGGGAACCATCGCCCCAGGCCCAAGCCCGCATCCGGGACTGTGCCAGCAGCTGCGTACTCAGCGGGCAGTCCGTGTGCCGCACATCAGGGTCGTGGATCAACGCCTCGATCAGCGCAGTCGCGCACACCTCCTCCCCCGTCGTCGCGGAACTGACCCGAAACGCCGGGGTCTCCTCGTCCACGGTGAGCTCCGGCTTCGCGCCAAGGAAGCGCACCAGCCCGGCGTCGATGAGCGCGAGCAGCTCGGCGGTGCGGAAGGCCGGCGGGCCCACGCTCACCATCTGGGCGATGCTGCCGAAAAGCGCGTATTCCTCCTCGCGGGAGGCCTGCGTGAACCGCCCCGGCTCGTCGACCAGGGCGATCCGCTTCATCGCCGCCCCGAAGCTGAATAGCCCCATCTTCACCGGGGATTCCTCGCCGCGCTGCGCCTCCCGCCAGTCGCCGAGGAGGTGTTCGAACAGGCTCCGGGTAAAGGAGTCGATGCTCAGCTCCTCGCCCGCTGCCTCCGCCTTGTCCTCCAGCCGGGCGACCGGGTTGTTCTCCCAGGGGATATTGAATCGCTTTTCCGGGTCCACCAGCCCGTCCAGGCGGGTGTCCTCGTGCATGTTCAGCGGGTCGGTGGCCGGGTCGTCGATGACCTCGGTGACCTTCTTCAGGACGTCAGGTTCGGCCGCCAGCAGCACCCGGTAGTAGGCCTCTTGCGCGTCGCGCAGCAGTGCTGGCCACAGCGTTTCCCCGAAGTCCAGGCTATTGGCAGGCAGTGGAGTATCGAGCTGGGAGATCGCCTCGTCCAGGCGGCGCAGCTCCGCGCGCGGCGGCATGCCCGAAAACTCCGGGCGGGGCTGATGCGGGTAGCCACGGCCCGCCATCGCCAGGATCCGCGGTTCCCGGCCCGAAGGTTGATAGCGCAATCCCGCCGGCGCGGTGGCGTCCGGAATGAAGGCCCCGCCACGGCCGAGCGTGAGCATGGACATGGCGTCGAAAAATCCCATGCCCAAGCCCCGGATCAGGATCTCCTGGCCGGACTCCTCCCAGCTGGGGATGGCAGAGAAGTCCTGATCAGCCGGGTTATTCGGCGCAACCCACTCCAGCTGCTCGTGCTTGGCCGCGGCAGCCGCGAGTTCCTGCTCCTCCGGGGCGAGATCCGTGTCCAACCAGCCCAGGGCGAGCACCGTCGCGTGTGCGCGCAGGCGGGTGCCGTCCGCAAGTTCGATGGCGTCCGTGCCGTCAGCCGCTGCTTCGATGCCCACCGCCTTCGAGCGGTGCACCGTCACTTCGATGGCCTCGGGAACCATGCCCAGCACCGCGGAGAAGGCCCAGCGCAGGTACTCGCCGTACAGGCCCCGCGGCGGGTGCGTATTCGGTTCGGCCTGCTGGATGTCCTGCGCCCGGTGGCCCAGGGGCTGGACCGGGTGGCGGGAAAACAGCGCGGCCTTCGCCCCGCGCGGGTCGCGCTGCTCACCCAGCTCCTCACCACGAACCAGCATGATCCACTCGTACATGGTGGGGCCCTCGAGGACCGGGGCATGCACGCTGGAGCCGGGCTCCGGGAACAGGGTCACCGCGTCGGCCAGCGTGTTCATGCACAGGTCGAAGTTCTGGTCAGTGCGCCAGATGCGTCCCGCACCGGGCTGGACGTCGTCCACCACGGCCACGGCCAGGCGTTCAGGGTCGGTACCCTGCTCCGCCAGCTCCCGGTAGGTGGCCACGATCCGCTCCAGCACGGAAATTCCGCGCGGCCCGGCCCCGATGATCGCGATCCTGCGCTCAATACTGCTCATGGCCCCACCCTACGGTTTATCCCGGACAAGCCTGGCTGCTCAGCCCCCGCGCCCAAGCGAGTAGAGTAAACAGTTTGCATCCGCCCCCTGCCCGAAGGAAGGTTTTTCACCGCGTATGTCTGCCACCAACACCGCCACCGCCGCCGATTGGCTCGAGGGCGCCCGCCCGCATACCTGGGCTAACGCCATCGCCCCGGTGCTGGCCGGAACAGCAGCCGCGGTGACCACCGGCGGGGCGTCCTTCCCGCGGGCGCTACTCGCCCTCGTTGTCGCGCTCGCGCTGATCATCGGCGTGAACTACGCGAACGACTACTCCGACGGCATCCGTGGCACCGACGACGACCGCTCCGGCCCGCTACGCCTCACCGGCTCCGGCCTGGTGGAGCCCAAGCTCGTGAAGTACGCCGCCTTCGCCTGCTTCGGTGTGGCCGGGGTCGCCGGAATCCTACTCAGCCTGCTGAGCGCCTGGTGGCTGATCCTCGTCGGCGCGGCCTGCATCGCGGGGGCCTGGTTCTACACCGGCGGTGAAAACCCCTATGGCTACCGGGGCCTGGGCGAGGTTGCGGTCTTCATCTTCTTCGGCCTCGTCGCGGTGCTCGGCACAGAGTTCACGCAGTCCGGGCAGATTACCTGGCGCGGGCTCGGACTGGCAGTGACGATCGGCGCGCTCTCCTCGTCCGTGAACCTGGCCAATAACCTCCGCGACATCCCCACCGACTCGGTCACCGGCAAGATCACCCTCGCCGTGCGCTTGGGAGATGCGGGCACCCGCGCGCTGTGGCTGAGCCTGGTCGGCGGTTCCGTGGTGCTCACCATCGCGCTGGCACTCGGTCAGCTCGCTGCCCTGCTGGGCCTGCTGGCAGTGCCGCTGTGGGTGCTGGCCTCCGGTCCGGTGCGCAAGGGCGCGCAGGGCAAGGGCCTGATCCCGGTACTGGGACTCACTGGCCGCGGCATGTTGCTGTGGTCGGTGATGATGCTGGTCGCAGCGTTTATCTAGCCATCTAATTCACGCCGACGCTGCTCCCCCGCTGCGCACTCACCTGCGCAGCTCCAGCCGTAGCACATGTCCCTCGGCCGCCCCCGCTGATTCTCGCCGCTCTAGTCGTGCAGGCGGTCCTGCAGCTGCTCCTGCAGCTGGCGCTTGTGCTCGCGCCGCGCGGAATCCCACTCCGCCATCTGCGCGGTCACGCGCAGCCGCAGGTTCTTAAACATCATCATGGACAGCGGTAGCGCGAGGATGAGCGCCAGCAGCGCGCTCATCAGCAGCGGGAAGAAGTTCGCCATCCCCAGCAGAATCACGATCGAGTGGATCACGAACGTCAGCACCAGGAACAGCACCAGCCGCAGGAATCCGTATAGCAAAACATCCCGCCAGGCCTTCGAGCCGAGCTTCGGCTTCTGCCCGGGCGGCCCCGGCAGCGATGGTTCAACCTGGGAGGGGTCTTGTGGATTCTGCTTATTAGTCACGCCGTCCAGCCTACGGTCACTGCTTCGCTGGGCACCAATTGCGCTTTATTTTTAGGACGTCACTCCGGCCCGCCACCGTATTCCCGCCGCTGTTCTCCTACCCACCGAGCCCGTGAGGTGGCTAGAGTCGAGGGGAGAAACTACGCCGATTTTTATGCCTTGAAGGAGCATCGCACCCTTGGGTCGCCTCATTATCCTGATCCTCGTCATCATCACGATCGTGATGTTGTGGAAGGCCTTCGGGCCGGGCAGCGGCAATTCTTCCTCAGTGGGCCAGCTGGGCCGCCGGCAGAATAAGCAGCTCGAGCAGCGGCCTCGGGCGAAGGGGCCGGACGACGACCCGGACTTCCTGTGGAATATCGAGAAGGAACGCTTCAAGAAGCGCCGCGAGCAGGAACGCCTGGCCGAAGAAGAGGCCGAGCGCGAGAAGCGGGAGCGCCTCCGCCGCCAGCGGGACGAGGACCAGCAGGACCCGCCCGCCCAGGACTAGGCCCGGCCGCGTTAAATCTCCACCCGCGGGGAGCGCCCCGTGCGGTAGTGGTCGATGAGCAGGAACAGGTTATCCCAGCGCTTGTAGAGCTTCGCCCGCTCCAGCAGGTCCTCATCCTCGAAGACCACCTGCGGATCTGCCACGTCCTCCGCGGCCACCCCGGCGTGGTCGAAGATCCGCTTCGTCAGCCCCGGCGCGATCGTCTCGAAGTGGGCGTAGTCCAGCGCCGGGTCCCCCACCGTCATATCGGAGAAGTCCAACACGCCCACGCCCTGGTCGGGTAGCCACAGCAGGTGTTCCCGCGAGAGGTCACCGTGGGTCAAGCAGCGCCGCAGGTCCGTGCGGGCTAGCATGTCGTCCACCTCGGCCATGATGCCTTCGGCGCGGGCGTACTCCGCCGCGGAGAGCTCGGGTTTCAGCACCTCGACCATGCGGTGGCGCATCACCTCGTGCTTGCCCGGCAGGGTTCGCTCCGTGTAGTTCAGCCCGTGCTGCGCCCCCTCGGTGGCCGGGCTGATCGGCACCCCGCCGACCTCGTGGACACCCGTCGCGTCACTCTGCCCCGGCCCGTCGGCCCACCAGCTCTCCAGGTTGCTGGCCGGCGGGAGGCTGGAGTTCATCGTGTGCATCGCCGCCAGCAGGCTGCCCAGCTGTTCGATGACGAGTTCCTGCTGCTCCGCGTTCATCTGCTGCCAGACGTTCGCGTCCAACGGGGTGCCGTCGATGACGGAGAGCAGAGTCACCCGGATACGCCGCTGGTTGCCAGTGAAGCGGCGCGGCACGTGGGCCTGGCGCACCGTCTGCGGCAGGCGGGCGTTGGAGCGGTGCCCCAGCGCCGCGATCACCCCGGACTCCCGGGAGGCCTGCAGGCGGTAGGCCTCGGTGTAGGGTGCGCGGACGATGACGCGGTTCGGGACCATGTCCGCGAACTCTCCCTCGTCGCTGCGTACCCCCTCCAGCAAGATGACGGCGTGGTCCATGCCCTGCTTCGGCAGGAGGATGTTCTCCCAGGCCAGGTCCTGCCAGATCAGCTTGATGAAGATCGGCAGGGTCTCCGGGCGCAGGTCCTCGCGGCTGTAGTCGTGCGCGACCTCCGTCCGGTCGATGTTCCCGGTGCGGATATCCTCCGCGCTCAGCTTGCCGATGGGCTGGAAGTTCCCAGAAGAAAAGCCGTCCTGCTGCTCTGTCACTCTCGTTGCCTCACTTTTCCCATTCCGCCTGAGCGCACAATTGCCTCAGGTATTGACCATAGGGGCTGGCCCCATGCGCGTCGGCGTTATCCCGCAACTGCTCGTCGCTGATCAGCCCCATGCGCCACGCGACCTCCTCTGGGCAGCCGACCTTCAAGCCCTGCCGCTTCTCGATCGCGCCGACGAAGTCGCTGGCGCCGTTGAGGTCGTCGATCGTGCCGGTGTCCAGCCAGGCCGTGCCGCGGGGCAGCACCTCCACGTGCAGGCGGCCTTGCTCCAGATAGGCCTGGTTGATGCCGGTGATCTCCAACTCACCGCGCTCGGAGGGCTGAAGTTGCTTGGCGATCTCCACCACGTCCGGGCCATAGAAATACAGCCCCGGCACCGCGTATGGGGAGCGCGGCTTCGCCGGCTTCTCCTCGATGGAGATCGCCTTCCCGGTCTCGTCGAAATCCACCACCCCGTAGGCGGTGGGGTCTGCGACGGCGTAGCCGAAGATCACGCCGCCATCCGGCTCGTTAAAGCGGCGCAGCTGGGTGCCCAGGCCGGAGCCGTAGAAGATATTGTCGCCCAGCACCAACGCGACCGGTTCGTCGCCGATGAACTCCTCACCGATGATGAAGGCCTCCGCCAACCCGCGTGGGGCTTCCTGCGTGGCGTACTCGATACTCACGCCGAAGCGGCTGCCATCCCCCAGCAGCTCCTGAAAGGCCCGCTCGTCGCGCTCCGTGGTGATCACGAGAATCTCGGTGATCCCCGCAAGGATCAGGGTGGACAGCGGATAGTAGATCATCGGCTTGTCGTAGACCGGCACCAGCTGCTTCGACACACTGAAGGTGATGGGCCACAGCCGCGAACCGGTGCCACCGGCCAGAATGATTCCGCGCATGATTATCTAGCCCTCCCCGTGCTCGCCGTAGCTATCGGCGAAATCGAGAGCCTCGGACCACTCCCGGCGCAGCTGCTGCTCCCAGCCACGTGCCTCCTGCCAATCAGCCAGGCGCGCGTGAACCTCTGCGAGGGCCGGGGCGGCGGCGTCCTTATCGGAAAGAACCGCATCGGCACGCTCCACGCCCCAGTCGATGCCCAACTCCGGGTCGAAGGGATCCACCCCGAACTCCCGATCCGGATTATAGGCCTCGGTGACCAGGTAATTCAGCACCGCGGTCTCGGAGCGGGCGGCGAAGCCGTGACCCACCCCGATCGGCACGTGCACCGCGTAGTTATTCTCCTCG
The DNA here is from genome assembly GCF_030232315.1 of Corynebacterium sp. MSK039. NCBI lineage: Bacteria > Bacillati > Actinomycetota > Actinomycetes > Mycobacteriales > Corynebacteriaceae > Corynebacterium > Corynebacterium sp. MSK039. The sequence continues at coordinate 46,255 of NZ_JASPJL010000004.1, forward strand.
CTGAGGGTGATCTTGACGTGCTTGCCGAAGGTCGGGGAACCGACCCGCAGGTCCACCAGCACGTCCACAACCTCCCCGGCCAGGCAGCTGACGAACTTCGCCTGCCCCGGTGGCACCTCGGCCAGGTGGATGCCCCGCACCACGTCCCGGCTGCTGCGGGAGACATTCGCCTGCGCGACGTCGAAGGGGTAGCCCAGGTGCTCGGTGAACTGGGCGGCGCGGAAGCCCTCGTGGAAACTGCCGCGAGCGTCCCCGAAAACCCGCGGGGCGAAGAGCCAGGCGCCGGCGATCGGGAGGTCGACGATGGCTGGCTCGGTGGCCGAGTCCAGGGGACGCAAGTCAACAGGCAGCTCTGCGGTACTCATAGCCCATACTTTAGCGCCCAGCCCGGACAGACAGCCGGTGCGGTGCGCGCCAGGCAGCGCCCCCGTGTTGTCGCACGCGCGAATTTTTCCATAACCTCTCCGAAGTGTTTAGCCTTTGCTAACTTTCAGCGCATGGATTCTCCCAACCGTTCAGAAGACCGGCGCATTCTTGGCGCCACCCTCGTCGGCACGACCATCGAGTGGTACGACTTCTTCATCTACGCTCAAGCCGCCGGCCTCGTGTTCGGTACGCAGTTCTTCGCCCCCGCGAGCAGCGATAACCCCAGCCTCGCGCAGGTTTTCGCCTGGGCATCGCTGGGCATCAGCTTCCTCTTCCGCCCGCTCGGCGCCGCCATCGCGGGCCACCTGGGCGATCGCATCGGGCGCAAGAAGGTGCTCGCGGGCACCCTGATCCTCATGGGTATGGCCACCACACTGATCGGCGTGCTGCCGACCTACGCCGCCATCGGCATCGCCGCTCCCCTGCTGCTTGTCTTCCTGCGCATCCTGCAGGGACTGTCCGCGGGCGGCGAGTGGGGCGGGGCCGCTCTGCTCGCCGTGGAGCACGCACCGAAGGGCCGCCGCGGGCACTTCGGCTCCTATCCGCAGATCGGCGTGCCCACCGGCCTGGCACTGTCCACCGTGGTGCTGCTGGCCATCACCGCGATCATTGGGCAGGAGGCCTACCTCGACTGGGGTTGGCGTATTCCATTCCTGCTGAGCTTCGTGCTGGTCATCGTGGGCGTCATCGTGCGCGCCAAGGTCGCCGAGTCCCCGGTGTTCCAGGAAATGCGGGAGCGTGCCGCTGAGTCCAGCGCCCCGTTGGGTGTGCTGCTGCGCGACCACTGGCGCCTCGTGATCCGCGCGGCGCTGATCTTCTCCGGTAACAACGCTTCCGGTTACATGATCATCGCCTTCATGGGCTCCTATGCCACGAAGGAGCTGGGCCACGATCAGGTCAGCGTGTTCCTCTGGGTGGTCGTCGCCGCCCTGGCGTGGATCGTGCTGACGATGTACTCCGGCGGGCTTTCCGACCGCATCGGCCGGGTGCAGACCTTCCTCTGGGGCTACGGCATGCTCATCGTGATCGCGGTGCCGGTGTGGTTCCTCATCGACTCCGGCTCGCTGTGGATCTTCGGCATCGGCATGCTGCTGTTCATCCCGGGCCTGGCGCTGTCCTACGGCCCGCAGTCCGCCCTCTACGCGGAAATGTTCCCCCGCGAAGTGCGCTTCTCCGGTGTGTCCGTGGCCTATGCCCTGGGCTCCATCCTGGGTGGTGCCTTCGCACCGATGATCTCCCAGATGCTCTTCAACCGCACCGGGATGATCTGGACGGTCGGAATCTACCTGATGGTGATCTGCCTGATCTCCGTGATCGCGCTGCTGCGCACACCCCGTAACCTCGCGGACGCCGAGCTTTAAAGCGCACCGGCTACCTGCCCCGCAAGCCACGAGCTTGCGGGGTTTTTCTATCCCAGCAGCTTTTCCGTTTGGCCGTAGCGGCGTTCCGCCGCCGCGCGGGTGTCCTCCCACCACTGCTGGTTCTCGCGGTACCAATCGATCGTCGCCGCCAGGCCCGCGGCGAAGTCGGTATACCGCGGCTGCCAGCCCAGGCCTCGCATCGAGGACGGGTCGATCGCGTAGCGGCGGTCGTGCCCGGGGCGGTCGCTCACCCAGTCGAAGTCATCCGGCTCCCGGCCGAAGGCCGCCAGTAGGTCCCGCACGACCTGCAGGTTATTGCGCTCCCCGTCCGCGCCGATGAGGTACGTCTGCCCCAGCTCGCCGCGCTCCATAATCGCCCAGACCGCGTCGTTGTGGTCGTCGACGTGGATCCAGTCGCGGACGTTATCCCCCTTGCCATACAGCCGCGGCCGCTGCCCCTGCAACAGGCCGGTGATCTGACGCGGGATGAACTTCTCCGGGTGCTGGCGCGGACCGTAGTTATTCGAGCAGTTACTGATCGTGGCCTTCAGCCCCAGGCTGCGGACGAAGGCGCGCACCATGTGGTCAGCCGCCGCCTTGGACGCCGAGTAGGGAGAGGAGGGCTGGTAGGGGGTCGTCGGGGTGAAGCGTTGCGGTTCGTCCAGTGCCAGGTCCCCGAAGACCTCGTCCGTAGAGACGTGGTGCAGGTAGACACCGTGACGCACCGCCGCCTCGGCGAGGTGCACCGTCCCATCCACGTTGCTGCGAACGAACAGCGCCGGGTCCAGCAGCGAATTATCGTTGTGCGACTCCGCCGCGAAGTGGACGATGGCCAGCCCGTCGACGTCCGGAACCTCGGCGGCGACCTCGTCGACCAGGGCGAGCACCGCATCCCGGTCCGCGAGGTCCAGCTGCGTGAATCGGAACCGCCCCGGATAGGCATCCTCCAACGGGGTGCCGTCCGTAGAGCGCAGGTTCAGCGGATTGGCGGCATAGGTCATCGCGTCCACGACGTGCACGTGCACATCCGGGCGGGTGGCTAGCGTGCGGTGGACGAAGTTCGCCCCAATAAAACCGGCACCGCCGGTGACCAGCACGTGGGTCAACCGGCGGTGGGGCGCTGCCGCTTGGTCAGCGGTTTGAGCGGTCACGAGGAAGCGTCACACTCCAAGCGTGGGTTCTAGTCGGTGGTTTAGTTCAGGCCAGCGTAGGAGTGCAGACCGGAGACCACCATGTTGATGAAGAAGAGGTTGAAGACCATCGTCGCGAAAGCGATGACGTTGATCCAGGCAGCCTTGGTGCCACGCCAACCCGGGGTTGCGCGGGCGTGCAGGTAGGCGGCGTAGAGGATCCAGGTGATGAAGGACACCGTCTCCTTCGGGTCCCAGCCCCAGAAGCGGCCCCAGGCGGCGTCGGCCCAGATCGCACCGAAGATGATGCCTAGGCCGAAGATCGGCAGGGTCCAGATCGCACTGCGGTAGGCCAGGGCGTCCAGCTTGGAGGCATCCGGCAGCGGGGAGGCGATGGCTCCGAAGAAGCCCTTTTCCTGACCCTTCGGGTGCCAGCGGCGCAGCAGGTACATCAGGGAAGCCATGCCGGAGAGCAGACCGATGCCGCCACCGATGGAGACGGTGGAGACGTGGATGACGAACCAATTGGACTGCAGAGCCGGGACGACCGGGGCGGTCTCCGCGTAGAGCTTCGTGCCACCGTAAAACAGCAGCAGGGTCACCGGGGTCAGCACCCACGGCCACATCACGCGCATCGAGCGGCGGTTGATCACCACAGCTGCGGCCACCATGGCGAACAGGGTGACGACCGCGACGTACTCGAAGAGGTTGCCCCACGGGAAGCGGTTCGCGGACATGCCACGCAGCACCAGGAATGCGGCGTGCACGGCGATGGCCAGCCACACCAGCGCCTGGGTAATCCCACCGAAGGTATCCGCGCGGTTCACGCGCTGCAGGATTGTCTCGGCGCTCAAGCTATCCGGCAGGTCCGCCTCGTCCAGGGAGGAGGTCGCGATACCGGACACGTCGGCCACGCCGTCGTCCCCCACCTCATTGGCAGCGACGTCGGTGGCGTCCGCACCGGATGCGCCAGCACCCACCGCCACCTTCTGGCGACGCTTCGACTCTTGCGGCGTGGCCTCGTTCTTCAGCACCCGGGCGCGCTCGCGGCGGGCGTCGTTCGCCAGGCGGACCAGCCCGTAGTAGAACAGGGACACCGCCAGGGCGAGCAGGTACAGCACCACCGTGGTCTTGTACGCCAGGTCAGAAAACTGCGCGAGATCTTGATTAATCTGCATGGATTATTTTCGATTCCTCAACGGACTAAAGGCATGCGCCGACCAAGGCGCATCTCTTGCACATCTAAGATTATCCCCGGCTAGCGGGAAATCCAACACTCCAGCGGCACCGGATAGTGGGAGCGACCAGCAAAAACGATTTAGCGATCGCGGAGCTGTTCGTCAAGTCCGTCGCCGAAATCCTCCTCCCAGCTACCGCTGGAAACGCTGTGCTCATCGTCCAGGTCCTCCTCCTCGAGGCCCAGGATGCGCTCCGCGGTGCGGTTGAATTCCGTACCCCAACCGGCGGAGTCGGTGCGCGCCAGGCCCGCGATCTCGACCACGGTCCCCGGCTGGCCGTCCTCCCGCGGCGCCAGGCGCACCCACAGGCGGCGGCGCTTAATCGCCAGGGACACCACCAGGGATCCCAGCATCAGCATGGAGAAGATGAATACCCAGTACAGGCTCGGGTCGTGGGCGACCTGGATGTTGATGAACTCCTTGGCGCCGTCGAAGGTGATCTCGGTGCCGTCGTCCAGGGTGACCTTCTCGCCGACGCGCAGGTTCACGCGGTCCAGCTTCTCCAGAAGGCCATTGTGCATCTGCTCCGGGTGCAGGGAGAAGATGGACTGCGCGGTGCCGGCGTCCAGGCCCGTCTGGCCGCGGTAGACGTCGATGGCCACCGCCGGGTCCGTCATCGCCGGGTAGCGAGAGGTCAGCAGCGCACCCTTCTCACCGGTGAACTCCGCAGTGGGCGCGAACAGGCCCTGGATGGCGACCTGGTTATTGCGGCGCTCCAGCTCCGTGTCGAACATGTCCGCCGGCGGGTCCCAGCGCATCGCTCCAGAGGAGAGGAAGTTGATCTGGTCGTCCGGACGGAACTGGGTGGTTTCCGTCACCGTCTCGCCGTTCGGCCACTTGATGGTGAACGTCGGCGCGTAGCCGTGGCCCTGCAGGTAGATGCGGTCACCTTCCAGGCGCAGCGGGTGGTTGACCTTCAGGGTGGTCTTCTCCCACTCCTCGTGCGGCTCGTATGCGGCGTCATCGACGGCGTAATCAATGTCCGACTGGAAGTCCACTGCCTGCCCGTTGGGCAGGTACTCCGCCTTAAAGTTCTTGACGTTGATGCAGTACGGGTGCAGGCCGGTGCCGTCGAAGAGCTGCCCGTGACGGAAGGAGTCGAAGTTACCGACCGCGGAGTTACAGAACTCGGAGTTCTCCGTATCGGCGATGACGATCGCCTGGCCCTCGTAGTAGGTGAGACGGCCAACACCCACGGCCACGAGGATGCCCACCAGGGCGAGGTGGAAGACGAGGTTCGCGAACTCGCGCAGGTAGCCGCGCTCCGCCGAGATGGACCAGCGCCCCGCGCGGTCGTCCTCAGCGGACGTCTCCGCGATGTGCCAGCCCTTGAACTCGCGGCGCAGCAGCTGCTTCATCGCCTCCGGCTCGGTGTCCACGGTGCCGGAGATGTGATTCGGCATCCGCTTGAGCACCTTCGGCGCCCGTGGCGGGGTGGAGCGCAGCGCCTGGTAGTGATCCCAGCTGCGTGGCAGGATGCAGCCCACCAGCGAGATGAACAGCAGCACGTAGATCGCCATGAACCACGAGGAGCTGAAAACGTCGAATAGGCCCAGCTTGTCGAAGACCTCTGCGGTCTTGCCATTGGCGGCGATGTAGTCGGCCACCTTGTCCTGGTTCAGCGAGCGCTGCGGCAGCAGGGCGCCGGGGATCGCGGCGAGGGCGAGCAGGAAGAGCAGCACCAGCGCCGTCTTCATCTTGGTGAGCCACTGCCAGGCACGTTTGGGCAAAGCCAGGATCAGCCGAGCGGGGTTCTTCCCGCCGCCTGGCTTCGTACCGGCCTTGTGCTCAGTCATGAAAATGCCCTTTCACATTGTTCGCGCACACGCTCTACGCACCCGTTAGATCGGCAGCGTTGTATCACTGATGAACGCGTCCCGGATCCACTCCACAAATATTGCCCACTGCCCGGTGAGCAGCAAAATCCCAACAATCACCAGCAAGATGCCGCCGACCACCTGGATGCGGCGCGAATGGCGGCGCAGGAAGCCAACACCTGCCAGCGCCCGGCGCGACCCCAGAGCCAGCAAGATGAAAGGCAGCCCCAGGCCGATGCAGTAGGCGATGATCAGCAGCACCCCGCGCGCGGCGGTCGTGCCCTCGGTACCCGTGGAGACGGAGATGATCGCCGCGAGCGTCGGGCCCAGGCAGGGCGTCCAACCCAAAGCGAAGATTCCGCCGAGCAGCGGGGCACCCGCCAGGGTCGTCCAACGCTTCGGCGCCATGCGAGTGTCGGCCTGCAGCGGGGTGATGAAGCCCATGAAGACCACGCCCATGAGGATCGTCACCGCGCCACCGATGCGCATGAGCAGCTGCTGGTTGATCATCAGGGTGCTGATCAGGCCAAAGACCGTCACCGCGGCGAGCAGGAAGATCACGGTAAAACCGGCGACGAACAGCAGCGCCGCAGCGCCCACGCGTCCCCTCTTATTCGCGACCTTCGTGCCCTGCTCGGTGAACTCGGTGTCCGCGCCGACCACGCCAGCGAGATAAGAGATATAGCCCGGCACCAGCGGAATCACACACGGCGAAGCAAAGGAGACCAGGCCCGCCAGCGCGGCCGCCAGCATCGCAAGAACCAGCGGACCGGCGGAGACCGTATCCGCGAAACGCTGGCCGATATCCCCCGCAGCGAGGGTCAACACAGCCTGCTCCGGGCTCAGCACTTAAGCACCCTCCCCGTCCCCGGCGCCGTCTTCCTCGTCGAGGATGGGCTCCAAGACATTCCACAGCTCATCGTCGGTGACTTCCTTGAGGAAGATGTGGGCCGGACGGTGCTGCTTATCCAGCACGATCGTCGTCGGGATGACGGACGCCGGGATACCGCCCAGCCGCAGCGCGGACTTGAACGGTGGGTCGTAAATGGACGGGTAGGTGATGCCGTAGGTGCGCACGAAGTTCTTCGGCTTCTCCCGCGACGGATCGCGGACGTTGATGCCCAGGACGGTGCCGTCGCCGCGCTTGACCAGCTTCTCGTGGACGCGCTCCAGGTCATCTGCCTCGGAGCGGCACGGTCCGCACCACTGGCCCCAGGTGTTCAGGACGACGGCCTTGCCGGCGTAGTCCTCCAGGTTGATCTGCTCGCCTTCCTCCATGAGGGACTCGCCGGTGAGGTTGGCGACTTCCTTGCGCTCCTCCTGCGGGTAGCTGATGGAGGTCTGCCCGCCTGGGGAGACGAATTCGAAGGTGCCACCGACCGCGACAGCGTCGTCGCCGGTCGCGCCCTCCCCGCAGGCGGTGAGCCCGCCGAGGGAGACGGCGGCGGTGAGCAGTGCGGCCAGTGCGGCGCGGCTGCGTGACCGGAGGTTGGGACGGGTGCTCCTCAGATGGGCGCCTCGTCGCGACATGGGGCCTACCTACCTTTCTGCTGCTATTCGCTTGGGTTGCGACCCGTTAAATATCGGCTGCGGGCTCGGAGTAGATCATGTCCACCAGCTCCTTGCCCTCGAAGATCAGGGAGGTCACGCTGGCGAGGTTGCACTGGCGGGCGGCCGGGTTGTGGGCCAGCTTCTGGCCGCGCACGTCGCGCTGGATCATCACGATCGGCAGCTGGTGGCTCACGATCACGGCCTCGGAACCGCGGGCAGCAGCGCGGGCGGATTCCACGGCCTCCCACATGCGGTCGCGGATCTCGGTATAGGGCTCGCCCCAGCTCGGCTCGGCCGGGCGGCGCAGCATGTGCCAGCGCTTGGGGTTCCACAGCGCGGAGCGCACCCCCTTGATGTGCAGGCCTTCGAGGTCGTTGCCCGCCTCGATGACCCGCTCATCGGTCTGGATCTCCAGGCCGAGTTTCTCGGCGAAGGGCCGGGCCGTCTCCTGCGCGCGCTGCAGCGGGGAGGCCACCAGGTGGGTGACGTGGTGGTCGGCCAGGTCGGCGGCCGTGGCATGAGCCATGTTCTCGCCGCGGGCGGAGAGCCGGTAGCCGGGGAGGCGACCGTAGAGGATCCGATCCGGGTTGTGGACCTCGCCGTGGCGAACCAAATGCACGATGGTTGTCATGCTTGTCGAGCTTACCGGCCGACCCGGCCTGCGCCTAAGCCTCCGCGGCGGCGGCTGCCTTCGCGGCTGGCACGAGGGCGGCCTCGAAACGCTCGAAGTCCGCGTCCGTCAGCGCGGTGGAGACGAACCAGGTCTCGAACACGCTCGGCGGGGCGAAGATGCCGTTGTCCAGCAGCTCGTGGAAGAAGGCCGGGTAACGGAAGGTCTCCGCGGCCTTCATCTCCTCGAAGTTGGTGCCCTCGCCGTCCGCGAAGCGCACGGAGAACATCGTCCCGGCGCGCTGGATGTGGTGCTCCACGGACTCCCGGTCCAGCGCCTCGGTGATCAGCCCGATCAGGCGCTCGGCGTTGGCGTCCAGGGTGCGGTAGGCCTCCTCATCCGCCAGCTTCAACGACGCCAGTCCGCTGGCCATCGCGACCGGGTTACCGGAGAGGGTGCCGGCCTGGTACACCGGGCCGACCGGGGCCAGGTGGTCCATGATCTCGGCGCGGCCACCGAAGGCTGCGGCGGGCAGGCCACCGGAGACGACCTTGCCGAAGGTCGTGAGGTCACCGGCCACGCCGTCCTTGCCGAACCAGCCCTGGTAGCCCACGCGGAAGCCAGTCATGACCTCGTCGACGATGAGCAGCGCGCCGTTGGCGTGCGCGACCTCCTTGAGCTGGGCGTTGAAGCTGGTGCCGTCCGCGGTGATGGAGGAAACGGTGCCCATGTTGCCCGGGGTGGCCTCGGTGATGATGGCGGCGATCTGGCCCTCGTTCTCCGCAAATGCCTTCTTGACGGCCTCGATGTCGCGGTACGGCACCACGACGGTATCGCTGGCGGCGGCCTTGGTGATGCCCGGAGAGTCCGGCAGGCCGAAGGTGGCCACGCCAGAGCCGGCGGCAACGAGCAGGGAGTCCACGTGGCCGTGGTAGCAGCCCTCGAACTTCAGGATCTTGTCGCGACCGGTGAAGCCACGGGCCAGGCGCACGGCAGACATGGTGGCCTCGGTGCCGGAGTTAACCAGACGGACCTTCTCCACGCTCGTGCGGTTCACGATCTCCTCGGCCAGGTCGACCTCCAGGGAGGTCGGGGCGCCGAAGGACAGGCCACGGGAGGCGGTCGACTTCACAGCCTCGACGATCTCCGGGTGGGCGTGCCCGTGGATCATCGGCCCCCAGGAGCACACCAGGTCCACGTAGCTGAGGCCATCGGCATCCTGCAGCTGGGAGCCGGAGGCGGAGGTGATGAAGGGGGAGGTTCCACCGACCGAGCCGAAGGCGCGCACCGGGGAGTTCACACCCCCTGGGATGAAGCGGCGTGCCCGCTCCATCGCCGCCGCGCTCTCGTGGTGGCGCTCCTCGGCTGCCGCGTTGACGTTGGTGTTGGTCGAAGCCATCGCCTACATCGCCCTTTCTTTAAAGATCCTCGTGGGTTTCATGCACTATGCCCCTCATCCTACCGATGGCCCCGGACACCCCTGCCGGCCCGTGGGGCCGGCTGGCGAGCAGGCTTCTGGCCTAGCAAGCCGACTGCGCCGGGCGCGGCTGTTCACCCCGGCGCGCGAACATCTCGACCCCTAGCGACCGGCGACGCCGGGACCGGTGATGTGTTCCTGCAGTTCCCGGCCATCCTCCGTGGCGTTCAGGCGCGCGCTCTCCACGAACTGCTCGCGCTGCTCCGCCCGACGGCGGCGCTCCCGGCGGCTGCGCAGCCGCTCGACCCAGCCCTGCCAGGTGTGCGTGTGCCGCATCGTGGCGGCGTTGTAGTTATGCCGCAGGATGCGGGAGCTGCGCCACTCGATGACGGTGGAGCTCAGCAGCATGACCACCGTGGCGGCCATCGGGTTCATCACGCCCGCCACCGCCAGGGTGATCGCGATAGCGTTATACGCCCAGGCCAGCCACACATTCCAGTCCACGGTGTTGCGCACGTGGCGGACGAAGTTAATCAGGGTGGGGATCGCCATGACGTCGTCCCGAAGCAGGACCACGTCCGCGCTATCGGCCTCCGTCCGGCTCGGGGAGCCCATGAGGATGCCCACATCCGCCACCCGCAGCGCGCCGATCGAATCCTGATCGCCAACCATCGCCACCCGGTGCCCACGGGCATGCACGCCGCGCACGGCCTTGGCCTTCTTACCCGGCACCACGCCGGCCAGCACGGTAGACGCCCCGATGGAATCCGCCAGGTGGCGGGCCACCGGGTACATGTCGCGGGACATCATCAGCGTCTCCACCCCCATCGATTCCAGCTCCTCGATCGCGAGGGCGGCGTCGTCCTTAAAAGCATCGGCGACGTTGATGACGCCGCGGTCCTTACCCTTCCAGGACACGACGACGGGGCTGCCACCGGACAGCGCCGCGGAGGCCAGGTGCGGGTCGCGCACCTCGCCCAGGTCCTTTGGCCGCCAGACCCGGGCGGTGACGCGACGGACGTTCTCGTCATCCGTCAGCTCCGGGGAGGCCGGCAGCTCGTGCCGGTCGCGGCGCACCACGTCCTTATAGTTCTTCCCCTTCGGCGGGACCGGGACGTCGATGGAGCCCACAAACGTGCCCTCGGCGTTCACCTTCACCTCGCCGGTTTCCAGCCACACGGGGATGGTGTCGAAGCCGGAGTTCGCGTCGCGGGTCTCGCGGTCCGCGCGGACGATCGCCTTGGAGACCGCGTGCTCGGACTCCATCATCAGCGAGGCCGCGACGCGCAGCACCAGCTCCGGGTGCTCCCCGTGCGCGACCGTCAGGTTCACCACGTTCATCGGTGCCCGGGTGAGCGTGCCCAGCCGGTTGAAGATGATCGAGTCCACGCCGGAGAGCCGGTGGATCGTCGCGCTATCGCGCAGCAACATGCCGTAATTCGCCGCCCGAGCCAGGCCCAGGCGCAGGGCCAGAGGCGCGGAGAGTGCCAGCGCCACCGGACCCACCGCCGCGAGGACAGAAAGACTGGTCGCCACGGCCGCGTCTAGGGAGCCGTTGAAGATCAGCCACATGCAGAAGTTCACCACCGCGATGGCAAAAGCCCACGGCACCAGCAGGCCGGCCGAGCGGTTGGTGATCTGCGCCATCCGGTTCTCGTCCTGCGCGGCGTGGGTGAACCAGCGCCCCATCGCGGCCAGGCGGGTGTGCGAGCCAGTGGCGTAGGCGCGCACCTTGAGCGTCTGCCCGTGATTCGTCGCCCCGGCGTAAATCCGATCGCCGACCACGAGCTCCTTCTTGCGATCCACTCCCCCGACCGGCCCCATGTCCACGACGCCGCGGCCGCTGATAACCTCGCCGTCCACCGGGCACGTCATTCCCGTTTCCAGCAGGACGTCGTCGCCGCGCCTGATCTCCGCGGTGGAGATGACCTTCTTCTCCGACTTGTTCTTCCGAATGACGGTGATCGGCTCGTTCTTCGGCGGTTGCAGCACCGCCAGCACGGCCCGGGTGCGGATCTGGTTCCGCCGGGAAAGGAGGCGACCGAAGAGCAGCAGGATCGTCACGCCGCACGCGACGTCGAAAAAGATCGCACCCTCGAAACTCGGATCCGACCAGGTGCGGGCCAGCCACACGGTGTTGGCCCGCCACGTCGGGTCGGAGGCGGAGGTCGTGATCAGGGAGAGCACGGAGAAGCCGTAGGCCAGCAGGATCGCTAGGCTGCTCGCCCCGTCGAGGGCGGACATGCTGCGGCGCACACCGGCGACCATCGCGCGGTGGAAGGGCCAGGCCGACCAGCCGACGACGACCGTGGACAGCGCCAGGCACACCCACTGCCACCAGTCGAACTGCAGGGAGGGGATCATCTGCATCGCCACGACAGGCAGGCCGAAGACGACCGCGATGATGAGCCGCCAGGCGGTCACCAGCTCGCGGGCGGTGTGCAGCACCTCACCGGCGCGGGCCTCCCCACGGCGGCGCGCCCCCGCACCCTCCTTGCGGCGCCGGGCGGCCATGATGGCACGCTCGCGGGCGGATTCGCGGCGGGACCGGATGCGCGGGTCCTGCTTCGTCAGTCGCGTGGCGCGGCGGCGCAGCGAGGAGGCGGTGAGATGCCCGCGGATCCCGGCGTCCTCGAGGTGGCGCTGCACCTCGTCGGGCCGCACGCTATCCAGCGCGGAGATCCACACCATGTTGGCGGAGTACACCACCACTGCCTCGACCCCGTCGATGGCGTTGAGCTCGTACTCCAGGGAGGTCGCCTGCGCCGCCGACTCCAGGTTTTCCAGGTGGAAGGCGTAGGACGAAAGTCCGTTGCCCGTGCTGAGCACGTTGCTGTGTTCTTCGGCGTCGTACTTTTCGACGTCCACGCCGGCCGCTTCGGCCGCGCTGCGGGCCTGCGCGATCGCCAGGTCGAGTTCCTGGATGTCGTCGCCCCGCCCGGGTTGGGGTGTGGAGAATTTTCCCGCCATCGGCTCAGCTTAGGCCTTATCTTCGCTATCGGCACTCTCATCCTGGGACTTCCCCCAGGGGATGCGACGCTTCTTTCCACTCTTGTGCTTATCGCGCTCGCGGCGGGCCTGCTCATATTCTTCGGCATAGCGCTCGACCTCTTCGCGGCTCGGGATGCCGAACCACTCCTCGTTACCGGGGCGGGACATGAACCACATGCCCACGCCCGCGGTCACGCCGGCCAGGATGCTGAGCACCCCGAGGGCGAGGACGAAGCCGACCGCCATCGTCGATGGCCCGGAAGACAGGCTCATCAGCACCGCGGTGAGCATGAGGTAGACCGAACCCACGTTGAGGAACATGCGGGAATACACCGCGCCTCGCCCGGCGCGCAGCGTGAGCCACGCGCAGATCAGGGCAGCGATGACGAGCCAGGCGGTCGTCAGGGCATTCGTCCCCAGGACGAGGGTGTCGATGGAGACGTTCTCCGTCACCTCGTCGGGAACACCGGCCCCCTCCTCGATCGTCTTGGTGACGGTGCGCCGCAGGTCGCGGTCGTCGCTCAAGTTCGCGGCGAACTGCACCAGGGCGTAGAGGATCTGCAGGCCGCTGACCGCCAGCCAGGCGCGCACGCCCAGGCGGACGTTCTCCGGGGCCCCCTTGAGGCTCGGCGCCAGGCCATCCGGGCGGCCCACCTTCGGTGGCTTCGGCAGCTCCGGGGGCGTGCCCGGGTTCGGGCTTCCCTGATTCCTAGAGCCATTGCCAGACTGCCGCTGATTGTCCCGCCCCTGAGGGTTGTTCCAACCGGGCCCGACCGGGCCGCCGTCCTCCGGCTTGGGGTAGCCGGGGATGTGCCCGTTATCGGGGCTGGCCTCCCATTGCCGGCCCTGCTGGCCGCGCGGCCGCGGCGGACGGGACTGCCCGGAGGGAGTGGGAGAAGAAGAATTGCTCATAAATCGCAGATCAAGGGGTCGTGGGGAGAAAATACGTGCCGACAATCAGCGGGATTGTCGGCACATCCTTCGGCTAGCCGCGCAGCATCTTCGCGACGGTCGTTGCCCAATAGGTCAGGATGATGTCCGCACCGGCGCGGCGAATCCCCGTCAGGGACTCCATGATCGCCGGCTCCAGATCGATCCAACCGTTCTGGGCTGCTGCACTGATCATCGCATATTCACCGGACACCTGATAAGCGGCCACCGGAACCGGGGACATGTCCGCGACCTCCCGCAGCACGTCCAGGTACGGCATCGCGGGCTTGACCATCACCATGTCCGCACCCTCGTCGATATCCATCTGGGTCTCCAACAGGGATTCCCGGCGGTTGCGGGGGTCCTGCTGATAGGTGCGGCGGTCGCCGGTCAGGCTGGATCCGACGGCCTCGCGGAACGGGCCGTAGAAGGCGGAGGCGTACTTCGCGGAGTAGGCCATGATGGAGACGTCCTCGTGACCGGAGGCGTCCAGGGCCGCGCGGATGACCGCGACCTGGCCATCCATCATTCCGGACGGGCTAACGATGTGAGCGCCGGCGTCCGCCTGGGCGACCGCGAGGGCGGCGTACTGCTCCAGGGTGGCGTCGTTGTCCACGATCTGCTGGCCGAAGGCGTCCTCGCCCTGCACCCCGCAGTGGCCGTGGTCGGTGAACTCGTCGAGGCAGGTATCGGCCATGACGAGGATGTCGTTGCCGAACTCCTCGCGGATCGCGCGGAGGTTCTTGTTCAGGATCCCCTCCGGGTCCACGCCCACGGACCCGGTGGCGTCCTTATCCTCGTCCAGCGGAACACCGAAGAGGTCGATGGAACCCACGCCCGCCTCCGCGGCTTCCTCGACGGCGCGCAGCAGAGAGTCGGTGGTGTGCTGGTAGACCCCAGGCAGGGAGCTGATCGGCTTTGCCTCGCTAAGGCCGTCCGCGACGAACATCGGCAGGACGAGCTGGCTCGGGTTCAGGCTGGTCTCCGCCGTGAAATCGCGCATCACCGGGTTGGTGCGCAGGCGGCGCGGACGGCGGGGAATATTGAACTGCAGCTGGGAATTCTGTGCGGATTCAGACATAGCACCGATGGTACGCCACGGGGCAGACACCACTGTTGGCCCAGCCCGCAGCGTCCCGACTGGCTACGGGTTCCGGCTGGCTACGGGGGTTCCGTGGCTAACTGAGCCTACGGGGTGGGGTTTAGTCGGTGGCTTCGTCGGCCAGGCGCACGGCCCAGGTCACGGTCTCGTCGCCTTCGTCCGTGATCCACAGGGCCTCAATGGTGGCCCGCAGCCCCGCCGAACCTTCCACCTCAGCGAGCAACTCCGCGGGCGGATGGATCATCGTGCCGAGCAGCGTGCGCCGCACCTCCGCCCCGGCCAGCGCCTCACCGGCCTCCGCGATGAGCAGTGGCTCGCGCGGTTCCTTAAAGTCCGGGGTGCCCACCTCGCCGCGCACGTGCAGCCGAACCTCGCTGGGCACGTGCGGGCTGGCGATCACGAACGGGTCCACGGCGTTCACCGCGGGCAGCTCGCCCCAGGCTGCCAGCCCGATCTGCTGCTTCTGCCCCTTGGGCCCGCCCCACGCACTCGTCGCGAGGATCGGGACGTCCTCCCCCTGAGCGAAACCCTCCGGGAGGCCATCGAACTCAGCGAGCGGGCGCACCGGGACGACGTTGCGGGTGTCCCGCGGCGGTGTGCCGCCAGCTGGGCTGGAACCGCCGTGCTTCTTCTTTGCTGCCATGGCCCCTACTTCACCACAACATGCCCCGTCGCGCCGCGTTCGGCGTCCACAAAACGGTGGTTGACGAAGGTGTACGTCCCCGCCTCCGGGAATTCCGCCTCCACGAATCCGCCCTGCGCGGGCTGAAGGTCGAGTGCCTGCCCAGCACCGGAAGGCTGATTACGCACCGTGTAGGCGCCCTCCTTGTACATCACCGGGAATTGCGTCCCCACGATATGGAAACTCTCCGCGATATTCGGGCCAGCGTTGAGCAACCAGAACCGTGCCCGCTGCCCTGGCTCCAGGCGCAACGGGGACTGAACGTACTGGTTCTCCAGCCCGTTAAACACCACCGCGCTCGGTTGGGCGGCCTGCAGGAGCTCCTCGTCTACCGGCTGCTCCGAGTCTGAGTCCAGGCCGTAGACCTCCGACTGCACCAGCAGGAACTCCTTGTCCACCGGATCCAAGTCCGGCGGATCGATGATCACTGCGCCGAACATGCCGGCCGCCACGTGCAAGCTCATCGGCATTGTCGCGCAGTGGTACATCCAGATCCCGGCGTTATCTGCAGTGAAACGGTAAGTCAGCTGCTCCCCCGGGGCAATGTCCCGCATGGGCTCATCCGGGGAGACGATGCCCGCGTGGAAGTCGATGGAGTGGTTCATCGTGCCGGAGTTCTTCAGCACGATTTCGAAGGTATCCCCGACCTTGCCACGCAGGGTTGGTCCCATCGGTTTGCCGTTGAAGGTCCACCAACCGCGGGTGGCTCCGCCTTCGTGCGGGGTTCCCTGGACCTGCTGGACGTCGATCGTGATCCGGTGGGTGCGGTTCGCGCTCGCCGGTGCGAGTTCCGGGTCCCGCATCCAGGCCGGGTCGAGCGGTGTATCGGGGATTTCCTCGCCTGGGCTCCCGGAGCCGGCACCATGAGCAGTGTGTTCCGACCGGGTTCCTCCGCCGGAAGTCTGTGACGCATCGCCATCGCCGCTGGTGTGGACCATGAAGGTCATGCCCTGCATGCGGTGCCCCGCAATGGTGCACCACCCTTCCACGTCCGCGCTGATGATTCCGGCGTCGAGCACACGAGTGTCGCCCGGGGACACGCGCCCCGTTTCGGCCCCGGTTGCGAGTTTCAGGTCGTGGTCCTGCTTGTCATCGTTGGTGAGCACGAGTTCGAGTTTGTCGCCGGGCTCTACGGTAACACTGTCGGGATGGAAAGCCATGCCCTTGGCGGACACCTCCACCCGCACGGTGTTGCCCGTAGGGACGACCTGCGAATCGGTAGCAGTGTTCGTGGAGCCACCCGATCCGCCGAGAGCTGCCCCGCTGGCGAGCACCAGGGCAATCGTCGCGATGGCAGCGGCTACTTCGGCGACGCCACCGCGCCGTGTGCTGCCCACCGGGTTCTCGCGGTTTTCTGACACCCCTGTGGTTGCCTCGCCGGGTTGCTCTGCGGGCTCGTTCTCGGGGCGCTCGGCCACTGTCTCTCGGCGCCCACGCGCGAAGGCCGCCAGGCGTGCGCCTTGAGCCTTAACCGCCCTAGGAATCAGGGGCACCACGAGAGCGAGTGGCAGGAGGGTCAGCACCGACACGGCAACCTTCAGCCAGCTACTGATCGGCAGCAGCCACACCGCCAAACCCAGGTTCAGCAGCACCGTGCGGAATGGTCCAGCCCAATCCAAAGCCTTCAGCCCCGCGGTAACGGCGGGGCGTGGGCCACCAATCGTGGTCGGCAGCAGATAGCTCATTACTCCCAGCAGCAGCTGGGCCGCAAAGCCCACGGTCAACGCCAGCGTTGGCAGCGTGGCCTCGCTGGCCGGGGTGCCGATGGCGATCTGACCTGCGAGCCGCAGCAGGCCGCCGATGAGCCACAGCGGAGCAGCCACCATGGCCACGCCCGCAAACACCGGTGCGCTCCCGCTGAAGATCCCCTGCAGAACTGCTGGGGCATAGGTAGACAACAGGATCCCCCAGGCGGCCACATAAGCGACAAGCCCGCCAAGGACCACGAAGCGCTGGTCAAGGAGCGCGCCACCGCCGATGCTGAGGACTCCAATCCCCTGCAGGATGATCACGCCCCACAGCCGCCGAGCCGCATGCCCCACCCCAGGACGTCCGTCGCGTGTCTTGTCGCTGCCCAGCGCGCTCTGCAGTTGCGGGGCGAGGAATGTCAGGCTGGCGGACGCAGCAAAGCCCAAAAAGCCCAGCACGTTCACCGCGGTGTGTGCCAGCAGGAGGCGTTCCTGCCACGGTGAGGGCATGCCCACTGCCAGGAGTGCGCCCGCGATCGCGCCAATCGGTAGGAACAGGGCTGCAAGAATATATGCGCTGACGGGCACCAGCGGCAGGCTGTGCTGCATGTGTGCTCGAGCTTTGCGAGCCTGCCGCAGCAGGCTTAGTGCGTGCGAGCACAAGCTCAGCCCCACGATCGCAGCACCAGCGACGGTGATGCTGTGCGCGATCGTTAACGCGGCATCGAAAGCACCTTCGGCCCCCTTGCCGAGCTGACCGATCATCGTCAACGCAATACCTGTGTTGAGCACCCAGATGCGCCTCAGCTGGCGCGGCCGAGCGGAATCCGGGCATCGCTGGTCTAGCAGCTGTTCGGTGAAGCGTTGGGACCACACGACGATGGAGTTGGTCACCGCACCCAAGGTCAGCAGGTGGATGAGCACCCAGCGGTATTCGGGCAAAGCGGGGTGCACGAACCCGGCGACCAGCAGGAGACTCAGCCAAATGTTGACCGGGCGCCCGGCTCGCCGGTGCCACGACCGCCGACTATCATGCGTCCCAGATACTCCTTTTCCCATGTTTCTAGCTTACTGGGACGCGCAAACCCGCCGGCATCACGTGCCGACGGGTGTCATGGCTTCTCCCCCTACTTCGCCGTTGCGTTCTGCTCGCTCGTCTTCTTCCGACGGCGACGACGCTTGCGCGGCGGTGGCAGCTGCCCCTTCGCTCGCAGGTCCGCCACGTGGGCGGCCAGGGCATCCACCAGCTCCGGAACGCCGGCGACCTCCGGCATGACGTCCACCCGCAGCCCGTGTTCCCGGGCGGTCTGGGCAGCCATCGGGCCGATGCAGGCGATGATGGTGCGCGAGTGTGGCTTACCGGCGATGCCCACCAGGTTCTTCACGGTCGAAGAGGAGGTGAAGCACACCGCGTCGAAGCCGCCGGACTTGATCATGTCGCGAATCTCCGGGGCCGGCGGAGCGGCGCGGACGGTGCGGTAGGCGACGACGTCGTCGACCTTCCACCCCAGCTTCAACAGCCCCTCGACCAGGACCTCCGTCGCGATGTCCGCGCGCGGCAGCAGCACCCGGTCGACCAGGTCCAGGTCCGGATCGCGGGCCGGGAACACGTCGACGATACCGGAGGCGTTGCGGGCGTCGTCCTTGGGCAGCAGCTCCGGGGTGATGCCCAGGGCCTGCACCGCGCTGGCCGTCTTCGGACCCACCGCGGCCACCCGCACACCAGCCAGGGCGCGGGCGTCCAGGCCGAAGTCCTGGAGCTTCTCCCAGGTCGCCTTCACCGCATTGACGGAGGTGAAGACCACCCAGTGGTAGTGACCATCCACGAGGTTCTTGATGGCGCGTTCCATCTGCGCCGGGGTGCGCGGCGGCTCGACGGAGATCGTCGGCACCTCCACGGGAATCGCGCCATGACTCGCCAGGCGCGTGCTCATCGGGGCGGCCTGCGCCTTCGGGCGCGGCACCAGCACGGTCCAGCCGTAGAGGGCGCGGTTCTCCCACCAGGAGTACTTGCTGCGGTTGCCGGCCTGGGAGCCGATCGTGACCAGCAGCTGCTCCGGCAGCTCGCCTTCCTTCGCGGCTGGCCCGGAGGCCGCCGCGACGGACTTCAGGGTATCCAGGGTGACGTCGTAGCTGCGCTGCTTACGGGTCGTGCCGTACAGGGTGACGGTGGCCGCGGTCGAGCCCGGGATGTTGCGTTCCTTCAGCTCGGTGGCGATGGTGGCCAGGTCGCTCGGCGCGGCGGTGAGGATCAGAGGCAGCCCCGCGGAGGCTAGCTGGTCCCAGTCCGCCCCGCCACGCACGTCGGCCTCCGTGAAGTCCGAACCGACGCCGATGCCCGTGAACGCGGGCACCGCGACAGACCCCGTCATGCCAGGGACGACCTGGAAGTCCACACCCAGGTTCGCGACCTCCTGCAGCTCCATCATCACAGCCTGGTTGGACAGCGGGTTGCCAGCCACCAGGCGGATGACGTCCTCGCCCTCGCGGGCCAGCGCGACCATCTCCTCGGCGATCTGGCTCGCGGTCAGCTGCTGGACCGGCTCGGCCTCCCCCTCTGCAACGGCCCCCTCCCCAACGAAGGGTGCGGCAAGACGGATTTCAGCCGCGGTCGGCGGTGCGGGACGGGGCGGCTTCCGGCGAGCGCCCGCCTCCTTCGCCGCGGCGACCTTGGCCTGCCACTCGGCCTCGGCAGCATCGATCTTGTGCTGTGGGACGGGCACCTGGGCACCCACCAGGGCACGCACGCCTTCCAGGACCTCGGGGTCCACCCACGCGTGGGCGGTGCTCTCCAGGGCCTTCTGGGCGCGAACGGTCAGCAATTCCGGATTTCCGGGGCCGGCACCAACGAACAGGACGCGGCCTGTCCCCTGCGGGGTAAGTCCGGAGGTAGTCATACTGATCTTTTCCATGTCATTTCGGGGCAGTTCCGAAGGGGAACGCTCTTTCGGGTGGCGGGGTGAGGCAGCTCGCAGCACCCCACCCTGGGGTTCCGCGAGCCCACTGTTAGCTCTCGCGGGCCTCCGCCACGAGTTCTGCGGCTCCGGCGTCCAGCAGGATCCGGCCGATCTGGGCGCCGACGCCGGCGGCAGCCGCACGCCAGTCGCCCGCCAGGTCGATGTCCACGGTGCGGGTCTCCAGCAGCTTGCGGGAGCCGTCAATGGCAAACACACCACCGGTCACGGTCAGCTGGTTCTGCTGCTCGTTGAGGGTCGCGTGTGCGGCCACCGGGGCGGAGCAGCCCGCCTCCATGGTGGAGAGCACGGTGCGCTCGCCGACCACGCAGGCATAGCTCGGGATGTGGTTCTGCGCAGCCACGGAGTTCCAAGCCTCCTCGTCATCCGCGCGGACCTCCACGCACAGCGCGCCCTGCGCCGGAGCGGGCAGGATGAGCTCCGGGTCGATGGACTCGGCGGCCTTGTCCAGCCAGCCGACGCGCTCCAGCCCGGCGCGGGCGAGGATCACGGCGTCCAGGTCGTCGCCGACCCGGCCCATGCGGGTGCCGATGTTCCCGCGCAGCGGCAGGATCTCCAGGTCCGGGCGCAGGGCGCGCAGCTGAGAGACACGACGTGGCGCGGAGGTGCCGACCTTCGCGCCCTCCGGCAGCTCCATCAGCTTCTTGTTATCCACGCTGATCAGAACCTCGCGGGAGTCCACGCGCTCCGGAACCACCGCGCGGAAGCGGGCGTCCGGGGCGGTCGGCAGATCCTTGAAGGAGTGCACCGCCACGTCGCATTCGCGCTCGTCCAATGCGGTGCGCAACGTCTCGGTGAACACACCCACGCCGACCTTCGCGACCGGGATCTGGGAGGCCTGGGAGGCATCCCCCGGGGTGTGGACGATATGCAGCTCGGCCTCGTAGCCGGCGTCGGCCATGCCCTGGCGGACATGGCCTGCCTGCGTGGTAGCCAGCGTGGAGCCACGCGTACCGACGAGCAAACGGCGGTTATCTGTCATCGTCTTTCCCTCCTGGGGTCGAGGCCTGAGTCAGGTCCTGGTAGGTCGAGCGGTACACGGCCCGCGCGGCGGATACTCGATTTTCTTGCGGTTTTTGCTGCTTCCGCTGCCCACTGCCCGCGTTCGCGCCCTTCACCGCGCTGACCTGTTGGGTCATGCCGGTTGGAAGGTTGAACAGGGCAGCCAGGGCATCGGGGTAGCTGACGGACTGGCCCGCCGCGGAGAGCTTCTTGGCCTGCACCGTCGGGGTGTGCAGCAGCTTTTCCACGAGGCGGCGCATCGAGCGGTTCACAGCCTCGCGGTCCTCGTCGGACATCCCCGGCGTCTGCCGCTGCAGCGCGAGCATCTCGTTGCTGAGCGCGTCCATCGCCTGCTGGCGCAGGGCCTTGACGGTGGGGACGACGGCCTGGGCGCGCTGCTGCTCCAGGAAACCCTCGAGCTCCTCGGCGACGATGCCGCGGGCGGCGTCCTCGTCCTCGATGGTGTCCTCGGTCATCCCGGTGAGTTCTTCGATGTTGAGCAGCGCGACCCCCGGCACGTCGGCCGTGGCCTGCTCGATGTCGCGGGGCATGGACAGGTCGATGAGGACCTGCTGGCGACCCTCCCGGACCTTCTGCGCAGCCTTGATGTCCGCCGCGCTGACGACGGTTCCCACCGCACCCGTCGCGGAAACGACGATGTCCGCCCCCGTCAGCGCCGCGGGCAGTTCGTCCAGGCCGATGCCGCGGGCCGGCACGCCTGCCTCCACCGCGTGGGAGGCCAGCTGCTCAGCGCGCTCGACGGTGCGGTTCGCGACGGTCACGTGCTCGATGCCGAGACGGCCGAGGTGAGTGGAGGCGAGGGAGGACATCGCGCCGGCCCCGATGACGACAGCACGCCGCCCGCTCAACGCGGTGCTGCTGGCCTCCGGGATCCCGAGCACGGTCAGGGCCTGGTCGAGGGCGAAGCTGACCATCGAGGAGCCGGCGGAGTCGATCTCCGTCTCGCTGTGGACGCGCTTACCGGTGCGCAGGGCTCGCTGGGTGAGATCGTGGAGGGTGCGCCCGACGGTGCCGGCCTCCTTCGACTCCTCGTAGGCGCCGCGGAGCTGGCCGATGATCTGCTGTTCCCCCAGCACCATGGAGTCCAGGCCGGAGGCAACGTTGAGCATGTGCTCCACCGCGGCGTCGGAGTAGTGAACGTAGAGGTGCGGTTCCAGGTCGCTGTCGGCGAGCCCGGAGTAGGTGGCGATGGTGTCCACGATGTGGTCGAGGCCGGGGTGGAAGGCATTGGCGACGGTGTAAAACTCCATCCGATTGCAGGTGGACAGAACCAGCGCCTCGGAGAGGGAGTCGTGATCCAGCAGGGCACTTTCCAGCTTGGGAAGGTCGCTATCGACCGTGGAGACCTGCTCGAGGAGGGATACCGGGGCGGAGCGGAAGGAAAGCCCGACGAGCAGCACGGCGGCGGAACCGGTTTGGACGTGCCCAGCCATCGGTCTTGCGTGCCTCCTCGCGAACCGGGAGTCGGACCCGGGCCTTGGGGCCGCCGACGGTGGGCCGAATGCTCCCCCGTGGTGGGGTGATGCACCGCAGCCGACGAGGTCGGTAGCCAGATGCTGCTGATGGGCGCAGCTCCCCTGCCGACGCTTGCCATCGGCTCTTTAACAGCTACCTACGGTATCCCTTAACCGACCCCAATGACAAAACAGGCATAGCCGACTGTTATAGGGACGGGACGTTGGGAACGGCGCGCAGCCCAACTGTGATGTTCCGTGGTGCCCCGCGTTGCCGTTTTAGCCCTCAAGCGCAGCCGCGAGCTCTTCGTTGTCGACTTCCCAGCAGGCGAATTCCTCGTCGTCGATGAGGACGACGGGCACGCGGTCACCGAATTCCATTTTCAGCTCCGGGTCCTCGTCGACGTCGACCCGCTCCAGCGTGGCGTTTTTCGCCGCGACGACCGGGCGGATCTGTTCCCAGACCCGGGCGCAGGAGCCGCAGGTTGTGCGGGTCAGGAGGGTCACAGTTTTCTTCTCATCACCAGTCACGGATTCAACGGTACCTTGGTAGCCGTGGGCGAGATTAAGTCAACAGCTTTCCGTGTCAGCCAACCCATCCAAATCATTCAACCGACCCAACCTAGCCAACCGAGCCAACACAGCTTTCCCCCCGTCACCCCAACACAATTAGAAAGCGGCCGAGCCTCCGTCCATGGGGCATGGTTGGCCGCGGGCGGCACACTGAGGTTGTCCCCGCCCAAAGCTGATGTTCCGCAAAACCCCAGCACCGCGGCATTCTTCGACCTGGACAACACGATCATCAAGGGGGCGTCCTCCCTCTGGCTGGCGCTGGGGCTGGCCTCCCGGCGCTTCTTCACCGTGGGGGATATCGCGGGCTTCGCCTGGAAGCAGGCGAAGTTCATCCTCTCCGGCACCGAGAGCCAGCCGGATATCGCCTCCGGCAAGCAGCGGGCGCTCGAGATCGTGCGTGGCCGCAGCGAGGCCGAGGTCGTGGCGCTCACGGAGGAGATCTGGGAGAGCACGATTGCCCAGCGGATCTTCCCGGGTGCCCGGGAGCTCGCCGAGGAGCACCTGGAGGCCGGCCACAGTGTGTGGCTGGTTACCGCGGCACCGGTGCAGCTCGCACAGGTCATAGCCCGGGCCCTGGGCTTCACCGGGGCGTTGGGAACGGTGGCGGAAGTCTCCGATGGGAGGTTCACAGGCCGGCTGGTGGGAGATATCCTGCACGGCCCCGAGAAGCGGGATGCCGTGGCTGCCCTCGCGGAGCAGCAGGGCTACGATCTTTCGTGCTGCGTGGCGTACTCGGATTCCTTTAACGACATGCCGCTGCTTTCCCTGGTCGGCCGGGCCGTCGCGGTCAACGCTGATCCCCGCCTGGCGGAGGCAGCCCGGGAGCGGGGCTGGCCGACGGTGGAGTACCGAAAGCACGATCCGAAGCGCACGCTGCTGGCGGCCGAAGCCAGCGCGACGGCGGCGGGCATGCTGGCAGCCGGGGCGGTGGGGTGGTTTCTCCTCCCCGCCCTCACCGGCGCACTCTCCCGGCGCTAGGTCTCCAGTGCCCGCCGCCCCGCTGGATTCCTTCAGCGCGGGCATTCCAGCTTCCAGTGTTTAAACAGCACGAAGCCCCAGCGGGGCCGGTTGGCTCCCACTGGGGCTCGTGCGGCGGCATCGCAGCCGTCTCGTCGCGAGAATTGTCTCGCGAGCCGCGAATCGGGCGCGTGGCCCGGTACGGCTTACTTGCCCAGCTTGCGACGCTGCACGCGGGTGCGCTTCAGCATCTTGCGGTGCTTCTTCTTGGACATGCGCTTGCGGCGCTTCTTAATCACAGAACCCATCGTGGGCACCTCACTTCAAATTGTTGAAAACTCGTATGCCGCGCCATCGCGACGGTTCCGCAGCCCCGGTAGGCGGCTGCCGCCCGGAAGTCAGCGAACAAGGCGAGCCCTACGCTTCAGCGCTTCATCGCCGGGGCGACCCGGGAGCTCACATAGGACACGAATTATTAAATTCTACCGCTCCAGTGGCTGAGCGCACAAAAATCGGCCCATAAGGGCCGGTTTCTATGCGCCGGTGGCAGCGCTAAACCCCGACTGCTATGGCGCTGAGACCACGGTCGGGGAGGGTTTCTAACCAGTCTGCCCCTCGGAGGCGTCGTAGACGGACGCACCGAGGTACTCGCTCACTGCCTGCTCGTGGACGCGGAAGGAGCGGCCCACGCGCACCGCCGGCAGGTCGCCAGCGTGTACCAGGCGATACACGGTCATCTTCGACACGCGCATCAGCTCTGCAACCTCAGCGACGGTCAGAAAGGTTCCTTTGTCATTTCCACCCATTGGGTTAGCCATAAAGTCTTATCTCTTTCTTCACACGGCCCCGCGCTGCAGACTTCCCCTTCTGCAGGACATCACGCGGCCACGCTTTCCTCACTACTATAACGTGAACCAAGTGACGCTTGCGCATTCAGGGACGATTATGTCGAAAGTGCTATTTGTTTCTTTTTGTGACTTGGGTTGACCAGTGCAAACAGTTCAACACCCACCACCCCCACCTCAAGTTTCACTTGAGACTCTTCCCGCCCCGGGAGTCTTGAAATTACAAAAATCGGGCCCGCCGCGCATTGCGGCAGGCCCCACGATGCGACCCCTCACGCACCGCTCTTAACCCCCTTACGCGCTATCACTTCACACCCCCACGATGCGCTGCCTCCCCCACGGCACCCCGTGCTCCCCTAGTCCCCCTTCGGTGGGGCGCCGAGCTCCACGGAGCGGTCCCGGCACGCCTCCATCGCGCGGAAGAAGGCACGGCGCAGCCCCTCCTCCTCCAGGGTGCGGGTCGCCATGGAGGTCGTCCCGCCCGGGCTGGAGACCTTCGCCCGCAGCTCCACCGGGCCGTCACCACCCTCGGCAAGGCCGTTGGCCATCATCTGGGCTGCACCCTCTGCGGTACCGATCGCGAGCTTTTCGGCCAGCGCCCGTGGCAGACCCAGGTTCACGCCTGCGTCCACCATCGCCTCGGCGACGAGGAAGAAGTATGCCGGGCCGGACCCGGAGACCGCCGTGACCGCGTCGATGTCCTTCTCCTTGACGATCACCGCGGTGCCCACCTTGGCCAGCAGTTCGCGCACCGTCTCCAGCTGCTCCTCCGTCGCGAAGCGGCCACCCGCGATCGCGCTGGTCCCCTTGCCGACCAGCATCGGGGTATTCGGCATCACGCGCACCACCGGGGTGCCCGCAGGCAGCACATTCTCCATCGCACCGATGGTCACGCCAGCGGCGACGGAGACCGCGACCGTCGTGGCGTCGTTATCGTCCAGCTGTTCCGCGACCTCGTCGAAAACGGAGAGCGTGCCGTCGGGCTTCACGCAGTTGAACAGGACGTCCGCTTCCACCGCGGCGGTGACCGAGTCCTCCGCGGTCAGCACCCCGTAGCGGTCCGCCAGCTCGGTGAGCCGGTCTTCGCTGCGGTTCGCGACGATGATGTTCTTCGGGTCAATTCCGTCTGCGACGAGCCCGGCGATCAATGCTTCGCCGATGTTCCCGCCGCCGATGATTGCGATTCGAGTCATGCCCTCCAGGGTGCCAGCCCGGCGCGTCGATTGCAGCGCTTGCGTGCAGCTCCCCCGTTTTCGGTGGTCTCGCATCCAGTTGTGAGGACGTCGCCCTCCGGCGCCACAGCACCCCGCCCGAACGTGGCTGGTGCGGCAAAAAGAAAAGCGCGCCTCGCGGCGCGCAGAAACTTAGATGCTCATGATCAGCCGTGGGCCGATGGTGAGTACCAAGCCCACCACGAAGGTGAGAATCATGATGAGTTTGTCGCGGTGGCGCAGCAGTGCGTGCACCACGCCGACCATCACGAGCGTCACCGCGAGGGCGAGCACCAGCACCAGCACCGCTGGCAGGGAGCCCCACAGGAGCTTGAATCCGAGGAACACGCCAATGCCGACCAGGATGGCCGCGATGGCCTGGCCGATGAGGGCTGGCCAGGAGATGGTGTCATCCTCGTACTCGATGACCTCGTCTTCGCCGAGGGTGCGCTGCAGCTCTTCGAGCTCCTCAGGGCTGTGGAACTCCTCCGGAGCGGGCTGCTCCCCCTTGCGCTCCGCATCGGAGCCCCGCGTCGCGGCGGCAGTGCCGGCAGCACCGGCGGTGGCAGCAGCCGCCGCGGCCCCGGCGCCAGAGCCCTTCTGGTCAGCGTCCTTGGCCGGCGCCTTCGTAGCCGAAGCGCTCTTCGCCGAGGCGTCCTTCGCAGGCTCAGCGCCCTCCGCCTGGTCCGCGGTAACCTTCGTGATCAGGGCCGTCTGCTCGGTGGAGGGCTCGGTGTTCTTCTTTGCCGGCGCGGCCTTATCGGTGACAGCCGGGATCTCGGAGGTCTGTTCCTCCGGACGCTGTGCCGGAACCTCGCGGCGGTCGACAATCGCGGAGCTAGCGGCAGCCGCGTTCTTGGGCTCAGGCTTCTTCTGCTCAGCCTTCTTGGCTGCAGCCTCTTCTTCGGCCTTCTTCGCCGCGGCCTTTTCCTCTGCGGCTTTCTTGGCAGCAGCTTCCTTGGCCTTCTTCGCCTTCTCGGCTTCTGCCTGCTTAAGCTTTTCAGCCTCGGCCTTCTTGGCCTTCTCCTCAGCCGCCTGCTTCGCTGCCGCCTTCTCCTCGGCGGCCTTCTTTGCGGCAGCCTCCTTGGCCTGCTTGGCCTCGGCCTGCTTCGCCTTTTCGGCTTCAGCCTTCTTATCTTCAGCCTGCTCGACAGCCTGAGCCTGCTTGGCCTGCTCAGGCTTCGCCGTCTTTTCAGCCTTATCGGCCTGCTTTACCCCGGCCTCAGCCCGATCGACCGTGGGCTGCTCACGCTTGTCAGCGCCCGGTGCGGGCGCGGTGGAAGCTTCGCTCTCGGTGTCCCCGACGACCGGGATCGCGCCGGTCAGCTCGGCAACGGAAATGCCACCCTCGTCGAGGCTGCGACGGCGCCGGCGGCGGCCGCTATCAGAAGATGTGCGACCGCTGCGGGCGAGCAGTTCCGCGACCGTAAGCTTCTCACTCATCGAATGTTCCCATCAATGTCCACGTGAACATACAAATAACTGTTTCGCATAGTATACGAAGCGCCATTTTTGGTTTTGTTCATTTCACACCCTAATGGCGCTAGGAAACTAAGAAAAATCTTCGAAAGCCACGTCCGTGTGGTGGAAGATCATTCCCTCACGCAACGCCCACGGGCAGATATCCAAGGAATCCAGGTCCAGTTTGCGCATCGCCGCCTCCGCGACCAGCGCGCCAGCCACCACCTGGTGGGACCGTTCCTGGCTGACGCCTTCCAGCTCCGCGCGGTCCGCCGCCGTCATGCGGGAGATGAAAGCGATGAGCTGCCGCAGGCCAGGCTGGGTCAGGGTGCGCTTCACGCGTGGCCCCGCAGAGCTCGGGGCCGCACCAGTCAGGCGGGCAAGCATGCGGAAAGTCTTAGAGGTCCCCACCGCCACGTCGATGGGGCCGGCATCCTGGAATTCCTTGATATTGGCGTCCAGCTGCTCCTCGATGAACTCCCGCAGATTCTTCACGGACTTCCGGGACGGCGGGTCGCTGTCGAACCATTCCCGGGTCAACCGGCCCGCACCCAGATCCAGGCTCAGCGCCACGTCCGGGCTCTCCGTAGTTCCCACGGACATCTCCAGGGAACCGCCACCAATGTCGAGGTCGCAGATCCGGCCAGCCGACCAGCCGTACCAGCGACGCACCGCGAGGAAGGTCAACCGGGCCTCTTCCTCGCCGGTGAGGATTTGCAGCCGCACGCCGGTGGCGTCCTCGACCGCGTCCAGCACCTTCTCGGAATTATTCGCGGAACGGATCGCCGACGTCGCAAACGGCAGCAGCTCCTCACAGCGGAACTGTTCCGCCATCTCCGAAGCCAGCCCTACGCCGCGCGTGAGCTTATCGATCCCCTTCGAGTTGATGTTCCCCTTCTTCGAGAGGTACTCCACCAACCGCATGGGGGTTTTCCAATTACTCATGGGAGTTGGCGGGCCACCGTATTGGGCATCCACAACCACGAGGTGAACCGTATTACTGCCAACGTCCAAGACACCTAATCTCACGTTTTCAGCCTATCGGGTCTACGGTGGATTGCGTGAGAAATAGCGAGCCAAATTCCCCCCACCCCATCGCATCCGGCTATCCGGACGGCACCCCAGCTGACCTTTCGGTACGCCGGGGCGTCGAATTGCCCGGCGATTACCCCCGCGAATGGCTGGAATTCATCAACCCGGCCGACTCCGAGCACATCATCCAGATCGACCTGACCTGGCTGATGTCCACCTACCGCTGCCGTTTCGGCACGGAGGCCTGCCACGGCATCGACGTCGCCGCCGACCCGGGCGTGGCCTGCTGCGTCCACGGTGCTTTTCTTACCGACGACGACGACCGCGCCAACCTCAACCGTGTGGTTCAGGAGCTCAGCCCCGAGCAGTGGCAGCTCTACACGCCTGGTGAAACCCCGGGAGAGAAGGAGCAGGCTGACGGGGAGCTCGAGCCGTGGCTCGAGTGGGACGAGCTGGAAAACGACGAGGGCGAGATGGAGCCCGCGCTGAAGACCAAGACTGTCGACGGCGCTTGCATCTTCGCCAACCGCGCGGGCTTTGACGGCGGCATCGGCTGCGCGCTGCACATCTGGGCCACCGAGAACGGCGAGTCCATCGTGGAGTCCAAGCCGGAGGTCTGCTGGCAGGTGCCACTGCGCCGCCTGGAGGACTGGGAGACCCGCCCCGATGGCGAAGAGATGCTGCGCACCACGATCACGGAGTACAACCGCCGCGCCTGGGGTGACGGTGGGGCGGACTTCGACTGGTGGTGCACCACGGACCCGAACTGCCACGCAGGCAGCGCCGAGGGCCAGGGCGGGCCGGCCGATGCCATGTGGCGCACCCACAAAGACGAGCTGGTGGAGCTCATCGGCGAGGAGTCCTACGAGGTGTTGGCGGAGCACTGCGA
This sequence comes from Corynebacterium sp. MSK039, assembly GCF_030232315.1. Classification (NCBI taxonomy): domain Bacteria; kingdom Bacillati; phylum Actinomycetota; class Actinomycetes; order Mycobacteriales; family Corynebacteriaceae; genus Corynebacterium; species Corynebacterium sp. MSK039. Next base: position 75,618 of record NZ_JASPJL010000004.1, read on the forward strand.
GGCCCTGGAGGCACGCGCCGCGGCCACCGGCGAGCAGAACGAGGCGGGGGCTCCGCTGGCACCCAGCGGCTTCCCGCTGCTGACGATCCACCCGGCGACCCGGGCGGCCCGCGAGCGCAAGCTCTAGTACGCCCGCTCAATCACGCTTGAGTGGGCTGCGGCAGCGCGAACAGGATGTCAGCGCGCCCCACTCGACGCACGAACGCCCCAGGAAGTTTTCCTGGGGCGTTCGGCTTAGGTGGTGAGCCTTACGTGGTGAGCTCAGCGGAGGGTGTTACTTCTTGCCCTCGGCAGCCACGGCGGCCGCACCGGCTGCTGCTGCCTCCGGGTCGAGGTACTCGCCACCCTTGACCTTGACCGCACCGTTGCTGTCGAACTTGTAGACCAGCGGCATGCCGGTCGGCAGGTTCAGCTGGGCGATGTCCTCGTCGGAGATCTCGTCGAGGTGCTTGACCAGCGCGCGCAGGGAGTTGCCGTGCGCGACGACGAGGACGGTCTCCCCCGCCTTCAGGCGTGGCTCGATCTCGGCCTCGTAGTACGGGACGAGGCGCTTGACGACATCCTGCAGGCACTCGGTGCGCGGGACCTCCGGCAGATCGGCGTAGCGCACGTCGTTGGTCTGCGCGTACTCACTATCCACGTCGATCTGCGGCGGCGGGGTGTCGTAGCTGCGGCGCCAGGACATGAACTGCTCTTCGCCGTACTTATCGCGGGTCTCGGCTTTGTTCAGGCCCTGCAGCGCACCGTAGTGGCGCTCGTTGAGGCGCCAGTCGCGCTGCACCGGGATCCAGTGGCGGTCCGCCTCGTTCAGGGCGATGTTCGCGGTCATGATCGCGCGACGCAGCAGGGAGGTGAACAGGACGGTCGGCTCGACGGCGGCGTCCTTAATCAGCTGACCGGCCCGCTTGGCCTCGGCCTTGCCCTGGTCGGTGAGGCTGACGTCCACCCAGCCGGTGAACTGGTTCGTTGCGTTCCATTCGCTCTGCCCGTGGCGGAGGAGGATCAGTGTTCCTTCAGTGTTGCTCATACCTCCATTTTGCCATGAAACGTTGTGGCCCAGGTGGCCGGTGGCCCCGTTCGCGGGGCACACTCCCGCGCTGTCCGGGCGCGGCCCGCTACTCCGTGTCCTGGCCGGTGGCCTCCTTGCTTGTCTTCTCCTCAGCCTCTGCCGGTGCGGCGGCCTGCTCGGCCACAACCTCGCGCGGGGACTTGCCGGGCATGGGAGCCAGCTGGTCGACCTCTTCGTCGGTGGGACGCAGGCGCTGGAAGGCCCCCAGGTTGAAGGTCGGCTCGCCGCGAGAAAGCCGCCAGGCCCACTCGTGGCGGATGGAGGATTCGAAACCGCGTTCCAGGATGCGGTTGAAGTCCCCGTCCGCGCGCTCCAGCACCTGCCCCAGGATTCTTTGGATGTCCTCGGCGGTAGTGGATTCGCCGAACTGTCCGACCAGGTAGATGTCGTTATTTCCGTCGAGGGTGTAGTGCACCCCGTAGGTTCGGCGGTTGGCCTGCAGCAGCAGCCGGTAGACCTCCTCCTGGGCCTCCTCCACTGCACGGCACACGAAGGCCTCAACCCGGAACATGCCCTCCTGCGGGATGAAGAGGCAGTTGGTCTTGAGCCTGCGTTCCCCCGGGAGGACGACGACCAGGTTGCCGCCGGACTCGACGTAGTCAACGTCGGCTTCGTCTAAGAGCGCAGAGATCTTTTCGAGGTTCATGCCCCCAACCTACCCCCGCAGCCGAGCTGCGGAAGGCGTGAGCGCTAATTCGCGCTGCCCGCGGGGTGACGCTCCGCGGGGCCCTCCTCCGGCATCGTCGGGAGGCTTCGGTAGAGCTCCACCAGCTGTTTGGCCGTATTCTCCCAGCTATAGCGGGCGGCGTGCTGGGGCGCGTACTCCGCCATCGCGATGCGCTGGTCGTCGTCGGAAAGCAGCTGGCCCAGCGCATCGGCCCAGGCTTGCGGATCCTGGCCGTCGACCAGCAGACCAGACTTCCCCTCCGCGACCGCGGCCTGCAGCCCTCCGATGCGGGTGGCGACCACGGGCGTGCCGGTGGCTTGCGCCTCCAGGGCGACCAGACCGAAGGATTCATTCGCGCTCGGCATCGCCACCACGTCCGCGGCCTGGTAGATCGAGACGAGCTCCTCGGGCGGGCGGGGCGTCAAGAAGCGCACCGCGCGCGAAATTCCCAGCTCCTCGGCGAGCTCCTCCAGGCACTTCGGGCGCTCCAGCCCGGAACCGCTCGGCCCGCCGCAGATCAGCACGCGGATCGGCATATCCGGGTAGCGCTCGATGAGGGTCGCGGCGGCCTGCAGCAGCACGTGAGGCCCCTTGAGTCGCTGGAGGCGCCCCACGAAGCCGATCACTTTCGCAGAGAGCGGGATTCCCAGAGCTCGGCGGGCGTTCTCGGTGGCGCGTTCGGTGCCGGGGGTGAATTTTTCAATATCGGCGCCAGGGGTGACCACCGCGATGCGGGCCTTATGGGAGTCGTAGCCCTCCTCGACGTCCGCGACCTCGGCGTCGGTGTTGACGATGAGGACGTCGGCGTTGTCCACGATCTGCTGCTCACAGATGCGACGGGACTCCGGCTCCCGGTGATCCCCCTCGGAGAGGTAGTTATTCTTCACTGCGGCCAGCGTGTGCGGGGTGTGGACCCAGCGAATATTCCACAGGTCTCGCAGCAGCCACGCGACCTGGCCAGAGAGCCAGTAGTGGGAGTGGATGAGGTCATAGCTCAGCCCGTGTTGCCGGGTGAAGGCGAGCACGGAGCCAGTGAACGCGGCCAGCTGAGTCGGCAGCTCCTCCTTGCTCAGCCCCTCATAGGGTCCGGCCACGCAATTGATCACCCGCACCCCGTCACCGAGTTCCACGACCTCCCCCTGCAGCGGCCGGGTGGCGCGGGTGAAGATGTCCACACTTAAGCCCAGTTTGGCCAGCTGTTCGGCGGTGTTTCGGATGTAGACGTTCATTCCGCCGGCGTCGCCGGTTCCCGCCTGTTCCAGCGGAGAAGTGTGCATAGAGATCATCGCGATGCGCATGCTTTCCGATCCTACGTTCCCCCACTCGCTCCAGCCCCTTTGAGGCCGCCTCCCCGCCGGCGTTAGTATTCCTTGCGAGTTATTTGTTTTCACACACAAATGTCCCCGGAGCAGCTAGCGTTAGTGAGACCCGCATCACATTCCTTGTTTCGGACCCCAAGGAGGATAAAGACATGACCGAAACCCTCGCCCCCAACTCTTCCGCGGCGAACGAGGAAGGAAAGAAGCCTGAAGGCCGCGCTTGGCGGGAGAAGCCGTACCTGAAGTACTACAACTCCTGGACTCCTGCGGAGATCGAACTCAGCGGCGACACCTTGGTGGACATGTTCATCAAGGCCAGCAACGAGCACGGCAAGGATGTGATGCTCGATTTCTTCGGCGGCACAACGACCTATGCCCAGGCGCACGTTCAGGTCCGTAAGGTAGCCGCTGGACTGAAGGCGCTCGGAGTCCGCCCTGGCGACCGCGTCGCCATCTGCCTGCCGAACTGCCCGCAGCACCTGATCTCGATTTTCGCGGTGCTATACCTGGGTGCGACGGTGGTGGAACACAATCCGCTGTACACCGCCCGCGAGCTGCAGGGACCATTCATCGACCACGGCGCGAAGGTCATCATCGCCTGGGACAAGATCGCCCCGCTGTGCGAGGAGCTGGTCAACCGCACGCAGCTGCATACCGTCGTCACCGTCAACATGATCGAGGCGATGCCGAAGATCAAGCAGCTCGCACTGAAGCTGCCGATCTCCTCCCTGAAGGAAAAGCGGGAACAGCTGCACTCCCCGGCACCGGGCACGGTGCCTTTCCAGAAGCTGGTCGACGGCACCATCGGCGGCGACGGCGCCTACCTCAGTCCGGTGCCGGAGCGCAGCCTGGATGACGAGGCCTTCATCCTCTTTACCTCCGGCACCACCGGCAAGCCGAAGGGCGCGATGCTGACGCACCGCAACATCATGGCGAACGTGGCCCAGGGTCTGGCCTGGGTGGGTGAGCTCGGCGAGGGCGAGCAGGAGATTTACCTGGCCGCACTGCCGATGTTCCACATCTTCGGTCTGACCCTGACCGCAGCACTCGGCGTGGCGACTGGCGGCAAGCTCTGCCTGCTGCCGAAGCCGGAGATCCCGCTGATCGTGGATCAGATGAAGAAGCAGGTTCCGACGTACATGCCGGGCGTGCCGACGCTGTACGACAAGATCCTGGAGGCTGCGGAGGAGCACAACCTGGACATCAACGGCGTGAAGAACGCGCTCTCCGGCGCGGCGCCACTGCCGGTGTCCATCTCGCACCAGTGGCAGGGGCGCACGGGTGGCTCCATCATCGAGGGCTACGGCCTGACCGAGACCTCCCCGATCGCCACTGCGAACCCTATTTCGGAGCACGCGCGTGCAGGCTATATCGGCATCCCGTTCCCGAGCACCGAGGTTCGGGTCGCTGATCCGGAGGATCTCTCCCGCACCATGCCGGACGGCGAGGCCGGCGAGCTGTTGATCCGTGGTCCGCAGGTGTTCAGCGGCTATATCAACGTCGCCGATGACGAGCAGCCGTTCTTCGAGGACTGGTTCAAGACCGGTGACATGGCCGTCATGGAGGAGGATGGATTCCTGCGCATCGTCTCCCGCATCAAGGAGATGATCATCACGGGTGGCTTCAACGTCTACCCGGCGGAGGTCGAGGAAGTCCTGGCGGATCACCCGATGATTGCGAAGGCTGGCGTGGTGGGCCTGGCCAAGGAGGACGGCTCCGACGAGGTCGTCGCCGCCGTGGTGCTCGACGAGCACGTCAAGAAGGAGGACTTCGAGGAGGAGAAGGTCAAGGAGTGGGCACGCCACGAGATGACCCGCTACAAGGTGCCACGTCGTTTCTTCGTCGTCGACGAGCTGCCGACGGACCTGATCGGTAAGATCCGCCGCCGCGAGATCAAGGACATGGTCGAAAAGATCGTCGCCGAGGAGGGCTAAGCCTCCACCCGGGTCGCCGGGTTCGATGCCTGAGACGGGCACTCACCCGCCTCAGGTACTCGCCCGGCGATACCGAACACGCACAACGCCCTAGGCCGAGACTGACCCCAGCTTTGGGGGTCGCGAAGCTCGCGCCAAGGGCGTTGTTCTTTTAGTGCCTAGTCAGTTGCGCTGTTGACCTGCGGCAGCTCCGCCCCGATCCACACCGGCTCGGGCACCAGCTCCACGCCGAAAGCCTCGAAGACCCCGTCGCGCACCGCGGTGGCCAGCGCCACCAGGTCCTCGCTACTCGCCCCACCCCGGTTGGTCAGCGCCAGGGTGTGCTTGGTGGACAGCCCGGCGCGCTCCCGGCCCGGCACCTGCCAGCCCTTGTGAAAGCCCGCCCGCTCGATGAGCCAGGCCGCGGAGAACTTGAACTCCGGATTCTCCGGCGTGCCGACGGAGAACAGTGGCATGGCCTCGGCCTCCGACTCACCCACGCGCTCGCGCACGGCGGCGACCACCGCATCCCGCGCCGCCTCCCCCGCGACGACCGGGTTCGTGAAGAAGGAACCGGCGGACCAGGTGTCGTGATCCTCGGCGTTGAGAACCATGCCCTTGCCGGCGCGCAGCTCCAGCACCGCCTCGCGAACCTCTGCTGCCGGGCGGCGGATCTCACCGGCCTGTTCCCCCTCGGCCGGGCGGGCCACGCCCAAGCGCCGGGCCAGCTCACCGAAGCGCAGCGGCAGGGAGAGCCCCGCCGGGTCCAGCTGGAACTCCACCTCCAGCACCGCCGCACGGTCGGTGAACTTCAGATTCGAGTAGCGGTAGGCCAGGTCCAGGCTCTCGGGCGCCACCCACTCGGCGACCCGGCGAGCGCGGTCGTAGAGGCGTACCCGGCGCAGCACCTGGGAGACCTCCGCCCCGTAGGCGCCAACGTTTTGCACCGGGGTGGCGCCGACGCAGCCCGGAATGCCGCTGAGGCACTCCAGCCCGCCCAGGCCGGCGGCCACGGTCGCGGCGACGAAGCGGTCCCACTCCACTCCCGCGAAGGCCGAGCACACGCCCGTCTCCGGATCGATGCTGATGCCCGCCGCCGGTGTGTCCGCGGCGTGCACCACCACCAGCTCGGAGACCTCCGGCCCGTCCCCGATCAGCAGGTTCGATCCCCCACCAACGATCAGCACGCGCCAGCCCGCGGCATCGACGGTCTCCAGAACACCGGCCAGCTGCTCGGCGGTGGTGCATTCCACCACGGCGGCGGGCTGCCCGCCGATGCGCAGCGTGGTCAGTTCCGCGAGCGGGCGGCGATCCACGGCAGCCCCGGTGGGGGCGACGGCGGCGGCAGCCTCGTCGAGGCTCGGCGGGGCGGCGGGGCCAGTAGTTGCGGCCGGAAAAGTATTGGCGTGATTCTGCTTTTGTGTCACCCCTCTAACGGTAGCCTGTAGCCATGACGACTAACAGTGAGAACACCCACAGCATCGGCTTCCCGCTCGCCGAGGTCCACGCCGCGCTATCCAGCCAGGAGTACTGGGAGTACGAGGCGAAGAACATCGGCGACGAACCCGGCGAGGTCCGCAACTTCACCGGCGGCCCGAACGTCAAGATTGAGCTGGCCGAGAAGCTGCCGATTGATGCCGTCCCAGAGTCCTTCCGCGCGATGGTTCCGGCCACCCTGGAGCTGGCCCGCACCGTCACCTTGGGACCGGTCGAGGGCGGCCGCGCGACCGGTACCGTCACCGCGGAGGTCTCGGGCCTGCCGGTGAAGTTCAACGCCGACCTGGTGCTGCAGGACGCCGATGGCGCGACCTCCCTGAGCGCCAAGTCCGCGGTGGACGTTAAGATCCCCATGATGGGTTCCATGCTGGAGCCGAAGATCATGGAGTGGGTCGAGCAGTTCATCGCCCACGAGTCCTCCCTGATCGAGAAGTATCTGAAGGAGAACGCCTAAACTTCCGTGGCTGATCACGCCCACAATCTACGGGCCCGTTCCTGGTCGCAGGACGGGCCCGTTGGCGTACCCACCCGTGGCACGACCGGCTTCAACCGGCTGCGCAAGGCCGATCGGTGGCTCGCCCATCACCCCGCGGTGCGCGCTGCCTTCGATGCCGCTTCTTTGACAGGACGTCGCCCCCTTGCCGTGGATGTGGGCTACGGGGCTTCTCACACCACCACGGTGGAATGGGCGGGGTGGCTGCGCCGGGTAAATCCTGAGGTGCGCGTGCTGGGGCTCGAGATCGAGCCCTCCCGGGTGCTGCCGCCCCGCGATGGCGTGGAATTCGCCCTGGGCGGCTTCGAGTTGGCGGGCCACCGCGCCGAGGTGGTGCGGGCCTTCAACGTGCTGCGCCAGTACGACGTCTCCGAGGTCCTGGCGGCCTGGCGGATGATGATCGCGGGGCTTAACCCCGGCGGGCAGATCATCGAGGGAACGTGCGATGAGATCGGGCGGCGGGCAGCCTGGGTGCTCCTGGACGAGTCCGGCCCCCGGACGCTGACGCTGGCCTGGGACCCGGCCGATGTGGACAAGCCTTCGGATGTGGCGGAGCGGTTGCCGAAGGCCCTGATCCACGAGAACACCGAGGGCCACAAGGTCTTCGCGCTGCTGCAGGCTGCGGATGCGGCCTGGGACCGGGCGGCGGGCTATGCACCCTACGGCCCTCGGGTGCGCTGGCGCTTCGCCCGGGAGGACCTGCTGGGCCAGCTCCCTGCCGGGGTTGCGAAGCTCAACCCGCGGCGGCGAATGCAGGACAACCTGCTCACCGTCCCCTGGGAGCTCGTCAGCGACATCCGGCTCTAGACGTTCTATAGAAATCTCGCCGGCTTTGCGGAACACTATGTTGGGTGAGCTCTCAAAATTACTATCCCCAGCAGCAGCCCCAATTCTCCGGCTACCCGGCCCAGCAGGCGCCGGAGAAGAAGTCGAAGGCGCCGAAGATCCTGGCCATCATCGTGGTCATCGTGCTCCTGCTCGCGCTGATCGCCGAGTTCGGCGCGCGCTGGTACATCAAGCATGAGATCACCAACGCCATGACCGAAGCCTCGGATTCGCGCATGGCCGAGGACCCGAAGGTCTCGTTGGGCACCACCCCTGTTCTCTTTGGGCTGGTGCAGGGCTCGCTGCCCCACCTGGAGGTGGAGGTCCCCTCCAGCATCGACGTCTCCTATGAGGACAACGACCCCAGCCGCCCGGTCATCACCGGCATGCCGCGCACCCATATCACCGGCAAGAAGCTCTCGATGGGGGAGAACCCGGAGGACATGATCTTCGGGGAGCTGACCGTCGACGCGGAGCTGCCGAAGGAGGTCATGAAGGCGGAGATGATCGCCAACCAGTCCGGTCAGTCGGGCGATGACCTGATGAGTCAGCTTCTGCAGGTCAATGACGTTGTGCCGAACCCCAAGGATCAGACCCTCGAGGTGCAGTTCAGCGGTGGGCTGGCCAGCATCGTGATGAGCCCGAAGATCGAGCAGGGCCAGCTGACGATGGAGGTCTCGGCAGTGAAGGTCTTCGGCCAGGAGCTGCCGGATGTCCTCGCCGAGACACTCGGCGGCGCGGTCGAGGATTCCGTGGACCAGAACACGCCGGGCGGCCTGGAGGCCCGGGACGTGCGCGTCACCAACCGGGGCCTGCAGATCTCCCTGCACGGCACGGACGTCCACATCGACGAGCTACAGAACTCCCTGAACGAGGCGGGCCAGCCCCAGCAGGGCGGGCAGGACAGCCCGCGCGGGGGTCGCAGCAACGACGGTGCTGGGGACGACACCCCGGCCGGGGAGGACCGCCCGGGAGCCGTGGGCTCCGGCGGCGAGATCTTCAACCGGGCTGCGGCTTAAGCCCCCTACCAAACCCCGGCTACTGCTGCGGCGCGCCCTCGAGGATGGCGCGCGCAGCGGATACCCCCAAGCGGGTCGCCCCCGCCTCGATCATGGCCACGGCCTGCTCCCAGGTACGGATGCCGCCGGAGGCCTTGATCCCCACCTGACCACGCTTGCCCATCCGATCCAGCTCATCGGCCATGATCCGCACGGCCTCGACGCTGGCGCCACCCGCCGGGTGGAAGCCGGTGGAGGTCTTCACAAAATCTGCGCCGGCCCGGGCGGCCGAACGCACCGCCGCGCGCAGCTGCTCCTCGGAAAGCACCGCGGACTCCAGGATCACCTTCAGCACCGCCGGTGCTGGTATCGCCTCGCGCACGGCCATGATCTCCGAGAGCATGGCATTCTCGTCGGCGGCCAGAGCATTGGCCACGTCGATCACCATGTCCACCTCATCGGCGCCCTGCTCCACCGAAAAGCGGGCCTCGGTGGCCTTGATGAGGCTCTGGTGCTTGCCGGAGGGGAATCCCGCCACCGTGGCCACCCGCAGCCCGGGGTAATCCCCCGAGATCGGCAGCATGGACGGGGATACGCACACCGCGCCACAGCCAAGTTCCTGGGCCTCGCGGAGCAGCGCCCGCACGTCCTCGCGGCTGGCGTCGGTGGCCAGCAGGGTGGCGTCCATAATCTGGGCGACTGACTCGCGGCTCGGGACCACCGACCCGGAAGAGTTCTGGGAGGCAGCCACGGCTACCACGCCCCGGAGGCGTTATCGAGGACGTCGCGGATCGCCGGGCGGACGTCCTGCCAGTAGATACCGACGATCACCGCACCGATGATCCACAGCGGGAAGGCACCGCCGCCGAAGATACCGAACAGGCCCGTCAGCGCCGCACCACCCCCGAGCAGCAGCCAGTTCTGCTTCTTGCGGTTGATGACATCGAAGGCGTCATCGCGGGTCATTGCCACCTGGGCAGCGGCAGCAACCCCCAGGATCAGAACGATCACGGACAGGGACAAATACAGGTAGCCAGCCACCTTGAAGCCGATGAGTAGTGCGGGATTCATCATGGCCTCATCCTAATGCACTCCCCGGACACGTAGCGGGAGCGGCAGGCCACGGACCCTGCCGCTAGAAAAGCCAGCCGATCAGCTGCGCCAGCGAGTAGATAGCCAGCCCTGCCAGGGAGCCCACGACGGTGCCGTTGACGCGGATGAACTGCAGGTCCTTACCCACCATCAGCTCGATGCGGTCACTGGCCTCCTCAGCGTCCCACCGCTCCACGGTCTCGCCGATGATGCTGGTGACCTCGCCTGCGTAGTTCTCCGCCAGGTAGGCCGCCGCCCCCACCAGCCGGTCTTCGAGGTTTTCTCGCAGCTGTGGTTCCGCGAGCACCCGGTTGGCGAATTCGGTGACCCAGGCCGCGATGCGGGTGCGCAGCATGGAGTCTGGGTCCTCGGCCTGCTCTGCGAGCACGTGCCGGGTGTTCTCCCACACGGTCGCCGGGAGGGCGGTGATGGGCCCGGAGTTGAGGATGTCTTCCTTGATGCTCTCCATGCGTTGGATCATCACCGGGTCGTGCTGAAGGTCGCGGGCCAGACCCGCGATGAAGCTGCGAAACTGCTGGCGGGCCTCGTGGTTCGGGTTGGCCCGCACCGCAGCGGTGAAGTCCACGACCTCGCGGTAGACGCGGTCGCCGACGAGCTCGCGGACGAAGCGGGGCGCCCAGCGCGGGGTGCGCTCGTCGATGAGGTTGACGATGAAGTCCTCCGACTCGCGGGCCTTATCGTCCATCCAGATGACGGCCGCGTCCACCAGTGGCTCGGTGCGCCCTTCGTCGATGAGCTGCTGTAGGCCGCGCCCCATCGGTGGACCCCACTGTGGTTCGCGGAGGCGGTCGATGACCATCACGCGTAGGACGGCCTCGACCTCCTTGGCGTTCACCCCGTTGACCGTCAGCCGGATCAGCTTGCCGATCTCCCGGCTGATGACCTGGTCCCCCTCGGATTCCACAACCCACTTGGCTGCCCGTGTAGGCAGGTGAGCGGCGCGCAGCTTCTCGGAGATCAGGGTGGCGTTGAGGAAGTTCTCGCCGACGAACTCCGACAGCGAGTGGCCGACCTGGTCCTTCTTCCGTTTGATGATCGCGGTGTGCGGGATCGGCAGGCCCAGTGGGTGGCGGAAGAGTGCGGTGACGGCGAACCAGTCCGCGATGCCACCCACCATGCCGGCCTCGGCGGCGGCCTGGACGTAGCCGACCCAGGCCGGGGCATTGCCGCCGTGATCCACGATGCGGCAGATTGCGAAGACGATCGCCGCGAAGATCAGCAGACCCGAGGCGATGGCCTTGTGCTTGCGCAGGTCGTGGCGCCGCTGGGCCTCGGACTCCGGGGAGGGGCCGGGCACCGGCAGGCTGCTGCTTGCTGGGGCGGGGTTATCAATGCTGCGATGACTCACCCCACCAGTATCGCAGCTTTGAGGTGTGGGCGAGCCCCTCGCCCCTACCGGCACGCGGCTCAACCCCACGCCGATTTCCGGTTCCCGGTGCGAAGAACGAGCTGCCGTAGCTCACCCGCAGCTCACCCGGGTCGATGCACTGGCCAGGCCTCGTGTTCCGTCGTACAGCCGAGAATTGGCAAGCAAAAAGCCGCCCCGGTCGCCGTCCTCAATGACGGGGACCGGGGTGGCCTCAAGTACTAGCTTTGCGGGCTACGTTGGAGGTGCGTGCCCTGCGCGTTCATTACGCGCTCGCTAGCCAAATTCTAGTGGATGCGACCACTGCGCTTGACGTACTCGCGGTAGTTCGCACGGCCGATGTGGACCATGGCGAAGCCACCGAAGAGGAAGAGCGCAGCACCGATCAGACCTGCGATAACGAACCCGGTTGCATTGTCGCTACCGGCTGCACCAGCCAGGCCGTAGATCGCCATGCCGAAGAAGGCCAGGGAGCTCAGGATGGAGCCCATTGCGACCCAGGTGATAGAGCGGTGCAGAGAAGAGTGCGGCGCATCGTAGCTCGACGGGACGAAGCCGTCCTCGTAGTAACGCTCCATGTGGAGGTTTTCAGCGAGAGCCATTTCTTTCCTACTTTCCGGAAAACCTGTATGTATCTACAGCTTAACCTAGTCGTCCTTACCGCGGAAGGCAGCGCGTGCGCGCTCCTTCGTGATCGCGGCAACGGCGGTCAGCGGGATGCCAGCTGGGCAGACGTCCGCGCACTCGCCGTACAGGGAGCAGTGACCGAAGTTGGTCTCCACCTCGTCGACCATGGCGCGGGCGCGCTTGCCGCGCTCCTCGCGACCCATCGGGGACAGGGTGAGGTGAACCAGCTTCGCGCCGGTGAACAGGTGAGCAGCACCGTTCGGGCACGCTGCGACACAGGCACCACAGCCGATGCAGGCCGCGTGGTCCAGAGCCTTCTCCGCGTCGGAGTGGTTGACCAGCAGGTCGTCGGCGTCCGGTGCGGTACCAGCCTGGACGGAGACGAAGCCGCCCTTCTCCATGACGCGGTCCAGTGCGGAACGGTCGACGACCATGTCCTTGATGACCGGGTAGGCAGCGGAGCGCAGCGGCTCGAGCTTGATGGTGTCGCCATCGTTGAAGGAAACCAGGCGCTGCTGGCAGGCAGGCTTGTTCTGGTCTGGGCCGTGCGGACGGCCGTTCACCATCAGGCCACAGGTACCACAGATACCCTCGCGGCAGTCAGAGGCGAAGGCGAAGGGCTCCTTGCCAGCCTCGACGTACATGGTGTTGACGTGGTCCAGCAGCTCCAGGATGGACATCTGTTCTGCGGCGTCGTCAACCTTGACGGACTCGAAGTGGCCTTCGGCGTTCGGGCCCGCCTGACGCCAAATTTCAAGATTCAGCTTCATTACTTGTAATTCCTTGTCATCAGCGGGATTCGATCGAAGTACAGCGGCTCGGAGTGGCGGATGAACTTCTCATCGCCGTTCGACTCCCAAGCGGAGACGAAGCACCAGTTGTCATCGTCACGCTCGGCCTCGCCGTCCTCGGAGAGGTGGTCATCGCGGTAGTGGGCACCGCAGGACTCGTCGCGGTCCAGTGCGTCGACGCACATGAGCTCGCCGAGGTCCAGGTAGTCGGCCACACGCAGTGCGTACTCCAGCTCCTGGTTCATCTCGTTGGCTTCGCCCGGGACGTGGACGTTGGCCCAGAATTCCTTGCGCAGTGCGCGGATCTTCTCGATGCCGTCCTTCATGTCCTCGACGTTGCGGGACACGCCACAGGAGAAGTACAGGATCTCGCCGAGTTGACGGTGGTAGTGGGCCGCGCCGTGTGGCTCCTCGCCACGGATGTTCATGATCCGGTCGATGCGCTTCTGAGAGCGTTCCAGGGCCTCCTGTGCGGCCGGGGAGTCCTCAGCCGAGACCTCCTCGCCCAGCAGCGGTGCCAGGTAGTTCGGGATCGTGAACGGCAGGGTGAACCAGCCCTCGACGGAGGAGGAGAGCAGGGAGTTAGCACCCAGTCGGTTTGCACCGTGGTACATCCAGGAAGCCTCGCCGGAGCAGAAGAGCCCAGGAATGGAGGTCATCTCGTGGAAGTCGGTCCACAGGCCACCCATGGTGTAGTGGCAGGTCGGGGCGATGCGCATCGGGGTCTCGTACGCGGACTCACCGATGGCCTCCTCGTACATCTGAATCAGGTTGCCGTAGCGCTCGCGGATGGTGTCCTTGCCGAGGCGCTTGATGGCGTCACCCAGGTCCAGGTAGACGGAGTTCTTCTTCGGGCCAACGCCGTAGCCAGCGTTGATCTGCTGGGCGTTCGCGCGGGACGCGATGTCACGCGGGACCAGGTTGCCGAATGCCGGGTAACGACGCTCCAGGAAGTAGTCGCGCTCGTCGTCCGGAATGTTGTTCGGGTCGCGGTCGTCGTCCTTCTTCTTCGGGGTCCAGATGCGGCCGTCGTTACGCAGGGACTCGGACATCAGGATGGTCTTGGCCTGCCAGTCCGAGTTGACCGGCAGGCCGGTCGGGTGGAACTGCACGAAGGACGGGGACGCCATGTAGGCACCCTGGTCGTAGGCGCGCATGATGGCGGAGACGTTGGAGTTCTTCGCCAGGGTGGACATGTGGTACACGTTGCCGTAACCACCGGTGGCCAGCACGGTTGCGTGGCCGGTGTGAGCGGTCAGCTCACCGGTGATCAGGTTGCGCATCACGACACCCTTACAGACGCCGTCCTCGACGATGACGTCCTGCATATCTGCGTGGGTGAAGATCTCCACGTTGCCGGCGCCGATCTGGCGGTACAGCGCGGAGGTCGTCGCCAGCTGCAGCTGCTGACCCGTTTGACCACGGGTGTAGTAGGTGCGGGAAACCTGCACGCCACCGAAGGAACGGGTTGCCAGAGTGCCGCCGTACTCGCGGGAGAACGGTGCGCCGATGGCGTTCATGTGGTCGATGACCTTCGGGGACTCCATGGCCAGGCGCCAGCAGTCGTTCTCGCGGCAGCGGTAGTCGCCACCCTTGACCGTGTCCTTGGTGTGGAGGTAGGTCGAGTCATTATCCAGCTTCTTACCGCGGGAGGAGTTCACACCACCCTGCGCAGCAATGGAGTGCGCGCGGCGTGGGGAATCGTGGTACGTGAAGACCTTCACGTCGTAGCCCAGCTCGCCGAGGGCTGCAGCGGCAGCGCCACCGGCCAGGCCGGTACCGACGATCAGGACGCGGAACTTGTTGCGGTTCAGCGGGGACACCAGGCCGAAGTGGTCCTTGGCGTAGGTCCACTGCTGATCCTGGCCGACCTCGTGCGGGGCGTTGTCCTTCAGAACCTTGCCGACGGTCACGCCGTCGACGGAGGACTCAGGCGCGGTGAAAGCTGCGACTGCCTCGTCGTAGTTGAAATCCGCAGTTTGGTTGTGCGGGTGATTAATAACATCGCTCATAGCCGTTTACTCCTTAACAGACTCGCGAGCTTAAACGCCTGGGACGAATGGCACTTGCTCAATGCCCCCGAACAGCACAGCCAGTGGGATAGAGATATTGCCGATGAGGATCAGGGCCGGGACCAGGTAGGAGATCCACAGGATCACCTGGCGCCAGCGGTGGCCGGTGATACCCAGGTCCGAGGATGCGGTCCAGATGCCGTGAGACAGGTGGGCGAACAGGATGAACATCGCGACGATGTAGATGATCGCCACTGCCGGGCGCTCGAAGGAGGCCACGAGGTTCTGGTAGGCGGCGTGGTTGCCGTCAACAGCCTCGGTGAACTCGCTGGACGCAGCCGGCTGGACACCCAGGGTCAGGTCCAGGATGTGGAAGATGATGAACAGCAGCAGCACGATGCCGGTCACCGGCATGGTACGTGCGGAGAAGGTATTCCAGTTGCTGACCATGCCCTTGCGGCGGAAGCGGCCGCGGGACTGGTGGCTACGGCCAACCAGTGCGAACGCAAACCACACGTGCAGCACGATTGCAACGAGCAGCACGATGCGGAAGATCCACAGCATGCCGCCCTCAGGCAGGATCGGCGAACCGACCTCGCGGAGGAAGTCCGCGTAAGTATTGAGGCCCTCAGCGCCGGTGTAAACCTTCAGGTTTCCGAGCATGTGGACCAGAACAAACAGGCCGAAGATGATGCCGGTGATGGCCATCGTCAGCTTCATAACCCAGGTTGGGATGCCCGGCTTTTCGCGCAGGGCTTTCGTCGTTATTTTCCCGTGGACAAGGGCGTCCCGGTTTTCGTCATTCTTTACAGTCATGGCACCTCCAGTGTCGTAATAACTCTACGAGCTTGGAGACCTTGGTCACTAACTGCCATGGTCCACCCTGGGGTTTTACACCCTATTTGGGGCAAAATCACAGGAAGTGCGGCTATTGCGCAACAACTTCGTTGCGTAAATGCCCCCGAGCCACACCAGTCGCACTAGCCACAAAAATCCCCGCCCCGGTGGCAACGACGGCCACCGGGGCGGGGAGAAGAGGAGGGCGGGTCCGGACCTAACCTGCGGCGAGCACCGTCTCCCCCACGACAACCTGCGGCTCACCGGTGACCCGGACCTCCTGCCCCAGCACCGTGACCACACCGGCGTCCTTCCCCCGGACGGAGACCAGCTCCACCTCACCCGGGCGAACCGTCACGCGAACCTGGACATCCCGAATGGTGACGTTGTAGCTGAGGTGCCCCCAACCCTCCGGCAGACGGGGGTCAATGGTGAACTCGCCCTCATGATCGCGCAGCCCACCAAAGCCATAGGTCAGCGCAGTCCACACCCCACCGCAGGAAGCGATGTGCACGCCGTCGCTCGTGTTGCCATGCATATCCGCCAGGTCCACAAACAGCCCGCGGTGGAAAAACTCCAGAGCCTTATCCGCATAGCCGAGCTCGGCGGCCATGATGGACTGCACCACCGCCGAGAGGGTGGAATCCCCCGTGGTCAGCCGGTCGTAGTAGTCATAGTCCGCCCGCTTGACCTCCTGGGAGAATCGCTTCCCCTGCAGGAACAGAGCCAGCACCACGTCCGCCTGCTTCAGGATCTGATAGCGGTAGATCGTCAGCGGGTGATAGTGCAGCAACAGGGGCCGCTTCGGCTCACCGTTCGGATCGTCCAGATCCCAGATCTGGCGGTTGAGGAAGAAATCATCCTGCGGATTGATCCCCAGCTCCTCATTGAAGGGGATGTACATCTGCTCGGCTGCCAGCTCCCAGCGATCCAGCTCGGAATCGTTGAGCTTGTGCTGGGCAGCCAGGTCCGCGTAGTCATCCGGCCGCTCGGCGCGCATCGTCTTCAGCACCCTCGCAGCCATGCGCAGGTTATATTGCGCCATCACGTTGGTGTAGAGGTTGTTATTCACCACCGTGGTGTACTCATCCGGGCCGGTGACCGCGTGGATCTCAAAGCGATCCTGCACGGAGTTAAAGAAGCCGATGGATACCCAGAACCGGGCCGTACCCAGCAGGATCTCCACACCCTCACGCATGAGGAACTCCTTATCCCCGGTGGCGTAGAAGTACTTCATCAGCGCGAAGGCTACGTCCGCGTCGATGTGATACTGCGCCGTGCCCGCGGCGTAGTACGCGGAGGACTCGTGCCCGTTAATCGTGCGCCACGGGAAGAGCACGCCGTCGTGGGAAAGCTCCAGGGCACGCTCGTGCGCGGAGGGCAGCATCTCGTAGCGGAAGCGCAGCGCATTGCGGGCGTAATTCGAGTTCGTGTAGCTGAGGAACGGCATCACGTAGATCTCCGTGTCCCAGAAGTAGTGCCCGCCGTAGCCCGCACCGGTCAGCCCCTTGGCGGGAACGCCGGTGGTCTCGGCCCGCGCGGAGGCCTGGATCAGCTGGAAGATGCACCAGCGGGCCGCCTGCTGCAGCTCTGGCTGGCCACCGATGCGCACATCGGAACGCTCCCAGAACTCACCCAGCCACTCGCGCTGGTTTTCCACCAGGCTGCTGTATCCCACCTGCTTCGCCCGGTTGATGGTGCGATCGCAGCGGAAGGCCAGCTCCTTCGGTGCCACGTGGCGGGAGGAGTGGTAGCTAACGAACTTCTCCAGGCGCAGGTGGCAGCCCTTCGCGCCGTTGATGTGGTAGACGACGCTGGCGACGTCCTCCGCGACCTCCGTGGTCACCTCGACGTCGCCGGAGTCCGCGGTCGCCGGATTGTCCACGCGCAGCTCGTGGTCCATGGAGGCGGCGACCGTCATGCCGGAGTGGTTGACCTGGTAACCCAGGGTCGCGCGCTCCGGTTCGGGTTGGGACTGGTACTTCGGGATCAGGACGCGCTCGTCGAAGGTGGAGCCCTTCCGCGGGTCCAGCTCCCCGTCCTGGACGGCGACGGGTCCGTTGTTATCCGGGAACTCGCCCTCGCCGTCCTGGCGATTGAGCAGCTGGGAGGAGACGACGACAGCGGCGTCCGAATCCAGCAGCTCCACCTCGAGCGCCATGATTGCCAGGTGGCGCTCCTGGAAGCTGACCATGCGCTCGGTGGTCACGCGCACGCGCTTGCCGCCGGGGGTACGCCAGATCATGCTGCGGCGCAGCACACCATCACGGAAGTCCAGGGTGCGGCTGTACTCGCTGATATCCGCGTTGCCGAGGCGCAACGGCTCGTCGTCGATGTACAGGCGCATCGCCTTCGCGTCCGGGACGTCGATGATGGACTGCCCATCGCGAGCCAGGCCGTAGGCGTCCTCGGCGTGGGTGATCTTCCAGTTCTCGTAGACGCCATTGATATAGGTGCCGTGGACGGCGGAATCGCGGCCCTCCGGCGGGTTGCCGCGCATGCCGAGGTAGCCGTTGGACTGCGCGAAGAGTGTCTCGGCGACACCCAAGTCGGTGCGGTTGGGTTTGGTTTCCGCCCAGCCCCACTCCCAGACGGGGTTGTTATCGCGGTCGATCAGCTCCAATGGGTCGACGCCGTGGTGGTGGCGGTCCGCCCGGTAGCCTTCGGTGGCCAAGTCCGCACCGTCGATCGGCCGGTTCGGCCCCTGCGCGCCACCGTTGCGCTTGGCGGCGAGGAAGGCTTGGAGCTGTGCGTTTCCGGATTGAGAAGCTGAGGTCATTGTGTCCCACATGTTGAGGTTTTCTTCTGAGCCGCGCACATTCTAGCGGGAGGGTTGCACTACCCCGAATCGCGGGCTCGGGTTGTCACGCTGCTCTCTTGTGCGGCTGCACGGCGACTCCTTTGCGCGGCGGCACGGGGGCTCTAATTGTGCGGCTGCACAAGGCGATGCAGCGAGCGCTGTGGCGCTGTGGCGGGGCTAGTGCACGAAGTCCGCGAGGTCGGCGACCACGGCGTCCGCCCCGGCATCGAGCAGTTCCTGTTCGCCTGCTCCCCGGTCCACCCCCACGACGAGCCCGAACTTGCCGTTGCGTCCGGAAGCCACGCCACTGAGCGCATCCTCCACCACCACGGCCTTCTCGGCGGGAACACCCAACCACGTGGCCGCGTGCAGGTAGGTGTCCGGGGCGGGTTTGCCGGGCAGCTCCAGCTCCGCGGCGACCAGGCCGTCCACGACCAGCTCGAAGCGGTCGAGCAGGCCCGCAGCCTCGAGTACTGGGCGGGCGTTCTTGGAGGAGGAAACGATCGCCAGCCGGGGCGGGGTCACGCCCTCCTTCGGCGCAGTCAGGGTGTCGAGGAGCTGGACACTGCCCGGGTAGGCCGCGATGCCCTGGCCCAGCAGTCGGAGGAACTCGGCATTCTTGCGTTCGCCTAGCCCGTAGACGGTGTTGGCATCCGCCGTGTCCTCCTCGCTACCGGCGGGCAGGTCGATGCCGCGGGAGTGCAGCAGCGCGGCGATGCCCTCGGTCCGCGGCCGGCCGTCAAGGTAGTCGTAGTAGTCCTGGTCGGTGTACTCGGCCACGCTCTGCCCACCGGCGCCGAGTTCGCGGAAGTACTCGGTGAACATATGGGCCCAGGCCTCCCGGTGGAGATCGGCGGTGGGGGTAATCACGCCGTCGAGGTCGAAGAGAATCGCGCCGTACTGCCACAGATCGGGCAGGCACAGGTCGGGCAGGTCTGCACCTGCGCTGCCGCTCCCCTGCCCGCTTGTCGACGTCTCGGGCTGTCGCTTGTTCACGTTCCCAGGGTTCATGCTGCCGATAGTACGTTCCCCGCCACCGTTTGTGGCCGGGCAGACTTTCCCTTTGCGCTTCCTCCTGCACACCCCACTGCCGCCTCACCGTCGCCACCACCCCCAAAAGAAAACGGGGCGGGCACACCGTTGTGGTGTGTCCGCCCCGTTGTTTTACTCACCGGCCCCGTTCACGGGCGCTGGCGAGAGTCGGCAGCCGTGTTATGCGATGCCGTTTTTAGCCTTGAACTCCAAACGACGTGCGTGCAGGATCGGCTCGGTATAACCAGCCGGCTGCTCCAGACCCTTAAACACCAAATCCTTCGCAGCCTGGAAAGCCACAGACTCGTCGAAGTTCGGCGCCATGTTGCGGTAAGCAGCATCCCCAGCGTTCTGCTGGTCAACCTTCGCAGCCATACGCTGCAGGGAGTCCAGAACCTGCTCCTCGGTCACCACACCGTGCTTCAGCCAATTGGCCAGGTGCTGGGAGTTAATGCGGCAGGTCGCGCGGTCCTCCATCAGGTCGATGTCGTGGATATCCGGGATCTTGGAGCAACCAACACCCTGCTCCACCCAACGAACCACATAACCCAGGATGGACTGGGAGTTGTTGTCGATCTCCTCGGCGATCTCCTCAGCAGACCAATCAGCGGACTCCGCCACCGGCAGGGTCAGGATGTCGCCCAAGGTCTCGCGACGACCCTCGGTGCGCAGCTTGTCCTGCACCTCGAAAACATCCACCTCGTGGTAGTGGGTCGCGTGCAGCGTCGCACCAGTCGGGGACGGAACCCACGCGGTGGATGCACCCTCCTTCGGCTGACCAATCTTCTGGGCCAACATATCCGCCATCAGGTCGGTCTTGGCCCACATGCCCTTACCGATCTGCGCCTTGCCCGGCAGACCATGCTCCAGGCCAGCGTCGACATTGTTGTCCTCATAAGCGATCTTCCACGGCGCGGTCTGCAGGTCCGCCTTGCGAACCATCGGGCCGGCCAGCATGGAAGTGTGGATCTCGTCACCGGTGCGGTCCAGGAAGCCGGTGTTAATGAACGCCAAGCGCTCCTTAACCTCGGCGATGCAGGCATCCAGGTTGGCGGTGGTGCGGCGCTCCTCATCCATCACACCGACCTTCAGAGTGAAGCGAGGCAGGTCCAGCAGGTCCTCCACCGCTGCGAACAGCTCGTTGGTGAAAGCAACCTCCTCCGGGCCATGCTGCTTCGGCTTCACGATGTAGATGGAGCCGGTACGGGAGTTGCGGTGCGCGTTCTCCTTGTTCAGGCCCTCGATCGCGGCCGCGGAGGTGATGACGGCATCCATGATGCCCTCGAAGATCTCCTCACCGTTGGCATCCAGGATCGCCGGGTTCTGCATCAGGTGGCCAACGTTACGGACGAACAGCAGAGAACGGCCCTGCAGGCGCAGCTCGGAGCCGTCCTTGGCGGTGTAGTAGCGGTCCTCGTTGAGGGTACGGGAGAAGGTCTTGCCGTTCTTCTCAACTTCCTCGGAGAGGTCGCCGACGTTCAGGCCGAGCCAGTTGCGGTAGCCCAGGGTCTTGTCGGTGGCGTCGACGGCTGCGACGGAGTCCTCGAAGTCCATGATCGTGGTGATGGCGGACTCCATGAGGATGTCCTTCACGCCGGCCTTGTCGGTCTTGCCGATCGGGGATTCCGGATCGATCTGGATCTCGAAGTACAGGCCGTTGTTGCGGACCAGGATGCCGGACGGGTTGGACTCCTCGCCGGCGTAGCCTGCGTAGACCTCCGGGTTGCGCAGGTTGACCTGCTCGCCGTCGATCTCACCGGTGATCTGGCCGGAGGTCACAGAGTACGTGGTGACGTCCTTGTGGGAGCCGGACTCCAGCGGGATGACGCGGTCCAGGAATTCACGACCCCACTCGATGACCTTGTCGCCACGGACCTTGTTGTAGCCGCTGCCCTTCTCCTGGCCGTTCTCCTCAGAGATGGCGTCGGTGCCGTAGAGGGCGTCGTACAGGGAGCCCCAGCGAGCGTTCGCCGCGTTCAGAGCGAAGCGGGCGTTGAGGATCGGGACGACCAGCTGCGGACCGGCGGTCTCTGCGATCTCGCTATCAATGTTCTGGGTCGCGATCTCGAACTCGCCCGGCTCGTCAACCAGGTAGCCGATCTCGCGGAGGAAGGCCTCATATTCCTTCGGATCCTGAGCACCCTTGTGGTCGGTGTACCACTGGTCGAGCTTGGCCTGCAGCTCATCGCGCTTGGCCAGCAGCTCCTTGTTGCGCGGGGTGAACTTCTCGACGATCTCGCCGAAGCCATCCCAGAACTTCTTCTGGTTGTCCTCGCCGGACTTACCAGCCTTCGGAAGAACCTCGTTATTCACGAAGTCATAGAGAACCTTGGCGACCTGGAGGCCACCAGCGCTGACGCGTTCGGTCTGCTGAGTCTGGGCCATATTCGACTCCTTTATGTTGCGGTTTCCCATGTGTATTACCCCTCCCACATTAGGTGACCTCGATCACGAAAGAGGCAAACCGGCCGACGAGCGAACAGCGACTACCCCCGTTCGTTGGCGAAAAGCAAAAATTTTCGTTGAACAATATCCCGAGTTACCCCCGGATGAAAGAGCTCAACGCCCCGCATCACCCCTGCACGAGAGACAAATCACACCACAACGGGAAAAATCTGAACAGATAGAACTTTGCAAACTTTGCAAAAAGGGCGAGTACCCCCGCACAATTCACTCGCCCGCAACCCGTTGACGTGCAGGAACGCTTTGGTAGAGTGGCCTGTGACACACAAGGTCGAGCCCTTCAACCAGGTTTTACACCGGGATCACCGGCCCGACTTGAGCGTCGTACGGCCTCAGAGGTTCGTACTGTTAGGCACAATTCTCCACCAACAAAGGGAGTGACATCACATGTCGACTGTCGGAACTCCACGTACCGCAGCTGAAATCCAGAAGGACTGGGACGAGAACCCGCGCTGGGCACAGGTCAAGCGTGACTACACCGCTGAGCAGGTTGCAGAGCTCCAGGGCAACGTCCTCGAGGAGCACACCCTCGCACGCCGCGGCGCTGAGATCCTCTGGGAGGCCGTCAACAAGGGCGACGACTCCTACATCAACGCTCTGGGCGCACTGACCGGTAACCAGGCTGTCCAGCAGGTCCGCGCTGGCCTGAAGGCTGTCTACCTCTCCGGTTGGCAGGTCGCAGGTGACGCCAACCTCTCTGGCCACACCTACCCGGACCAGTCCCTGTACCCGGCAAACTCCGTGCCGACCGTTGTTCAGCGCATCAACAACGCTCTGATGCGTGCCGACGAGATCGCTCGCGTCGAGGGCGATGACTCCGTCGAGAACTGGCTCGTCCCGATCGTCGCTGACGGTGAGGCCGGCTTCGGTGGCGCTCTGAACGTCTACGAGCTGCAGAAGGCCATGATCAAGGCTGGCGCCGCTGGCTCCCACTGGGAAGACCAGCTCGCTTCCGAGAAGAAGTGTGGCCACCTGGGCGGCAAGGTCCTGATCCCGACCCAGCAGCACGTTCGCACCCTGAACGCTGCTCGTCTGGCGGCTGACGTTGCTAACACCCCGACCCTGGTCGTCGCACGTACCGACGCCGAGGCTGCAACCCTGCTGACCTCCGACGTCGATGACCGCGACAAGCCGTTCCTGACCGGCGGCCGTACCGCTGAGGGCTTCTACAACGTCCAGAACGGCATCGAGCCATGCATCGCTCGCGCGAAGGCATACGCTCCGTACGCTGACCTCATCTGGATGGAGACCGGCACCCCGGACCTCGAGCTGGCTAAGAAGTTCGCCGAGGCAGTCCGCGAGGAGCACCCAGACCAGCTGCTGGCCTACAACTGCTCCCCGTCCTTCAACTGGTCCGCACACCTCGAGGCAGACGAGATCGCCAAGTTCCAGAACGAGCTGGGCGCAATGGGCTTCAAGTTCCAGTTCATCACCCTGGCTGGCTTCCACGCCCTGAACTACTCCATGTTCGACCTGGCTTACGGCTACGCTCGCGAGCAGATGACCGCATTCGTCGACCTGCAGAACCGCGAGTTCAAGGCTGCCGAGGAGCGCGGCTTCACCGCCGTCAAGCACCAGCGCGAGGTCGGTGCAGGCTACTTCGACGCCATCGCAACCACCGTCGACCCGAACTCCTCCACCACCGCCCTGAAGGGCTCCACCGAGGAGGGCCAGTTCTAATCACGGAACTGTCCGCCTAGCGCACCGGCCACCACACACCACAACAACGGCCGCGCGCTAGCACCACCCAGCCGGGTGGGAACCACATCACTGTGGCTTCCCACCCGGCTTCGTGTTTTTCCGCTAACCTCCGCCATTACGAAACCCAAACGCCCAGCTCGAGCACGAAGGGAAGCCATGAGCCCCGCCCAACGCCCATTCCTCGACAAGACCCACCCCGAGACTTATAAGGCACTCGCCGGCGTGACCCGCCACGTCCGCCGCGCGGAACGCGCCGCTGGTCTCAGCCGCGCACTCACCGAGCTGGTCAACGTGCGCGTCTCCCAGCTCAACGGCTGCCCCGCCTGCCTGAGCGTGCACGTCCCCGCCGCCCGGCGCGCGGGCGTATCCGAGCTCACACTCGACCTCCTGCCCAGCTGGCAGGATGCCGAGGTCTACGCCGAGGAAGAACGCATCGCCCTCGAGCTCGCCGAGGCGTTAACCATCGGCCGCAGCACCACCGGAACAATCAGCGGCCCGGAGCTGGTGGACGTCCAGAACCGGGCACTACGCACCCTGGGTGAGGAGAAGTTCACCGCCCTGGAGTGGGCGATCATCACGATCAACGCCTTCAACCGCGTGTCCATCGCCAGCGGCCACCCGCCCCACGAGGCCAACTACTCCTAAGGTCAGCCCCTCGCACCACTGCGCATCGCTCGTGCGAGAACAAAAAATGGGCGCCCCACCCGGGGCGCCCATCACTGTTTCGCTGCTAGCCGCAGCGCACGATCGGCTGCGGATCGTAGACCGTGGTCTGCGTCTCGCGCTTGATCTCCTTGCCGCGCAGGTCCTTGATCACGCGGGTATCCGTGACCGTGAAGCCTGGCGCACCACCCGACGGGATGCACTTATCGCCCTTGCCCTTGCGGACCTCCGGCTTCGTAGGGTTGGTGCGGGATCCCGCGATGGACTCCACCTCAACCTGCTTCACGCCGCGCATCCGCACGGTCACGCTATCCGAGCCTGCCGAGGCCTCGATCAGCACCGGGGTATCGAATGGGTTCTTAAACTGCAGGTCGATCGCACCCTCGAAGACCGTGGCCTCACGGCCGGCCGGGTAGCGGGAGATGTAGTAGGAGTGCGGCGTGTGGGCCACGTCCTCCATGCCCGCGAAGTAGGAGGCGTTGTACAGCGTGGTGGCGAACTGGGAGATACCGCCGCCCACGGCCTCGCCTGCCTGGCCGTCGATGATGATGCCGGACTCCACGAAGCCCTGCTCCTTGCCGCGCGGCCCGGTGTGGCCGTTCAGGCTGAAGGTCTCGCCCGGCAGGACGATAGCCCCGTCCACCATCTCCGCGACGCGGCGGATATTCACGCCAGAGGAGGCGCTGAATCCGTGGGTCGTGAAGCTGCTGACCACGTCGTCGAAGTGAGCCTTCTCGGCCTCCTCGGTCGTGTACTCGGCCTTCTTGTCTTCGTAGAAGACCTTGTGCTCGCGGTGCTTTACATCCAGCACCTTCTTGCCCAGGTCGCCCAGGGTCTTATCCCACTCGATCTCCACGCCGTCCTGGTGCGGGATGACCTCAATGTCGCGGCCCTTGAAGTTGAAGCCCGCGTTGCGGAACTCCACCTCGGTCTCGGCGAGCTGCGGCTGCAGGATCTTCTTCGCCGCCTCGGTGGAGTACACCGGCTCGAAGGTGCCAGTGCCCGGATCCTTGCCCGGCTTCTCGTTGAAGCTGACGACATGCGCCATATCCTCTGCCCGCAGGGTGCCGTCCACGTGGTCCCGCCCCTTGAAGACGACGTCGCTGCTGGTGGCCGGCTTGATGACCTTCTCCACCATCTCTTCCGCCGCGGACTTCGGGATATTGGACTTCACGACGTCCGCGTCGACGTGCACGGTGCGGTCCTTGTTCAGCCAGTGTTCCCGGACCCGCGCGTCGACCAGGTCTCGGTTGACGGTCTGTCCCGGCTTATCGGCGACGACCTTCGGCTTGCCCTTCTCCGTGATGGAGACGTGCGCGTTCTCTGGCTCGCGGGTGAGCTCATCGGTCACGCGGCGCAGCGTCGTCGCGAGGGGTCCCTCGTGGAACTGGGAGACGATGCCGACCTCGCGGGTCTGGAAGAAGCTGCGGATGCGGGTGATCGGGTTCAGCGGCTGCTGCCCCGCTTGATCGACGGTCTTGGACCAGTCGACCTGCAGGCCGGAGTCGCGCGGGTCGACGATGCTGGACATGTTGCCCGCGTTAACGGTCACCGGCTGGCGCACGACGTCGCCGAGGTTATTGACGAGGCGCTGTTCCGCCTGGTCCTTCGGCAGCCCGCCGATGTCCACCCCGCCCACGGTCACGCCGCGGGGCACCTTGCCCTCACTCATGGCGTAGTCCACTCCGTAGAGGACCCCGCCGAGGCCGAGGAGAATAAGGAGTCCCCAGGCGAACAGGGGCCAGCGGCGGCGCTTGTGGCGCGGCTTTATAGTCTTCTTTTTCGCAGCTGCCGCCATGACGGCGTACCTTCCTAGTTCGATTCCTTAATAGGCAGGGTGCGGCTCCATCTAGCGTGTAAAGATTCCCGCACCCAGCAATAAGGCACAGTCTATAGGCCGACCAGCGTTTCTAGGAACTTTCTCAGGTCTTTAACTTCCGCACTATCGCTGGGTTTTCAGGCTATCCACGGCCTGGGTTTTCCGTTTCTTGCGCAGGAGGGGTGAGCCGTTCGGCGCTGCGCTGGGCTTGTTCGGGTGCGATCTCCCCGCGTCGGATCGCCTCGGTCACCGCGTTAATGAGTTCGGTCAGGTCGAATTCGCCGGCCGCTGTCAGCCCCTGGTCCGCGCCCGCGGAAAGGGCCGCGACAACCGCTTCTGCACCTGGGTAGTGGTCGGTGACCGCGCGCATCCCGGTGAGGTCGTCGGTATAGACGACCCCCTGGTAGCCGCCGAAGCCCTCCCAGCCCTTGCGGAGCAACCCATAGGTGGCTGGGCTGACTGAGGCCGGCTCGTCGGGGTTCAGCCCCGGCGCCTGGACGTGCCCCATCATCACCTCGACCCCCGGAATCTCCAGCAGCTCAGCGAAGGGCTTCAGGTCAGCCTGCTTGAGCTGCTCCACCGGCGGAACGAAGACCTCACCGGTGTGGGAATCTCCGCTGGCGTGGCCATGGCCTGGGAAGTGCTTGAGCACCGGGGTGATACCGGCGTCCAGGAGGCCTTCCACATAGGCGCGGGCATAGCGGGCCACAACCTGCGGGTCGGAGCCGAAGGAACGCGAGCCGATCGCGTTGTCCTCGATGTTCTCGCCGCCAGCCAGGTCGATGGAGGGGGCGAAGTCCACGGTGAATCCCAGCTCAGCCATCTTCCGGCCGTGCTCCGCCATCATGTCCCGCACCTGCTCAGGAGTCATGGTGCGAGCCATGTCCCGGGGCGCGGGCAGGGTGCCGATCAGCTCGGAGAGCCGCTGAACCATCCCACCCTCCTCGTCGACGGATACCCGCAGCGGCTCCCCCGCCCGGCGCTGCAGCGCGGCGATGCTCCGCTCGGGATCGCCCTGCCCATTGAGCATGCTGAAGTCCGACCCCGTCCCGAAGAAGAGGTGCCGCACCCCGGCGTCCACGGCCGCCCGCGCGCTCTCGAAGTCCGTCACCCCGACCGCGAGGAGTTTCGGCGCGAGCTCCTCGGCCGGCACCTGCGGTGCCGGCGGCGTGGTCTCTGAGGCGCTGGCCGGGGACGTCGTCGTCATAGAAGAAGACGGGGCGGAAGAGGAAGCGGGATCCTCGTCCCCAGCAGAACAGCCGGCAGCCAGGCTGAGACCAGTGACCAGGACAGCAGCGGCGGCGGGACGCGCCGTCCCACTGCGGAAACGAGGAAGAAGGGAAAGACGGGAAGTCATCATTCCAACGTACTAACCTGGGGAGAAGAGCAACAAGTGTTGGCATGAAGCCGGCAACCCGAAACGAGGAAGGCCTACCGTGACTGATCCCGCCCAGACCGCCCAGGATGCATCCACCCCCTCCCCGCAGCCAGAGGCGCAGGAAGGCAGCACCGGCAGCCTGAAGGGCGATACCGTCCTCATTGCCTACGACGGCAGCGAGCAAGCTAAGGCGGCCATCGATTACGCCGGGCGCTTCCTGTCCGCGAATAACGCCTACATCCTCACCGTGTGGGAGCCCATCCACCGCCAGGCCGCCCGTGCCGCGGGTATGAGCGGGATGATGCAGCACGATTGGTCGGTGGATTCGCCGGAGGAAAACGAGAACGAGGACCCCGCATATTCCGAGGCTGTGGCCACCTGCCGGGAAGGTGTGGAGTTTGCTCGCAAAAACGGCTTTGCCACCGAACCCTTTTTGGTAGAGTCTGAAACAGCCATCTGGAGCGCCATCGTCGACGCTGCAGAAGAGCTCGATGTAGACATCATCGTCACTGGTTCCCGGGCGCTGAGCGGATGGAAGTCCATCCTGCAGTCCAGCGTCTCCGACAGCATCGTGAAGAATGCTGGTCGGCCAGTGCTTATCGTCCCGGCGAACGAGGATGACTAAGGACTTGGGGTTCACCACTACATAAGTCCACAACACCCGATGCCGCTCCTCCCCTCTTGGGGAGCTGAGGCACCACGACGAAGCTTTTAAGGATTCCCATGCCATTCGAAAACGACTCTGCACCACGCCGCACCGCCGGCCCGGCCATCGCCGCTATCGTTTCGGGCGCCATCCTCGGTGGCCTCGTCGCTTTTGGCGCTGGCGCTGCCGCCGATAACACGAGCCTGCCTTCCGCAGAGGCTGTCGCCGTCGACCAGGACAGCGCGTTCCTGGGTGCGGTGCAGTACGGCGGCCGCGTCGAGAGCTAGCTCAACGCTGCACGCTATCCGCTAGGTGAAGGCCCCCGTCCACTCGAGCATGCGCAGCCGCGCGTGGCTGTTGTGCGCCATCGGATGGCTGGCCTTCGCTTTTCTCCAAGCCCCTGGGCTGCAAGTCGCTGATACCAAGCTCGACCTGATACAGAACCCCTGGGGTTTTCTCTCCCAAGCTCTCCAGCCGTGGACTGAAGTTTTCCCGCTGGGGCAGCTCCAGAACCAGGCCTACGGGTACCTCTTCCCGCATGGTCTGTTTTTTGCGCTCTTCTCCTGGCTGCCCGCCTGGGTTAACCAGCGCCTGTGGTGGGCACTGCTGCTATTTCTAGCCTTCGCGGGGATTGTCCGGCTGCTGGAAAGGTTGCCGGTCGGGAACAACTTCTCCCGCATCGTGGCGGGCGTGCTCTTCGCTCTCTCGCCGCGGGTGCTCACCACCTTGGGCGCGATTTCCTCCGAGGCCTGGGTGTGCGCGCTCGCTCCGTGGGTGCTGCTGCCGCTCGTCGATGCGCTGCGACCGCGAGCCGGGGCTGGTGCTGGTGCCGGCGGCGATTCCACCGCTAATTCCACTGACCGTGCCCTGAGCGCCGCGGACAAGGTGCTGCTGCGCCGGGCCGCGCTGCGCAGCGCAGTGGCAGCCCTGTGCATGGGCGCGGTCAACGCGGTGGCCACCGCCGTGGCAATCCTGCCGGCGGTGATCTTCTGGCTCGTCGCCTGGCTGCGCCGCGACTCCCGGGGGCAGGTGGCCTACTTCAGCCACTGGTGGGTGCCCGCAGGCCTGGCCGTCTGCTTCTGGTGGGTCGGCCCGCTGCTGATCCTGGGCCGCTACTCCCCGCCTTTCACGGACTACATCGAGTCGAGTTCGCTGACCACCCGCTGGCTGAATCTGCTGGAGAACCTGCGGGGCACAACCAGCTGGGTTCCCTTTCTCTCCTCCGAGCGCGTAGCTGGCGCTGCCCTGGTCAGCGAGCCGGTATTCATCCTTGCCACCCTCGCGGTGGCGCTGCTCGGTTTGTGGGGGCTTGCCCGGCGCGATCTTCCAGCCGCCGGGGTGTGGCTGAGCATGCTGGGCGTGGGGCTGGCTGCGCTCGGGGTCGCGGTGGACCCCTTCTCCCTGCTCTCCGGCGGAGCGCGTTCCTTCCTCGACGGCGCTGGTGCCGCGCTGCGCAACCTGCACAAATTCGACGTCCTGGTGCGGCTGCCGCTGATGGTGGGCGTGGCCCACGCATTGGCCCACGTGCGGGTCCCCGGCCGAGACCGGGCGGGGATGCAGCAGTGGCGCCACCCGGAGAAGAACCCCCATGTGGTGAAGGTGTTCGCTGCCGTACTTCTGACCGTGCTGGCCACCGCCCCCGGCTGGTCCGGCCGGATCGCCCCAGCCGACGGTTTCCGTGGCGTGCCGCAGTACTGGCGGGCCGCCGCGGACTGGCTGAATGAGAACAGTACCCAGCCGGAAGACGGGCGCGTCATGCTGCTCCCGCAGGCGCGTTTTGGGCGCCAGACCTGGGGCAATACTCGCGACGAACCCGCCCAGCCACTGCTGGATGTGCCGTGGGTGGTGCGCGACTCCGTGCCGCTCGTGCAGCCGGATGCCATCCGCGGGCTGGACGGCATTCAGCGCGAGGTTCACTCCGGGCAACCCCTGCCCACCCTGGCTGCGACCCTGCGTTCCCAGGGCGTGGGCCACGTGCTGGTTCGCACTGATCTGACGGTGGCCGCGGATACCCCGGGGGCTCATTCGGTGCTGCGCACGCTGCGGCGTTCGGGTGGCTTCCGTGAGGTCGCGGCGTTCGGAGATGAGAAGGCTCCCGAGGTTCGCATCTTCGCCGTCACTCCCGAGCAGACTGGGGGCGACGCACCACAACCGGCCGGTGGGCTGCGGGAGATCGCTGCCGAACAGGTAGAGGTCATCCACGCGGGGCCCGAGGCCCTCCCCCGGCTGGATGCTGCCGACCGCGCCCTGGGCCGCACCGATACTCCGCGCGTTCGGGTCCTCCACCAGCAGCTCGCAGGAACCGGCATGGGCGCGGATGCCTTCGCCGAACGCGGCCCGCAGACCCTCACCGACACCCCCGCCCGGCGCGATCACAACTACGGCAACGTGACCAACGCGGAATCCGAGATCCGCGCTCCCAAGGACTCCACGCGGGTGCTTAACCCGGTGCGGGACTATCCGCTGACCAGTGTGGCAGAAGGAGCGGATCCGGCAAACCAGGACGTGCACCCGCTGACTGAGGTGCGCACCACCGGCGGCGCAGTTCGGGCGAGCAGCACCGCGGCGGACCCTACGGGATTCGGTGGGGCAGATACTCGCCGTTCGCTCACCGCCGCGGTGGACGGCAACCCGGATACCGCGTGGTATCCCAGCCCGGGGCGCGCGATCGGCCAGTACCTGGAACTGGAGCTGGACAAGCCGCACCGGGGCCTCAGCGTCTCCCTGCTCACCCAGGGCTCGGATGCGCGCATCCACGCCGAGAGCTTCCGTAGCGATGCCGGGGATAGCCCGCTGGGCAGCACGACGGTGACGGTCAAGGCCGGTGAGGCCACACGCATCGCGATCCCGGGTGGCAGTGGCGATCGGGTACGCCTCCAGCTGCTGGGGAGCTTCTCGGACGTGGGATTCTCGGAGGTCAAGGTCTTCGCCACGGACGGCGCCGGGGCGGCCCAGGATGTCACGCCTCGGCGTGTGCCGACCGTCCCGGCGCTGCAAGGTTCTTCGGCGCGCTACCTCAATCGCTTCGTCTTCGGTCAGGAGATCCCGGAGCACTCCATGGTGCGGGAGTTCACGGTGCCGGAGCACCTGGCAGGCCAGGAGTTGGTGCTCCACACCGCTGACTGCGAGGATTCCGGGCCGCGCGCGGAGTCTGCGGTGGTCCGCGTCGACGGGGAGGATTACCGCTGTGGGGAGCGCCTCTCCCTGTCGGAAGGACGTCACCGCCTGGCCACGACGGCGCGTTGGGCCGCTCTCTCCGTGGCTGAACCGCTGTACGCGGAGGCGGTTTCTGAGGCTCCCGCAGCCAATCCTCTGCCGGTGGTGTCCCAGAGTGGTGGCTCGGGCGGTGATGACCGCTTCCATCTGGGGCACTCCTCGGAACAGCGGGTGGTGTTCCTGCCCTCCAATGCCAATTCAGGCCGGGTGGCCACCCTGCACGTGGAGGACCCCGAGGGCGCCCGCGAGATCCGCCTGCACCCGATGGTTGTTAACGGCTGGCAGCAGGGCTGGGTCGTTCCCGCGGGTGTGGGCGGCACGATCGCGCTCAGCTTCGCGGCCACCGGCTTGTACCAGGCGTGGCTAGTTGCGGGACTGATGCTGGCGCTCACGGTCGTGCTGGCCTGGGCGCTGGCCGAGCGGCGCGGCCGCGGGCTGGGCAGCCGGGCGGGTCTCCCAGCAGCGCCTGCTTCAGCGACACTCGCTAACCAGGCCACCGCGGCGGCCGACGAGGCATCCGATGAGCCCACCCAAGAGGCTCAGCCCGAGCCCACTGCCGCAGGCTACAGCGCCACCGGGCTCAACCGGGCCCAGCGCGGGGCGGCATTGCTCGCCACCACGACCCTGGCGTTCCTGCTGGCAGGCCTCCCGGGACTGGTGCTCGCGGTGATTCTGGCCCTGCTGCAACTGGTGCTCGCCGGCCCCTCCCTGCAACGCTGGGCTGCATCGCGCCCCATCCTTCGGTCCCTGCCGACCGGAGGTGTGCTGCACATCATCGCCGGTACTGCCGCATTCCTGGCAGCCGTGTTCGCGGCGCAGGGCCCCTGGACGAGCGGGCACTACGCCGGGGATTCCTGGGTGGTTCAGCTGGCGCTGCTGGCGGTGGTGCTCGCCGTGTATTTCGCCCACATTTTGTTGATCCCCACCCGGGCGGGTTCCTCTACCAAGGCGTAGCTCAGCGCGGCGACTGGCACGGTCAGCACGAAGGTCGCGATCAAAACGATCACCGTGTGAACGTGGTTGCCGCTAAACATGGGAACCCCAAGCAGCGGGAAGACGAGCGAGAGAATCGCGATGTGCCACAAAAAGATCGCATAAGACCAGCGCCCCAGCGCCTGCATGGGCGCGGACTCGAGGAATGCCGAACGCGGCGCCAACGCATAGGGGGTAATCAGAGCGGCGGCGAATACCGTACCGTAGATCGTGCGGCGCGCGAATTCAGCCGGGGTGGCCTGCACCAACCCCTGCGGGCCGTCCAAAGCTGCCACCACCAGCGCCGCCAGTGCGATCAGCCAAAACAACGGCCGCAGCCGGTACAGTGCCGCCACCAACCGACGGCTGCGCTCCGGGTTGCCCAGCACCCAGGCCTCCGCCTCCGCGGAGAGAAACCCGATCGCGAACCAGGCCGCGAACGCCGGGGGCATCGTGTGCGGGTTCACCCGCCCCGGCTCCAGCTCCCCGGTGAAGGGCGGCAGGAAGGCCCAGTAGTAGCTGATGAGCCCGAGCGCGGCGATGACGAGCACCCGGCGCCAGCGGGGCTGTTTCCCAATCAGCAGGGCGATCAGCGGGAGCACGAGGTAGAAGGTCAGCTCGACGGACAGCGACCACAGGTGCGTCATGCCGCCGACCAGGCCGTCGGCGAAGTAGACCTGCGCCATGAGCAGGTTCTCCACGATCTGCTTGGCTGAGGGGTTATCGGCGACCGGCAGGAAGAGGAAGACGAAGAGCATCATCACCCAGGCGGCCGGCATGATGCGCCCCAGGCGCTTGACGTAGTAGCTGGCCACGCCCCGCCGGTTGCGGAATTGCACGTGCTGGCGGCGCCACAGCAGGAAGCCGGAGAGGGCGAAGAACACGGGCACGAAGAAGTCCGTGCGCGCCATGATCTGGTTGATCAGCGAGCCAGTGTCCGTGCCGGTCTGGAAGGCCACGTGCGTGATGATGATCCCCGAACACGCGATCGCGCGGAGCCCCTCCAGGGAGGGCAGGAAGGGGGTCTTGGGGTGAGCCGTCGTCGGCACTGAACCAATTCCCGACGGTGCCACGGTTCCCGAGGACGACGTCATGGAGGCCCCGGACGTTGCGCTGGACGACGTCGCGGACGGTGCGGACGGCTCCGTCTCTGAAGCCTTCTCCGACGCGGACGCAGAGCGCATACTCACCCTCCTCGAGGTAATCATGGGCGCGCCGGTGGATTAAAACCACCGTGACGGGCGGGTTCCTGGCCGTTCATTTTAAGCTTCCGGCGAGTACTTGAGGGCTAAAGTCAGCGCATAGCCATAAAACCAGAGAATTTTTTGTTTCTTTCCCCTTACATACTTTCATTCTTGGTTAAAGTATGGCGAACACGTTGTTGTAAGAGGGATCTCTGGGCAGAGAGGCCTCAAGGACACTGAACGGAATTGCCATATGAGAAAAACCATCTCCCTAATCTCGATCGTTTTGGGAGCAGCGCTGCTGGTCTTCGCGATCGCCCTTCCGACCTACGTCGTCCCTAAGGGCAAGGTTCTGCCACTGGACGTCGTGTCGACGACGAGCACCGAGCCGGTAGAGGCTCGCCTCCTCGACTCGGGAGCGCTGGCGAAAGGCAAGCCCGTGGGGGATAACAAGAACCGTCCGGAGTGCAAGGGGGACGACAAGGAAGTCTCGTGCTTCATCTTGAAGGACGTCGAGATCCAGACCCAGAAGTTCACCACCGCGCAGGAGCCGAGCGACAAGAAGCAGGTCACCCTGGAGGTCGGCCAAACCGTCTTCCGCACGGACAAGAGCGAGCCGGATAACCTGCTCTCCGCCACCATCGACCGCGTCACCCTGGACCGCAAGACCCAGATGCCGGTGACCGACCCGGTCTCCTCCCTGAACCTGGCCCCGCCGAAGGGCAAGGACGCGGAGGGCTACACCCCGCCGGAGTTCGTCCGCAAGGGCCTGCAGTACCAGTTCCCAATGGGCGCTGACCGCAAGTCCTACCCCTACTTCGACGCCCAGACCCTGACCACCAACCCGATCGACTTCGTCGACGAAGGCGAGCAGGGCGGCGAGAAGATCTACACCTTCGAGCAGACGATCGACCCGACCCCGCTGTACGAAGCGCAGAAGAAGTACCTCGAGTCCGACGGCTCCCTGACCGCCGCGGAGGAGGGCGTGCTGGCTTCCCTGAAGCTGACCTTCCCGGCGAAGGTGTGGGGACTGAAGGACGACGAGATCCGTAACCCGAAGAAGAGCAAGGACAAGGACGAGGAGTCCGAGGCCGGCCCGGACGTCGAGATGGAGCGCTACTACACCGTCAACCGCAAGATCAGCATCGAGCCGGAGACCGGCGTGATCGTCAACGGTGCCGAAGAGATCTGGATGTTCTACGCGCAGGATGAAGAGGAGGCCAAGGAGATCGCGAAGCCGGAGAACCGGGAGCGCGAGCTGGCCAACCCGAAGCGCACCGCAATGTACCTGCCGGCGCAGTGGGACGAGAAGTCCAAGGAGGGCCAGATGGTGACCGCCAAGGAAGGCCTGAGCACCATCAAGACGATGGGAACCACGGTTCCGATCATCGCTGGCCTGCTGGGGCTGTTCCTGCTCTTCGTCGGCCTGTGGCTGCAGCGCGCACCGCGTAAGAGCTAGGCCTTCACCCCAAGAAACCTGACGTTTTAAGCCCGCTTTCCGTTTCTGCTTTCGCAGCAACGGGGCGGGCTTAAACTTGTATTGTGAGCTCTTCCCTTCATTCGACGCCGACGCGGGAACTGGCCACAGGTAAGCCTGGCCGGCCCCTCCCGCGCGTTCCGGCGTGGGGTTTGGGGCTGTTTATCCTCGCGGTCACCGCCAGCACGTTGTGGCCCTTTTGGTGGGGTCTCGTCCCCTCCCGCGACCGGGCTTTCATGCTCCGCGACATGATGGTGCCCTTCAACCTCAGCGCCAATGACCTGGTCCTCGGCAAGGGGGATTATTCGCCGCGGGCGTTGCCGCAGGATGCGATCCTCGCGGTCTTCTCGCCCATCATCCCCGCGACCACGTTGGCGGCGGCCATGGTGCTGACCGCGGCAGCCTGCGGAATCCTCGGCGCGGTGAAGATGGCCCGCGACATGGCGGGCGCCCACCGGGCCGCCCAGCTGGTGTGCGGGCTGTTCGTGGTGTGGAACCCGTATGTCATCGAGCGGCTGCTGCAGGGTCAGTGGTCGCTGGCGCTGGCGGTCATGCTGCTGCCCGCGATCGCCTACTGTGCGGCGACGGGATTCCGGGGCCCGCAGGTGCTGCTGATCAGCCTCGCGGGGCTGACCCCGGCCGGGCTGGTGTTGGGCGCGCTCGTCGCCCTGGTGTTTAGCCCGACGGCGCGTTCCCGCGCCCTGGTGCTGTTCACCAGCCTCACCCTGGCAACCCCCTGGCTGCTGGTGACCCTGTTCAACGGCACGCCCTCTCGGTCTTCAGCCAACGGCGCGGAGGCATTCGCGGTGGGCCCGGATGGCCCGCTCGGCACGGTGGTCTCGGTGCTGGGACTGGGTGGCATCTGGAACGCCGGCGCGATCCCGCCCTCCCGGGGTCTGCTCGGTGCGCTGGCGGGGCTCGCGCTCTTCGTTTTCGCGGCCTGGGGCTTCGCGGAGCTGTGGCGGGTGTACCGGGGCGTGGCGGTGCTTACCGCTGCGGCCTTCGCGGTTCCCCTGCTGCTCGCAACACCGTTTGGACTGCCGCTGATGCGCTTCCTGGTGGCGCACGTGCCAGGGGTGGCGTTATTCCGCGATACCCACAAGCTCGTGGGGCTGGCTTTGCCGGGCCTGATCCTGCTGCTGGCCGTGGGTCTGGAGCGGTTGCGACAGCGCGCGGCATCCACCAGCACGGAGCCCTCCCCCAATGGCCCGCGAGTGCTCGGCGGGGTAGTCCCCCTGGCCGTCGGCGCGCTGGTGATCGCGACGGTGCCGGGATACCCCGCGGATGTTTCTCCCGCTGCCCCGCAGCGTATTTCGCCGGCGTGGGCGAGCTTCGCGGAGACGATCGCGGGCGTTCCGCGGAGCAAGATTCTGCTCTTCCCGCCGGGCAACTACCGCCTGCGTGAGGACGGCGAACCGACCCTCACCCCGGCGCTGAAGATGCTGCCGGGCCAGCCGCTGGATCCGCAGTTCCTCATCGTGGACGGCACGCTCGTCGACGGAGATCGGGATACGATCCGACTGCTCAAGGACGCGATGGCGGGCCGGGACACGCTGGCTGCTAATGGTGTGGGCTGGGTGATCGCCGACCGGCCGCTGATGACTAACAACGAGGAGGACTACCAGCAGCTCGACGAGCTGCTCGCCGAGTACCCGATGGTCGACGAAGCCGAGGGCATCCAGCTCTACCGGATCCCGCAGCCGCACGGGGCTGGCAGCAAGCAGCCCTCCACGCCCGCCGTGGCTGGCATGGTCTTGTATTGGATCACCCAGCTGGGCGCGCTGGGCGCGGGTTTGTGGTCGCTGGGCCAGGCGCGACGTGACGCGCGTCGGCGCGCCCTGGCCGCCGAGCTCTCCAGCTAGTGCTGCCCTTCGGCCTTCCGGGGCCCCGCTACCTGGTGCAGCAGTTCCTCCCAGGCCCGGCCGGTATTTTCCCAGGAGTACTGGGCGACCCGCCGCTCGGCCGCTTGCCCCATGCGCCGGCAGAGAGCGGGGTCGTCCAGCAGGTGCTCCACGGCGTTAATCAGCCCGCCCGGGGAAGTGGCCAGCAGGCCGGTTTCCTCGTCGACGATGGAGTCCCGCAGGCCCGCGGAGGACTCATAGCCCACGGTGGGCACCCCGTGCTGAGCCGCCTCGATGACGGCGAGCCCCCAGCCTTCCTTGCGGGAGGGCATGACGTGGATGCTGGCTCGCTGCAGGATGCGGTGCTTGAGCTCCTCGCTGACGTAGCCGTGGAAAACCACCTTGCCGTCCACCCCCAGTTCCTGGGCATACCGGCGTAGGTTCTCCGACCACCAACCGTCGCCAATGACGTCCAGGCGCAGGTTGGGGTGGTTCCGCTGCAGGGCGGCAAGGCAGTCGAGGGCGTGCTCGATCTGCTTGTGCGGCACGAGCCGGGAAAGCGCGACCAGGTAGACGGGCTTGTCCTCCCCATCCTGGGCACTGTGCCCCCGTGCGGCCGCGGGCACGGGTTCGATGCCATTGCGGATGATCGTGAAGTTCTCGGCCGGCACACCCAGCTCGGCGAATTCCTCGGCCGAGGGCTGCGAGACCGTGACCCAGCGGTTGCGGCGATGGATCAGCGGGGAGATCTTGGATTCCACGAGCCAGCCGATCCGGGAGAGCACTGGTCCCGCGACGGACCACTGCTCACGGTGACAGTGATGGGTGAGCACCACGGTGGGGGCGCCGGCGACGAGGGAGGCGAAGAAAGGCACACCGTTTTGGGTATCAACGACCACGTCCGGGGCACCCATCTTCCCGATCGCGCCGACCCGGAGGCCGAGCCGGGCCGCCAGCAGTGCCAAGAGCGCACGGGGGTAGACGCTCAAGTTTCCCCCGGCGCGGGAGAACTTCAGCCAGTATCCGCCGCGCTGGACGTGCTCGGTTTTCTTCGCCCCCGGGTAGTAAGCGGTGCGGTAAATCACCTCGTGTCCTTGGGAGGCGAGGTACTGCCCCACCTGTTCGAGGTAGCGCTCCGAACCACCGCCCTCCGGGTGGTTGGTGTCGCGCCAGCACAGCAAAATTACTTTTAGGGAACGACTCATTGTGCATCACACCCTACCCGGATTCGACCCCAAACACTTCTGGTTATGTCACAATTCCTTCCATGACTTCCGCGCACCCCGCCCGGCGTTTCTTCCGGCGCATCAGCACTACCCTCACCGCCCCCGCGGGCAATTC
Organism: Corynebacterium sp. MSK039; assembly: GCF_030232315.1. NCBI lineage: Bacteria > Bacillati > Actinomycetota > Actinomycetes > Mycobacteriales > Corynebacteriaceae > Corynebacterium > Corynebacterium sp. MSK039. Next base: position 113,678 of record NZ_JASPJL010000004.1, read on the forward strand.
CACCCTGCGTTTCTGGCGCCCGAAAGCCAGCCTGCGGCGCGCGGTGGGCCTGCTTTCGGACTTCCGGTATGAGCAGACTCGTCCCGACATCTTCTACGGTCACCTCGCCGAGGACACGGTGGGGCTCATCGAGGCCCTGTGGCGCGGCGCGACGGGACGGGAGCTCACAGGCTCCAAGATTTTGGACGTCGGTGGCGGGCCTGGTTACTTCGGTGTCGCCTTCGGCGACGCGGGCGCGGAGTATGTGACCTGCGAACCGGACGTGGGCGAGATGGCAGCCGCGGGCATCACCCTGGCCTCCTCGGTGCGGGGCTCTGGGATGGAGCTGCCGTTTATCGACGCCGCCTTCGACATCACCTATTCCTCTAACGTCGCCGAGCACGTGCCGGAGCCCTGGGTGATGGCCGATGAGATGCTGCGGGTCACCAAGCCGGGCGGGGTGATGATCTACAGCTATACGGTGTGGCTCGGCCCCTTCGGCGGCCACGAGACAGGCCTGTGGGAGCACTACGTGGGCGGGGAGTTCGCGGCGCGGCGCTACGAGAAGAAGATGGGCAAGCCGCCGAAGAATCGCTGGAGCGAGTCACTATTCAACGTCTCCGCGGCCGATGGTTTACGCTACGGCCAGCGGGTTGCCGCCGCAGGCGGCGCTGAGTTGGTGGCGGCGTTCCCGCGCTATCACCCCTGGTGGGCGTGGTGGATGGTGCGGATTCCGCTGCTGCGGGAGTTCGCGGTATCCAATCTGGTTCTGGTGTTCCGGAAGGCCTAGCTGGCGGTAGCTCGGGGAGGCGGGAACTGACGTCCTAAAAAGAAGAGAATAAAAGTACAACTATCGGGCCGAAATAGATTAAAGTGATGCAGGACACATTTCTCGAACGATAGGAACCAAAGGACTGTCATGACGAGCAACTCTGGCGCCCCTGAGGCCTTTATCTACGACGCCGTCCGGACGCCCCGTGGAAAGGGCAAGCCCGGCGGATCCCTGCACACCGTCAAGCCGGTCAGCCTGCTCAGCGGACTGATCGAGGCCATCCTGGAGCGCAACCCGGGCCTGGATCCGGCGCGCATCAACGACGTCATCGCTGGCTGCGTGACCCCCGTCGGCGACCAGGGCATGGACATCGCCCGCACCGCCGCACTCAACGCCGGCCTGCCGTACTCCGCGACCGGCCTGCAGGTCAACCGCTACTGCGCATCCGGCCTGACCGCCCTCAACCTCGCTGCACAGAAGGTGCGCTCCGGCTGGGATGAGCTCGTCTTCGCAGGTGGCGTGGAGTCCATGTCCCGCGTGCCGATGGGCTCCGACGGCGGCGCCCTCGCCCTCGACCCGGAGTCCAACTTCTACAACGACTTCATCCCGCAGGGCATCTCCGCGGACATCATCGCCAGCCTCGACGGAATGACCCGCGAGGACCTCGACGCCTTCGCCGCCCGCTCCCACGAGCGCGCCGCCAAGGCCTGGGAGGAGGGCCGCTTCGACCGCACCGTCGTCCCGGTCAAGGACCAGAACGGCCAGGTGCTGCTGGACCGCGACGAGACCATCCGTCAGGGCACCACCGTGGAGTCCCTCTCCGGCCTGCGTCCGGCCTTCGCCATGATCGGCGACCAGGGCGGCTTCGACGCCGTCGCGCAGACGAAGTACCCGCAGCTCGAGCGCATCAACCACCTGCACCACGCGGGTAACTCCTCCGGCATCGTTGACGGCGCAGCCCTGCTGGCCATCGGCTCCGAGAAGGCGGGTCAGGAGATGGACCTCGAGCCGCGCGCTCGCGTCGTCTCCGTCGCCACCACCGGCGTGGAGCCGACCATCATGCTCACCGCACCGGCACCGGCCTCCCGCGCCGCGCTGGCCAAGGCTGGTCTGAAGCCAGAGGACATCGACGTCTGGGAGATCAACGAGGCCTTCTCCTCCGTCGTCCTGCGCGCGCAGCGCGAGCTGAACATCCCGGATGAGAAGCTCAACATCAGCGGTGGTGCGATCGCCATGGGCCACCCGCTGGGCGCGACCGGCGCGATCATCACCGGTAATGCGGTCGACGAGCTGCACCGCACCGGCGGCCGCTACGCGCTGATCACCCTGTGCGTCGCAGCCGGCATGGGCGTGGCCACCATCATCGAGCGCGTCTAAGCGATCGACACCCGACAGTTCAAGCACTGCAGTCGCTGTCAGCACTGAAGCCACTCAGCGCTGAAGAGCACTGCCTCACTGCAAGATTCGAATACAGGAGAATCAATGAGCAACAACATGTTCGCGTGGGATGTCGACGCTGATGGCATCCTCACCCTGACGATGGATGACCCGAACGCTCCGGTCAACACCATGAACACCACTTTCCAGGACGACCTCACCGCCACCGTGGCGAAGGTCAAGGAGGCCGTCGAGGCCGGCGAGGTCAAGGGTGTTGTGATCGCGTCCGCGAAGAAGACCTTCTTCGCCGGCGGCGATATCAAGGCCATGATCCAGGCCACCCCGGCGGATGCCGCCGAGCTGACCCAGCAGATCGACCAGATGAAGGCCGACCTGCGTGCCCTGGAGACCCTGGGCGTGCCGGTCGCAGCAGCCATCAACGGCACCGCGCTCGGCGGAGGCCTCGAGCTGGCTCTGGCCACCCACCACCGCGTGGCCTCCGACGCCAAGGGCCTGAAGGTCGGCCTGCCAGAGGTCACCCTCGGCCTGCTGCCGGGTGGTGGCGGCGTGACCCGCGTGACCCGCATGCTGGGCCTGCAGGACGCACTGATGAAGGTCCTGACCACCGGCCGCCAGTTCCGCGCCGAGGACGCACTGAAGACCGGCCTGATCGACGAGGTCGTGCCGGCCGATCAGCTGCTCGACGCCGCGAAGAAGTGGGTCAAGGAAAACCCGGATGCGAAGCAGCCGTGGGACACCGAGGGCTACAAGGTCCCGGGTGGCACCCCGACCAACCCGAAGCTGGCCGCGTTCCTGCCGTCCTTCCCGGCCAACGTCACCAAGCAGATCAAGGGCGCGCCGATGCCGGCGCCGAAGGCGATCCTCGCCGCAGCCGTCGAGGGTCTGCAGCTGAAGAACATCGAGGAGGCCACCCGCGTCGAGACCCGCTACTTCGTGGACCTCGTCACCGGTTCCACCTCGAAGAACATGATGCAGGCCTTCTTCTTCGACCTGCAGTACTGCAACGGTGGTGGCTCCCGCCCGAAGGACGTGCCGCGTAAGCAGTTCAAGAAGCTGGGCATGGTCGGCGCCGGCATGATGGGTGCTGCCATCGCGTATGTCGCTGCGAAGGCCGGCATGGAGGTCGTCCTCAAGGACATCAAGCTGGAGGCAGCGGAGAAGGGCAAGGCCTACTCCGAGGGCCTGGAGGCCAAGGCGCTGAAGCGCGGCAAGACCACCGAGGAGAAGTCGAAGGCTCTGCTGGACCGGATCACCCCGTCCGTGGACTACGCCGACCTCTCCGACTGTGACATCGTCATCGAGGCGGTCTTCGAGAACACCGAGCTCAAGCACAAGGTCTGGGCAGAGATCGAGGCAGCGGTGCCGGAGGACTGCGTCCTGGGCTCCAACACCTCCACCCTGCCGATCACCGAGCTGGCTACCGGTGTGAAGCGCCCGAAGGACTTCATCGGTATCCACTTCTTCTCCCCGGTCGACAAGATGCCGCTGGTGGAGATCATCAAGGGCGAGGAGACCTCCGACGAGACCCTGGCTGCGGCCCTGGACTTCACCGGCCAGATCCGCAAGACCCCGATCGTCGTCAACGACTCCCGTGGCTTCTACACCTCCCGCGTCATCAGCTTCTTCCTCAACGAGGCGATGCGCATGCTGGCCGAGGGCATCGACCCGGCCGTCATCGAGGCAGCTGGCCGCCAGGCTGGCTACCCGGCACCGCCGCTGCAGCTGCAGGATGAGCTGAACCTGAAGCTGGCCCGCAAGATCGGCGCCGAGACGAAGGCCGCGCAGGAGGCCGCCGGCATCTCCGTCGACGACGGTGGCGTCACCGAGATCGTCGACAAGATGCTGGACGTCTACGACCGCCCGGGCAAGCTCGAGGGCAAGGGCTTCTACGAGTACAACGAGGAGGGCCGCCGCACGGGTCTGTGGCGCGGCCTGTGGGACGAGCTGGGCGGCGGGTCCGTCACCGTCCCGGACGCCGAGTCCGCGACCGCCGGCCACGGCCTGGAGTCCATCTCCGCCGAGGGCCCGGTCCTGGTCGACCTGGTGGAGCGCATGCTCTTCGCCGAGGCTCTGGAGACCCAGAAGTGCATCGACGAGGGCGTGCTGATGTCCGATGCGGACGCCAACATCGGCTCCATCATGGGCATCGGCTTCCCGGCCTGGACCGGCGGTACCCGCCAGTACATCAAGAACTACGCTCGCCCGGCCGCCGCTGCGCTGCCGGAGGGCAAGAAGGCTGATGTGGACGGCGGGGACTACCCGACCACCGGCGTGGCTGGCTTCGTCGCCCGCGCCGAGGAGCTGGCCGCGAAGTACGGCGAGCGCTTCACCCCGCTGGACTCCCTGAAGAGCTAGCAGGTGGGTGCGGGGAGCTCTTCAGGACTTCCCGCGACTAGCCCTCTGGTACTCCTCTGGTACCACCAGGGCACGGCTAAAGCCCCGGCCCTGCCACTGAGAATGATTCAGTGGCAGGGCCGGGGCTTCGTTGTGCTTGGCTCCGGTTGGGCTGGTGCAGGGCGGCGGAGAGCTGCCGCCCGCCTTGTCCCTAACGTCGGGCGCTAGCGCTGAGCACTGCTAGCTCCAGCACCGTGACCTCTAGCGGCCGCGACGGGTCAGGGCCACCAGGGCCACGGCCAGCACCACGAGCACGCCCGCGCCGATCAGGAACCAGTTGATGGAGCTATCCTCCTCAGCAGCGGCCTGCTCGGTCTCCTCCGGCTCCTCGGCCTTCTCGCTCTCCTCGATCTCGGTGTCATTCGAGACCTTCTCGAAGCTCGGGCCAGGGATCTTCTCCCCCACCAGCTCGGTGGTGAGCTCGTAGGTGGCGGTGGCGTTCTTCTCCTTGCTGATGTCGCGGTTAGCGCCAGCTTTGAGGCTCTTGTTCAGGAAGATCACGATGTACTGCTCGCCGTCCAGCCAGGCTTTCTGGGATTCGACGTCACTCGGTTGTTCCTTCCCGTCACCCACCATGTTGCGGTAGTTCACGCGCACGGGGTTACCGAAGGCCTTGGACTCACCCTCCCGGACGTGCACGCTCTCCGCGATCGCCGCTTTCTGGTGGGCGGAGTTGAGGACGTTGATGTCCAGCTGCTTGATCTCTGCGTAATGGTCCTTCGGTGGCTCGCTGGTGACCTTGATCCCACCGCGGAGCTGCTGGCCGTAGTCGGTCTTGATCTTGTAGACGTGAGCCTCACCCGGGACGATGTCCGCGCTCACGGTCTCCTTGGCGTCCGGGTTCAGCTCGGTGGCGTCGTCGAACCATGCTCCTGGTATCACCTTGCGGGGTTTGCCGGCAGCGCTCGGCTCCTTGCGGTCATCGTCCTTCGCGAAGGGTTCCGGAACCTCAGAGAGGTCCTCATTCGGCAGGCGCTTGATGGTGACCTCCGCGGGGATCTCCTTGCCCTTATACGGGCCGCTGTTGCGCACCACCTTGAAGCGAAAGTCCCCGGCGGGGCAGTCCTCGCCGGCCTGCTGCGTGGTCCAGGAGGCGAAGAACGGGCCGTTGGAGTCAATGATTCCGACATCGCTATCGTTAGCGAGGTAGCACAGAGGCTCGTCGACCTCGATCTTCACCGAGAAGTTCTTACCGTGGCCGAGCGCGCTGCCCTGGGACGGCGGCGGCATCGTGGCCACACCGATCGCAAGCCGCTCCCCCTCCGCGATGGGGGTGCTGAAGTACTCGGCGCCGTCCTCGTCGTCCTTCGCGCCACCGGACTTCTCACGCAGCGGGGTGGAGAAGAGCTCGACGTCCTCCGGCACCTCGGCGGCCGAGGCTTCGTCGTCCCCGCCCTTAATCTCCGGGGCGTTGGACTCCGCGGTCTGGGCGGTGCGGGTGGCCAGAACCTTCATGGACTCGGCGAGGGACTCGGCGTCCTTAGCGTCCAAGTACTCGCCGCCACCGGCCTCGGCGATGCACTGCAGCTCCTTGCGGGCAGCCGGGTCGACCAGGAAGCCGACGGTGTTGATGGTCAGGTCGATGCCCTGCTTGTGCAGGTCCTTGGCGACGTCGCAGACCGGCGGCGGGGCGCAGGTGTCCTCACCGTCGGAGACCAGCACGATGGAACGCTCGCCCTCGTTAGGCAGCTCCTTGGCGGCCTGCTTCAGGGCCGGGCCCATGGGAGTGTGGCCGGAGGCGTTGACCTTGTCCACCTCGCCCGGGATCTTGCCCGCGTTGCCCTTGCCCACGGGCAGCAAGGTGGTGACGTCCTTACAGCCGGCCTCCCGCTCCTCCGGGGAATTGCCGACCTTGGTGCCATAGACCATGAACCCCAGCTCGGAGTCCTTGGAGACAGAGCGGGAGAAGTTCTTGGACGCCTCCTTCGCCGCGTCCAGGCGGGTCTGGCCGCCCGCGTCGCGGGCCATCATGGAGCCGGATGCGTCGAGGATCAGCATGGTCGGCGGGATGTCCTTGGCTTCCGCCGCGGCCTGTGGCTGCTCGAAGGGGACGACGATCCCGGCTAGAGACAGCAACAGCGCGATGGCGACGGCCATCGCGCTGCGGTGCTTAGCGCTGCTGTGCACCCGGCCGGAAAGGCCGGGGTTACGCTCGGGGCGGGTCGTTGCTGCGGGCGCCGTGCTGGCTTCCCGTGGCGTTGCGTGCTGGTGTCTCGCTCGCATGTGTTTGCTTCCTTCCCTTACTTTGGCTTTCAAAGTTAGCAGGAAGCAACCGCCCACCCCTGAGGTTTTTATTTAGTTTTTCGGTGCCGTTAGCGGACTATTCACCCTTCTTGACGGTGATCGTCCAGCCAGCCTCGTCGGTCTGCTCGAAGTTCGTCACCTTGTGACCGTCAGTGGCCGCCCAGCGCGGGATGGCGTCGGTGGCCTGGGTGCAGTCAAAGTCGATCTGCAGGGAGTCGCCGACCTGAAGCTGTGCGATGGCAGCCTTGGCGTCGATCAGCGGGAAGGGGCAGACCGCGCCGAGGGAGTCCAGCTTGTAGGTACGGTCCCCGACCAGCTCCAGGCCGGTCGTGGTGCCGCTGTTTTCGGACGTCGACCCGGCGGCCGTCGCAATCTGAGGACGCTCCAGGAGGGCCACGCCGGTGGTCTGGAAGCCGTACTGGGCGCCGGCGGACTGCAGGTCGGCAGCCTCTGCGGACTGCGCGGCCGGTGCGGCGACGGTCGGAGCAGAGTCAGCCTTCGGGGTGTTCTGCGTCGGCTGTGCGCTCTGCCCCGGGACGGCGTCGGTGGGCTTGAGCCACAGCTTGGCTGCCGCCCAGATGCCGATGGAGATGAACAGCAGCGCAACCCAGCCCTGGTAGCTGAACAGGGAGGTCTGGACCATGCCGTTGCCGACGGTGCACCCACCGGCGGCGGAGGCGCCGACACCCATCAGGACGCCGCCGACGACGGAGCGCACGGCCTGGGTAGCGGACGGCAGGCGCAGGCGGAACTCGCCGGAGGCCTTGGCGGCAAAGAATGCGCCGACCAGCAGGCCGAGGACCAGCAGCACGCCCCAGTCGACGGTGTCTTCACCGCTGATGAGGAACTTGGAGAGGTTGGAGGACGGGCTGGTGATGCCGAGGCCGTCGTTGCGGCCGGTGGCGGCGGAGAGTGGCCAGGCGATCACGCCGAGCACGCCGATGATGGCTGCGGTTGGGTAGAAGTGCCAGGGCTTTTCCGCGAGGATGTGCGCCAGGCCGGTCTTCTTCGGCTTCAGGGTGGCCATCTTCGGGGCGGCTGCCTCCTCGGCGAGGAAGTGGCGGGTCAGGAAGGCCACGCCGATGGCGAATGGGATCACCAGCCACCAGACGGAAACCCCCAGGGAGGCGTTAATGGTGGTCAGCGGCAGGGTCCAGCTGCGCAGGCCTTCGTTGAGGAAGTTCAGCGCGCCACCCTTCATGGCGGCGGCGCTACCCGCGTAAAAGACGAGCGCCAGCCAGGAGCCGATGAGCCCCTCTGCCGAGCGGTACCAGGTACCGGAGGCGCAGCCGCCGGCGAGCACGATGCCGGCACCGAAGAGGAAGCCGCCGAGAGTCACGGCCAGCGGGGCGAATTCCTTGTAATCCGGGGTGATCACCCCAGCGGTGGTCAGCGCCGCCAGGCCCACGGCGTGGACGGCGATGACGATCAGCAGGGCGGTGAAGCCGCGCCATGTCTTGTTGAGGAAGATATCGCGGATCATGCCGGTGACGCAGAACCTGCCACGTTGCATAACCCATCCAAGTACCACGCCGAGCGCGAGGCCGGTGATGATCATGTGACTCTCTTTTCTGTCAGTAATGAACCGATCTGTCTATGTATGGCCGGGAACATTAGCGCCCCGCCGGAAGTTTGTAAAGAGCAAAGCATACCGTTCTGTCTAGTTTTTACCCCATGGGCCCCATTCATGCAGGTAAACAGGCATAACTTTACCCCCGCCAAAGAAGACCGAACGGTCCACAATTCACCCCCCACCAGGCGCTGACTGATACCCATTTACTAGCTCCCGCATCAACCCGCTCACCTCGCCCACCATCCCACTCCCTCACTCCCCCGATCCGTTTTGCAGAGTTTGATGTCGCTTTTCCATCAATTTCCGGCGCCAAACTCTGCAAAACACACAAGGCGGTCATATGACGGGACTCGCGTGATGGTGCCGCACACACTGCTCGCGCGGCAGGCACACGACACTGGCGGAGCATCTGCCTCGCCCCCCGCTGCGCGCCGCGACAACCCAGCCATCCCTCCACCCGCAATGCAGTGACACGCCCAGAGCTCCAAAGTGAAGACTTGTTATAGCCCTCACCTATTGGGGCTTGAATAATTAAAAGGTTCTGCTATATTAATGAGCAGAAGCTACGGCAGCGAAGCCCGCCGCAGCTAGGTACCCTTAAATAGTGAATGCCCACCCCGGGAATTCCGCAGGCCACCACCGGCCTGTGCGCCCGGTCACCACAGGGCAGACAATTCAAGCGACAAAGCAGGAAGGAAGTTCATATGTCTCTGATCAACACTGAGATTCTGGATTTCAAGAACCCGGTTTTCCACAACGGTGAGTTCTCCGAGGTCAGCAAGGACGACGTCCTCGGCAAGTGGTCCGTCTTCTTCTTCTACCCAGGCGACTTCACCTTCGTCTGCCCGACCGAGCTCGGCGACCTCGCAGACCACTACGAGGAGCTGCAGAAGATGGGCGTCGAGGTTTACGGTGTCTCCACCGACTCCCACTTCGTGCACAAGGCATGGCACGAGTCCTCCGAGGAGGTCGGCAAGGTCAACTACCCGATGATCGGCGACTCCAACGGCGACCTGACCCGCAACTTCCAGAACATGCGCGAGGGCGTCGGCCAGGCCGACCGCGCGACCTTCCTGGTCGACCCGCAGGGCATCATCCAGTACATCGAGCAGACCGCCGAGGGCATCGGCCGCGACGCTTCCGAGCTGGTCCGCAAGATCAAGGCTGCCCAGTACGTCGCTGAGCACCCAGGCGAGGTCTGCCCGGCGAAGTGGGAAGAGGGCCAGGACACCCTGACCCCGGGCATCGACCTGGTTGGCAAGATCTAGCCTTTAGCTTCCAGATCTTTTAAGCGGCTCAAGCTCGCAGCCGCGAATGCTAAGGGCGGGCGGGCTCACTGCCCGCCCGCCCTTTCCCCTTATCTGTCGCTTCGCGCCACACGCCCGAGCCACCCCATAAAGCACTCATAAATCACCGCCCATACCGGCCCCGCACTACACACACGCCTTGAAGGAGGCAGCTAACCATGGCCAAGAAGCTCCTAGACGACAACCTGAAGTCCCAGCTCAGCCAGCTGGTCGACCGCATCACCGAGAAGGTCGAGCTCGTTTACTCCCTCGACGACCGCAGCCAGTCCGCAGACCTCAAGCAGCTGCTCGAGGACATCGCGGCACTCTCCGATAACATCACCGCCCGCCAGGACGACGAGCTTCACGAGCGCAAGCCTTCCTTCACCATTCAGCGTGCAGGCAGCGACATCGGCGTGAGCTTCGCGGGCATCCCGATGGGCCACGAGTTCAGCTCCCTGGTGCTGGCGCTCCTCCAGGTCGGCGGTAACCCGATCAAGGAGGAGCAGGACCTCATCGACCAGGTCGCAGCCCTGGACGGGGACTTCGAGTTCACGACCTACATGTCCCTGACCTGCCAGAACTGCCCGACCGTGGTGCAGGCGCTGAACGCGATGTCCGTCATCAACCCGCGGATCAAGCACACCGCGGTGGAGGGCTCCCTCTTCCAGGACGAGGTCAACGAGAAGGGCATCCAGGCCGTCCCGACCGTCTACCTCAACGGCGAGGAGTTCGCCTCCGGCCGCATGGACATCCAGGACTTCGTCGCCCGCCTCGACGACGGCCACGCCGAGCGCGAAGCCGCGAAGCTCAACGAAAAGGAGCCCTACGACGTCCTCGTCGTCGGCCAGGGCCCGGCTGGTGCGACCGCCGCGATCTACGTCGCCCGCAAGGGGCTGCGCGTCGGCATCGTCGGTGAGCGCTTCGGTGGCCAGGTGCTGGATACCCAGTCCATCGAGAACTACAGCTCCGTCCCGGAGACCGACGGTCCGACCTTCGCCGCGAACCTCGAGGCACACGTCAACGACTACGAGATCGACGTCATCAAGGCACAGTCCGCAACCGGCCTGACCCCGGGCAAGGACGGCGAGCTCAGCACCGTCCACTTCGGTGAGAACGCCTCCCTCAAGGCCCGCGAGGTCATCGTCGCCACCGGCGCGAACTGGCGCCTCATGGGTGTTCCGGGCGAGGATGAGTACCGCAACAAGGGTGTCTCCTTCTGCCCGCACTGCGACGGCCCGCTGTTCAAGGGCAAGGACATCGCCGTCATCGGTGGCGGTAACTCCGGCGTCGAGGCCGCCATCGACCTGGCCGGTGTGGTCAACCACCTCACCGTCCTGGAGTTCGCGGATACGTGCCGCGCCGACGATGTCCTCATGGACACGCTGCGCAGCCTGAAGAACGTGGACATCGTCACTTCCGCCGCGACGAAGGAGATCATCGGCGACGGCAAGGAGGTCACGGGTCTGAAGTACGAGGACCGCACCACCGGTGAGGTCAAGACCCTCGAGCTTTCGGGCCTGTTCATCCAGATCGGCCTGCTGCCGAACACCAAGTGGCTGGAAGGCTCCGGCGTGGAGCTCAATCAGATGGGCGAGATCGTCATCGACGCCAAGGGCAAGACCAACGTGCCGGGCGTCTACGGCGCTGGCGACTGCGCCACCGTGCCGTTCAAGCAGATCGTGATCGCCACGGGCACCGGTGCCACCGCCGGCCTGTCCGCCTGGGAGCACAACGCGATCGGCTAATGCTCCGCTACTAAGCCCTACCCCGGGCTGCTAAGCATCCGCCCCGGCCCCACCGCGATGGTGGCGCCGGGGTGTTGTTCTTTCTACAGGTGGGCGCGGTGGGCTCTGCCTTCGGCGCCTAGGCAGACGAGCAGCTAGCAGGCTAGCGAGCAGCCGCAGGGTGGGCGTGCTGGGCTCTGCCTTCGGTGCTTAGGCAGACGATCACCTGCCAGCACAGCCGCATCCAGGGGTCTCGCCAAGAGCTACCGCCCTACCCGCAGCAAGCCCCCCCTATAACACGAGAAAACGGCCCCCACCCAGTGGGCGGGAGCCGTCGTTCTTGCGAAGGCTTCTAGGCGCTTACTTGGCAGCCTCGATGCGCTGCTTCAGCGCCTCGTGCTGCTCCCAGACCTCGGCCGGAACCTTCGGGCCCAGGAACTTCAGCCACTCCTCGTTGGAGGCCACGTCGCGATCCCACTCCTCCGGGTGGACGCTCAGCGCTTCGCGGATGTCCTCCTCCGGCTCGGAGAGGCCCTCGGTGTCGAGGTCCTCGTAGCGAGCGGTGTAGCCAACCACGGTCTCATCGGCCTCGACGCGGCCCTCGATGCGGTCGACGATCCACTTCAGGACGCGGGAGTTCTCGCCGAAGCCCGGCCACAGGAAGCGGCCGTCCTCGCCGCGGCGGAACCAGTTGACCAGGAAGACCTCTGGCATCTTGTCGCCGCCCTTTTCGCCCATGTTGATCCAGTGCTGCAGGTAGTCACCGGCGTTGTAGCCGATGAACGGCAGCATGGCCATCGGGTCGTGACGCAGGGAGCCCACCGCTGCCTCGGCTGCAGCGGCGGTCTGGCCGGAAGCCATCGTCGCGCCGATGAAGGTGGCGTGGTTCCAGTCGCGGGCCTGGGTCACCAGCGGGACGGTGTCCGCGCGGCGGCCACCGAACAGGATCGCGGAGACCGGCACGCCGCGGTGGTCGTCGTACTCCGGTGCCGCGGTCGGGCACTGGGAGATCGGCGAGCAGTAGCGGGAGTTCGGGTGAGCGGCCTTGTCCTCGGACTCCGGGGTCCACTCGTTGCCCAGCCAGTCGATGAGGTGCTCCGGCTTGTTCTCCAGGCCCTCCCACCAGACGTTCTTGTCGTCGGTCAGGCCGACGTTGGTGTACAGGGTGTTGCCCGGCTCCATGGTCTTCATCGCGACCGGGTTGGAGGCGTAGTTGGTGCCCGGTGCCACGCCGAAGAAGCCGTTCTCCGGGTTCACGGCGTACAGGCGGCCGTCCTCGCCGAAGCGCAGCCACGCGATGTCGTCACCGACGACCTCCGCTCGCCAGCCCGGGATCGTCGGCTGCAGCATCGCCAGGTTGGTCTTACCGCAGGCAGACGGGAAGGCGGCACAGATGTAGTACGCCTTATCCTCCGGGCTGATCAGCTTCAGGATCAGCATGTGCTCGGCCATCCAGCCCTCGTCGCGGCCCATGACGGTCGCGATGCGCAGGGCGTAGCACTTCTTGGCCAGGATGGCGTTGCCGCCGTAGCCGGAGCCGTAGGACCAGATCTCGCGGTCCTCCGGGAAGTGGGTGATGTACTTCGTGTCATTGCACGGCCACGGGACGTCCTTCTCGCCCGGCTCCAGCGGAGCGCCGACACTGTGCCAGCCCTTGACGAACTGACCGGTCTCGTCGATCTTCGCCAGAGCCTCTGCACCCATGCGGGTCATGATGCGCATGGACATCACGACGTAGGCGGAGTCGGTGAGCTCGATGCCCAGCTTCGGCTCCGGGTCAGAGATCGGGCCCATGCAGAACGGGACGACGTACATCGTGCGGCCGCGCATGGAGCCGGAGAAGTGCTGGCGCATCTCCTCGCGCATCTTCTCTGGCTCGACCCAGTTATTGGTCGGGCCGGCGTCCTCCTCCTTCTCGGAGCAGATGAAGGTGCGGGACTCGACGCGAGCCACGTCGGCCGGGTTGGAGCGTGCGAGGAAGCTATTCGGCTGTGCCTCCTCGTCCAGCTTGATGAGAGTGCCTCCCTCGACCAGCTGCTCGGCTAGCCGGTTCCACTCCTCGTCGGAGCCGTCACAAAATACAACGGAGTCCGGCTGGAACAGCTCTACGGATTCTTCGATCCAGTCCAGCAGCTCCTGGTTCTTGGTGGGTGCCTCGCCGACAAGCCCTCGGATGGTCATCGAATATTTTCCTAACGCTCGGCTATTTCTCTGGCTCAACACTATCGGTTCTGAGAGCGGATGTGGGGACCAGACTCACGGATCAGCCGGAATTGCCCACCTTTGTGTGGACTACTCCAACCGAGTCTGCGTCCCCTGCCCCGACGCACAGATTCACGTCGCAGGCGCTGAGGTGCTCATTCGTGCTGATGAGTGCTGATGCGCAGAGTTTTTCTTCACCCCCCACACTAGCCCCACTCCCCCCGGTCCACACATTCCCAGCGCCCGGCATCCCAGGTTTTGCTCACCTCATTGGGGGTGGATTCGGTCACCCCCTCCACAGGCTGACTCATTTGTTGTCCGTTTTCTTTCGCATCCGCCGCCCCATCAGGACGCCAGGCTGTCCACTTGCCGTCGTAGGAGACGTTGCTGACGTAGTCCACGTGCCCGTCACCGTCCAGGTCAGAGACCGTGGTGACGCCGTCCTCGCCGGTGAATGTCGCGGAGTCTAAACCCTGCGGATTGGGGATGGCATACTCCGAGCCACCAACGGAGAAGACCATGTCCTGCCTCCCCGTGGCGTCCGGTTCCACCGGTAGATGGGAAAAGATATCGCCAAGAAAATCCATGCCTTATACCCCCGTTCGCAGCGTCAGCTGCTCAGCTACCCGCGGTATGTTCATGCGGGTGATCGTCTCTGTAACTTGTGCGCTCCACGCTTCCTGGAGCAGGCGGAAGTCCGCCTCTCGTTGAGCCTGGTCGATAGCCCGCTGCTGCGCACTGAGCCGGAACCATCCCAGCGCCACCGCCGCGAGCAGCCCCAGGCTGAGCCCCAACCACGGGTAGCCCGCCAGCCGGCCCACCGCGAAGAGCAGGCCGACCGCGCCCAGCACCCCAGCTGCCAGGGTGGCCAGTTGCGCGGCACGGCCGGGCACTTCCACCGGTTTGGCGGCCGGCGGAAGCGCGGTATCCACCGGCGGGCACAAAATCCCTTGACTTAAGACCGCCACCCGCAGCTCCGCCAGGAATCGCCGGTGAGCTAGCTCGCGACCGCCTGAGCCAGCTTCCCCCAGGTCTGCGGCGGAGCAACCCTCTCGGATGAAACGTTGCATCCGCAGCCGGATCGCCACGCGGACCTGTTCGAGGCGCTGTTGATCCGCCCGGCGCGCCGCCAGCTCCCACTGCTTGGCGTCCACGTAGAGCCGGTCGATCAACCGCTGTAGGCCGGCGATGTCCTGGGAGCCAAGAACATGGACCCCTGGGATGTTGGGCCAGCGGTGGTCGCTGAGCACCGCGACCACCCCGATGTTGCGGGCGACCGCCTGGACAATCTCCACGGCCTCCTCGGTGGGTTCCCCCGCGACAGCGACGACCCCGTCGATGTCCTTCCCAGGCCCCGCCCCCGGCACCGCCCGCACCCCGGTGAGCTGCTCGGCGACCTTCTTCGCCTCGGCCTCGTCCGGGCCGATCACGGCAATAGTCTTCATCTTTCCCCCATTTCCCCGGGCTTGTCCCGGGCTCTCCCCCATCGCCTTAGGCCCCGGGCGGCGTACCCCACGCCGAAACTCCCGGAAAACCAGACCATCTGCAAGAATGATGACGATGACTAGCTCCAATAATTCCCCACAGGACGACCACCAGCAAGCCCTTTCGGAAGAAAACTCCGCACCGGCGCCGGAAGTTACCGGAGGCACCGGCAGGCGCCCACTTCAGACGGTGTTCAACGACGGCCGCGACTACCCACGGCTATCCAGCTTCGCCTTCCGCCGCGGCACGCTCACCGATAACCAGGAGGCCACCTGGGAAGCCAACTGGCCGCGCCTTGGCAAGGAGCTCGACGAGCAGGTCAACGAGCAGTACATCGACCTGGATGAATGGTTCGGCCGCCATGCGGACACGATCGTGGAGATCGGCTCCGGCACCGGTACCTCCACCGCCGCGATGGCCCCGCTGGAGACCGATAAGAACATCGTCGCCGTCGAGCTCTACCGCCCCGGCCTGGCCAAGCTCGTCGGTGCGGTCAGCCGCGAAGGGATCGAGAACATCCGCATGATCAAGGGCGACGGCGTGGAGGTGCTGCAGCGCATGTTCCGGCCCGAGTCCCTGGCCGGGGTGCGTATCTTCTTCCCGGACCCGTGGCCCAAGGCCCGCCACCACAAGCGCCGCATCGTGCAGACCGGCACGCTGCACCTCATCGCCAGCCGGCTGCGCCCGGGCGGCATCCTGCACATCGCCACCGATCACGCGGAGTACGCCGAGTGGATCGACGAGCTCGTGAACGCAGAGCCGCAGCTCGAATACATCGGTTGGCCCGAGGAGCTCGCCAGCGGAGCAGACGATGGGCGCGGTCACCTCGGCCAGTTGGTGGACCGCCAGCTGCTCACGAAGTTCGAGGACAAGGGCCTGCGCAAGGAGCACACTATTAAGGAATACCTGTGGACGAAGAAGTAGCCGCTCGTTAGTCTTCCCTGGGAAATAGCTCCTAGGGACGCGGGGTAACCGGTGGTAGTTTGGATTGATCCCTATTCCAGATTTTCCTTAAGTGGTTTTCTCACCGCTGACAACGTTTCATCACAATTTATCCCGCATATGACTAGTCCTTCTTCTTCCGGTGCCGGCACCACCGTCGGGGAGCAGCATCGCTCCTACGGTGCCGCCACCGAGACCCGCCCCACCCTCCTGTTGGTGTGGGATGCCCCGAATATCGACATGGGGCTGGGCGCGATCCTGGGGGCTCGCCCCACCGCCGCCCACCGTCCCCGCTTCGACGCGGTGGGCCGCTGGGTTATCGACGAAACCGAGCAGCTCAACGAGGACTTCGGGCTCAGCGGTGAGGAACTGATCGAGCCCGAAGCGACCGTCTTCACGAACATCACCCCCGGTGGCGCTGACGTCGTCCGACCCTGGGTGGAAGCCCTGCGCAACGTGGGCTTCGCGGTCTTCGCCAAGCCCAAGATCACCGAGGATTCGGACGTCGACGCCGACATGCTGGGCCTCATCCGTCGCCGTCACTCGGAGGGCATTCTCGACGGGCTGATCGTTGCCAGTGCGGATGGCCAGAACTTCCGGGAGACCCTGGAGGAACTCTCCGAGGACATCCCCGTCACCGTGATCGGCTTCCGGGAGCATGTCGCCTGGGTGCTGGGCAACGAGAAGCTGCGTTTCGTGGACCTGGAGGATATCCCCGGGGTCTTCCGCGAACCGCTGCCGCGCGTGAGCCTGGACAACCTGCCGGACGAGGGCGCTTGGCTGCAGCCTTTCCGCCCGCTGACTGCGCTTGCCGAGCGCAGGGACAACAACCACCACAACCCTTCGGAGAACAACTTCCATGTTTAGCGCTTGGGGAAATTTCGCCTACCGTTTCCGCCGGGTCATCCCGCTGGTCATCATCGCGGCGGTGCTCGCGCTCTTCGCGACCGTGGGCACGCAGCTGGACGACCGGCTGAGCCAGGAGGGTTGGGACGACCCCGGCTCGCAGTCCACCCGGGCGAAGGAGATCGAGGAGGAGATCTTCGGTCGCGATGACTCGGGCGACGTGATTCTGCTGGTCACGGGCGACAAGCCGCAGTCGGTGACCACCCCGGAGGTCAAGGAATCGCTAACGAAGCAGCTGACCGCCCTGGAGGAGAAGTACCCGGATAACATCCGCACGATCAACTCCTACTGGGCCAACGGGCCACGCCAAATGGCCACCCCGGAGGGCGACGCCGCCTTCGCTTCCCTGGCGATGAAGGGTGAGGACGAGGACGTCCTGAATAACCTGCGCGCCATCGAGGATGACCTGGCCAAGATCGAGGTGCCGGGGCTGAAGACGGAGATCGCGGGTCAGACCGCGGTGGCCGGGGCGCTGGACTCCGGCATGTCCCGGGACATCTCCCGCGCCGAGATCTACGCCCTGCCGGCGGTGGGTGTGCTGCTGCTCATCGTCTTCGGTGGCGTGATCGCCGCGCTGATGCCGCTGCTGGTGGGCGTACTCTCCATCCTCGGTTCCCTGGGCGTGCTCTCACTGCTTGCGGCGACCACGCAGATCAACGTCTTCGCGATCTCCGTCGTCACCCTGCTGGGCCTGGGCCTGGCGATCGACTACGGCCTGTTCATGGTCTCCCGCTTCCGCGAGGAGCTCGCCGAGGGCAGCGACGTTCCCACCGCGGTGCGAAACACCACCGCGACGGCCGGCAAGACGGTGGTCTTCTCCGCGGCGATGGTGGCCGTCGCGCTCTCCGGCCTGCTGATCTTCCCGCAGGCCTTCCTGAAGTCCGTGGCCTTCGGCGCGATGAGCGCGGTCGGCCTGGCTGCGCTGCTCTCCGTGATGGTGCTGCCGAGCATCTTCGGCATGCTGGGTCACAACATCGATAAGTGGGCGGTGCGCAAGCACAAGACCCGCACCCGCGACGAGCAGATCAACACCATCTGGGGTCGCATCCCGGCCTTCGCGATGCGCCACTCCAAGGCCGTGACCTTCCTGCTGGTCGCGCTGCTGCTGGGCCTGACCGCCCCGATGGCTGGCATCAAGTTCGGCGGAATCAACGAGACCTACCTGCCGCCGAACGAGACCACTCGTGTGGCGCAGAATAACTTCGACGAGAAGTTCCCGGCCTTCCGCACCGACCCGATCAAGCTCGTCATTCAGGGCGATCAGCAGGCGGTGGCCCAGGTCTACCGGGAGGCCAACGACATCACCGGGCTGACTGGTCCGTTCCGCGTCACGCAGCCGACGAAGGACGACACGACGGTGCTGTCCACCGGCATCGCCGACCGCGATGACTACAAGCGCATCGTCGAGGAGCTGGAGGATCTGAATGCCGAGGGCGCCGAGGTTCTGGTCGCCGGCACTCCGGCCATGGAGCAGGAGTCCATCCAGGCCCTGTTCGACAAGCTGCCGTGGATGATGCTCTACATCGTGGTGGTCAGTTTCGTGCTCATGGCGCTGGTCTTCGGCTCGCTGATCATCCCGGCGAAGGCCGTGATCATGAACGTGCTGGGCATCGGCGCGACCCTGGGCGTGCTGACCCTGCTCTTCGTCGACGGTGTGGGCGCGGACCTGTTCAACTTCACCCCGGGCCCACTGATGAGCCCGATCCTGGTGCTCATCGTGGCAATCCTCTTTGGCTTGTCCACGGACTACGAGGTCTTCCTGGTCTCCCGCATGGTGGAGGCCCGCTCCCACGGGGAGAGCACCGACCGTTCGATCCGCTTCGGCGTGGCGAATACCGGCGGCATCATCACCGCCGCCGCCCTGATCATGATCGTGGTCGCGGGTGCCTTCGGCTTCTCGGACATCGTGATGATGAAGTACATCGCCTACGGCATGATCACGGCCCTCATTTTGGACGCCACCGTCATCCGCCTGTTGCTGGTTCCGGCCGTGATGCACATGCTGCGCGAGGACAACTGGTGGGCACCCCGCTGGGTACAGCGGCTGTCCGAGAAGGTTGGTCACAACGAGCAGCTCGCCGATTCCCCGGTCGCCGTGGGTGCCGCCGAGCCGGCCCTGGTGGGTGCTGGCGCGCCTGCGGCGGCGGGTGCTGCTGCCCCGGCCGGTGGGGCCGCCACCGAGACCGCCCCGGAGCACTCCGGCCAGCGGGAGCCCCTGCCGGAGCCACTCCCAGACGTTAAGACAGACGACGAGGGCGACGTCGACACAGACAACGAGGCTGCTGCTGAGCCGACTGTTGCGCCGGAGGCTGAGGATGCCGGGCAGCGTGGGCGCACCGTACCCTTCGAGAAACTCATGGCGGAGCTGAGACGTCGTGAGGAGGGGCACCGTGAAGAGGGGTGCCGCGAGGAGGGGCGCCAGGACTAGTGCTCGCCAAGACCTCCGCTTTCTTCCGCTCCCCCCTCACCCGGATCGCCATCTCGCTGGCGGTGCTCGCCGCCATCGCGTTCATGGCGCACCGCCACTTCGACTTCCTGGAAAACGGGTGGGAGGAGCTGAAGGCTGCCGATAACCGCTGGCTGCTGCTCGCCGCCGTGACCGTCCTGCTGTCGATGTTCGCGCAGGCGGAGGTCATGGTCGTGCTGCTGCGCTCGGCGGGTATCAAGGTCCGGCGCCTCTCAGCCAACGTGCTGGGGCTGGTCGCGAATGCCTGGTCCGCATCCCTCCCCGGCGGGCCCGCCATCTCTGTGGCGATGATCTTCCGGGAGCAGCTGAAGTGGGGTGCGACCCCGGTGATCGCCAGCTGGTACATGGTCTTCTCCGGCCTGCTCGCGGGCGCGGGCATGGCTTTGCTGGGGATCGGCTCGGTCTTCTTCCTCGGGCTGAAGGTCAACCCACTCACGTTGGCTGTCTCGCTTGTGGTGTTGGTGGTGTTGGCGTCCTTAACGAATTGGGCCGCTCGCAACCCCAAGAAGGTGGAGGACTGGCTGATCGCCCGACTGCGGGCTTTCAACCGCTGGCGCAAGAAGCCGGAAGATCGGCACGTGGAGCAGCTCGCGGGCTTCTCCGAGCAGCTTGCGACGGTGGAGCTGCCGCTGCCGAAGCTCGCGCTGGCGATTAACTGGTCCCTGCTGAACTGGATCCTGGAGATCATTTGCCTGTTGGCCTGCACCTACGCGGTGGGGGCGAAGGCGCCGATCGCCGGGGTGGTGCTGAGCTTCATCTCCGCCAAGTTGGTCGGGCAGGCGCAGATCACCCCGGGCGGGCTGGGTCCGGTGGACATCATGCTGACCACGACCCTCGTGGGGGTTGCGGGGCTGACCTCCGGGCAGGCCTTCGCCGCCGTGATTGTCTTCCGCATGTTCAGCTTCGTCGGCCTCGTGGGTTTGGGCTGGTTCACCTTCCTCGTGGCGAAGCTGCCCAACCCCCGCGAGCTGGCACCGGGTTCTGAGGCCGACGCCTCGAAGGCAGCCGCTGAGGCCGCCCCGAGTACAGGCTCGAAGACCTCCCCCGAAGCGCCCAAGAACCCCGGCCCCACCTCCGGCTAAGCTGAGGGCATGTCTACTGCCCCGCACAACGCTGCTGCCCCCACCACCACCGCGCCAACCTCCGGCGCTCTCGCGCCCGTACCGGATCTTCTGGCGCTGCTGATCTTCGCGCTGCTCGCGCGCCTGGCCCACGACGACGGCTCGGGCTTCAGCGTCCTGCGCTGGCTGGACACCGCCTGGCCCTTCATGCTGGGGGCGGCGATCGTCTGGGGCATCCTACTTGCCACGGGTGCCCGCGCCGCCGGCCGGGCACTGCGCACCGGGGTCTTCGTGTGGCTGGGCAGCCTCATCGTCGGGTTGGGTATTTGGGGTATCCGCAACTCGGCGATCCCGCACTGGTCCTTCATCCTGGTGGCCACAGTGATGTCCGCGCTGCTGCTCTTCGGTTGGCGCGGAATCGCCCAGCTCCGGGCGCGAAAGAGCTAGAGCTTCCGCGCCTGCCCCGAAACTTTTTGGGGGATTTTTCATGGATTTTGCACGAAGCTTAGTTTCGCGCGCCTAGTATCCTGTGACATGGGACACACAAGGAAACTTCGATTCGCAGGAATTCTGGGTGTCGGCCTGCTGGCATCCGGGGGAATGGGCGTCGCCATGGCCGAAGGCGGGATCTCCGCCAACCTGGCGCTGTCCAACACGATCTTCAACATGGACGTCGGCGGTCTGGACGCGGACGGCTTCTCCCTCTTCGTCGATTCCGACAAGCTCGCCAACGGCGAGGAGACGGTCTCCCGCATCAAGATGACCAAGGCCCGCGTGTCCGACGTGTGCATGTCCGCACCGATCAAGGTGCCGGGTATTGGGGAGAAAAAGTTCCAGATGCTCGTGCCGGGCCAGAACATGGAAGCCGAGAACATGATCATCGGCGCCCCTGATCTGAGCGGTGGCATGACTCTGGTCAAGCCACAGATCGGCATCGATGCGAACCAGGTCGACAAAAACGCTGCCCCCGGTGCGTGGGGTATCGCGGCCGAGAAGCTCATCTCCGATGGGCAGACCATGCACGCATCCTCGCTGTCCGCAGATCAGCTGACCGCGGCGGGTAGCGAGATCACACTGGTGAATCCAGATGACGCAGAGTGCTAACGGTGCGGCGGCGGAGGCGGCAGCCACCGACGCGACGAGCACCGGTGGCACCCCCGCAGCCGAGAACGCGGATACCCAAGAGCTGTCGACCACTCCAGACGCGGATGCAGACGCCGCTGCTGGCGATGATAGAAACGAAACCACGGATGCCCAGCGCCGTTCCGGTTTCACTCAGTGGCGGCGCAGCCGCCCCTCTTTCACTCAGTGGCGGCGCAGCCGCCCCTTCTTCGCCGGGCTGCTGATGCTGCTGGGTGGGGTCGTGATCCTCACCCCGGCGTACCTCTCGCTGGAGGTCTCGAACATCATCATCCAGGTCTCGACGATCTCCGGGGTGTCCACCTTCATCATCGGTGCCCTGCTGATCGCCTGCGGGCTGATGACGTGGTTCGGGGGCGGCAGCCGCATCCTCACCGGCGTGGCTGGCATCATCCTGGGCATCGTCGCGCTGCCGACGTCCAACTTCGGCGGCTTCGTGCTCGGCACCCTGCTGGCCCTGGTGGGCGGCGCCCTGGCACTGTCCTGGACGGAATCCTCCAAGGAGGAACTCGCCGCGCAGCGAGCGGCCAAGAAGCAGCAGAAGACGGATCGGGCCACCACCGAGTCGAGCAAGACCTCCGGGGCCAGCAATTCCACCGCTGTTGCGGTTCTCGCCGCCGTCACCACGACCGGACTGGCCGCGGGTCTGACCGCCACGGCGGGAGCACCACCGGCGCAGGCGCAGCTGGAGCTGCCGAAGTTCCCGGATCTGCCGGGCGCGCCCAAGGCCCCTGGGACGGCGAAGCCCCCAGCACAGCACCAACCTGCCTCGCCCAAGCTGCCGGAAGCGCCGAAACTTCCGGATCCACCAAAGGTGCCTGGCCTCCCAAAGCTCCCGGAAGCGTCCAAGCTGCCGGAAACACTCAAGCTCCCGGAGATCCCGGAGGAATACGAGATGGATCTCACTCCCCCAGCCCCCATCGAGGGACTGCGGGGAATCCCGGGGAACACCTTCCAGATCACGACCGACTCCACCTCGCTGCTGGGCAACATGAAGCTCTCCCTGATCACGCTGGAGACCCAGCAGGGGCCGAAGTCGGCACTGCGCATCGACTCGGACAAGGCCGTCCTGCAGAACCTGGCCATGGAGATGCCCGGCCAGACCGCTGGCCCGATCTGGCAGCGCACGGGCCCCGGCAAGACCAGCGTGCTGAGCGGCAACTTCCACATCATCGTGAGCAAGCTGACCATCACCCCGGAGATCGCCGGGGTAAAGACAATCCCGATCACCATCGTCGCCTCCTGGGCGCCGGAGGAGATCAAGAAGGAAGCCGCGAAGATGGGGCTCGGCCAGCCCGACGCGCTCTCTGAGAAGCTGCGGATGCTGGACGGCACGATGGAGGCCTACGTGGTCTCCTCGGACCGCATTGACCTACCCAAGGGCACGTCGCTAGCACCCTAAGTGCATAATTAGTGGCATGAGCCACACAGAGAATCACGCAACGGAGGACGTGGAGCCAGAAACGAAGGCGTCGGCCGCCCGGGAGGGGACGGCCGGCGCCGCTGGCGTATCTAGGGGGCTCACACCAACCGATCCGGGCTACAAGAGGGCACTGATCGGCGCGCTTTTTGCCGGTCTGGCGTCCTTCAACGCCATGTACGTCACCCAGGCGGTGCTGCCGAGCATCACCGCGGACTTTGGCATCAGCCCCACCGTCGCCGCGCTCTCCGTCTCGGCGACGACGGGCGCGCTCGCGCTGTCCGTCATCCCCGTCGGCATCCTCTCCGAGCGGCTGGGGCGCTACCGCATCCTGCAGATCAGCGTCATGGCCGCCACCTTCCTGAGCCTGCTGGTGGCCATCGCGCCAGGCGTCGGCTCGCTGCTGCTCATGCGCGCCCTGCAGGGCGTGGCGGTGGCCGGCGTGCCCGCGGTGATCATGACCTACCTCGCCGAGGAGATCGACGCCCAACACCTGCCGCGGGTGATGGGCTTCTATATTTCCGGCACGAGCATCGGCGGCCTCTTCGGCCGCCTCATTCCCGGCGCGGTGCTGGAATTCGCGGACTGGCGCGTCGCGGTGCTGACCTCGGGTGGGGTCTCCGTCCTCATCGGCCTGGCGATGCTGGTGCTGCTGCCGCCGTCGCGGAACTTCCGGCCAAAGAAGATCACGGTCTCCCACGAGCTCGCCGCCTTCGCGGGCCACTTCCGCTCGCCGGTGCTGCTCGGGCTGTTCGTGCTGCCCTTCCTGCTGATGGGCGCCTTCGTCTCCCTGTACAACTACCTGGGCTTCCACCTGATCGGCGAGTACGGGCTACCAGAATCACTGGCCGCCGCGGTCTTCATCATCTATCTTTCCGGCACCTGGTCCTCCGCCCGGGCGGGTCGGGCCGTGCAGGCCTACGGCCAGGGCCGGGTGCTCACCGTCGCGATGGTGCTGGCACTGGCCGGTTTGTTGCTGATGTTTATCCCGACGGTCTGGCTCACCATCACCGGGGCGCTGCTGTTCACCGCCGCATTCTTCGCCTGCCACTCCGTGGCCAGCGGCTGGGTGAGTGCGGCGGCCAAGAAGGACCGCGCCGAGGCCTCCAGCACCTATGTGCTGAGCTACTACCTGGGTTCCTCCCTGCTGGGCGCGCTCTCCGGCCAGTTCTTCGACATCAGCTGGGAGGCGCTGCTCGCCTGGCTCACCGGGCTCTATGTGCTGGCCCTGCTCATCACGCTCTTCGTGCACCGCAAGGCCAAGCAGCAGGCTTAGCCCCCGGGTAGCACGCCCCTCGCGCACACACCTCACGCCCGCCCCGCACAGGCCCACACCGGCGCGCTCCCCCAGGCAGCACACCCCACAGCGCCTGGGCCCCTAGCGCGAGCTAGGGCTCGCCGTGAATGCGGGAATCCGGAAGTTGGCGCGGCATGACCTTGCCGGTCGGGTTGTACGGCAGCTCGTCGACGAAGACGACATCCCGGGGCACGGAGTGCTCGGCGAGCTTCTCCAGGACCCAGTCCTGAACGGCCTTCTTCGTGAGGCGCCGGCCGGTCTCGTCGTCCTCCCGAACAATCCACACAGCCAGGCGTGCGAAGGTGTCCTCGTCCTCCACACCCTTGACGAAGAGGTCGCGGATTCCCGGCATGGGCTCCAGCACCTCGGTGACGGACTTCGGGTAGACGTTCTCGCCACCGACGATGATCATGTCATCGTTGCGGCCCAGGACGTAGAGGCGGCCGTCCTCGGTGAGGTAGCCCTTGTCGCCGATCTCGAGCAGGCCCTTTTCGATCACCATCTTGTCGCGGACGTTGGTGTACTGCTTCATCGTCATCGCGCCGCGGCAGAAAATGCGGCCGACCTGGCCCGGGGGCAGCTCGTTGCCGTCCTCGTCCAAAATCTTGATGCGCACGCCGGTGACGGCGCGGCCCGCGAGCTTCGGATCCTCTGCCAGCTCCTCCGGGGTGGTCATCACGCAGGAGGAGGCCTCGGTGGAGCCGTAGAAGTTCGCCAGCACCGGGCCGAACTTCGCCTGGACCGCGCGGATGAAGTCCGGGGTCATCGCATGGCCGGAGGAGATGATCATCTTCACGCGGGAGACGTCGTAGTCCCCCTCCTCGGCGACCCGCAGCTGTTCCTTGAGGAAGATCGGCGAGGTGATGATGCCCTCGACCTGGTAGTTCACCAGGTCCTCCATCGCCTGCTTCGGGTCGAAGATACGGCGCAGCACCACGGTCGCGCGGTGGGCGATGATGAGGTTGATGTTCGCCCAGCCCCAGGAGTGGAACATGGAGGCGGACATCTGCAGCATCATGTTCTTGCGCCACGGCACGCGGGTGACCAGCGCGCGCAGCGGGGTCGGGATCAGCGGCTCCCGGATGGCCACGCCCTTCGGCGTGCCGGAGGTGCCGGAGGACATGATGATGATGTGGTCGCGCTTCGGGAACAGCGGCAGCTTCTCTGCTTCCGCGCTCGGAGCGGTATCGATGAGCTGCTGGAAGGTCGGCCAGGAGGCGTCGCGCACCTTCGGGTTGCCGAGGTCCTCGGCGTGCCCGATGATGATCTCGCAGCCGCCGAGGTCCTCCGGCAGACGCTCGGCGAATTCCTCGTCGATGTACAGCAGGTCCAGGTCGTGTTCCACCAGGGACTTGGCCAGCTGTTCCGGGGAGCTGCCGATATTCAGCAGGAAGATCTTGGTGCCGATGAAGCCCTTGGCGCCGATGGCGTAGATGATCGCGCGGCTATTGCGGCACATCACGCCGACCCGGGCACCGGAGCTCACGCCGCGGCGCTGCAGGGAGCGGGCCAGGGCCTGGACGTCATCCAGCATCTCACGGTAGGTGCGCTGCCCCATGTCGTCGATGAAGGCCAGCTGATCTGGGGCGTGGAAGGCCGCGTAGCGCATCTGGCGGGCGGTGCTGAAGCCGTAGCGGGCGATGCCCTCCAGGAAGGCGAGCTGGCCACGCACGCCCCCTCCCTTGGCGACGATGTCGGAGCGCAGCACCGGGATCAGCCCGCGCCCCACGGCGGAGACCTCGGTGGCGAGGCCCTCTGCCGAGTACTTGAGGCTATTGGCGAGCTTCTTGATCTGGCTCAGCGGCGACTGCGTCGTCATATACTTCCCATCTTGTTGGCAGGTTGTTTGGACCCAAAAATTACTATGGATATTACGCCGAAAACAACACGAGCGCGGCGGAATTCTAGGTAATCCGCCACGCTGTGTGTGCTCACCGATGCGGCTACATCGGCAGAATCGTGTGCTTCTTCTTTTCCCTCGGAGTGCGCTTGTGCGCCAGCTGGCGCAGCGCCTGACGCAGCTGCACGCGGGTGTCCTCCGGGGAGATGATCGCGTCCACGTAGCCCCGCTCCGCGGACACATAGGGGCTGGTCATGTTGGCGTTGTAGAAGTCCATGAACATCTTCTTCGCGACCACCCGCTTCTCTGGCGGCATCGCGGCCAGTTCCTTGCCCTTCATCATGACGACGGCGGCCTCCGCGCCCATCACCGCGATCTGCGCGGTCGGCCACGCGAGGTTCACATCCGCCGTGAGGTTCTTCGAGCCCATGACGGCGTAACCGCCGCCGAACGCCTTGCGCACCACCACGGTGACCTTCGGCACCGTCGCGTCGGCCAGGGCGAAGCCCAGGTGCGCACCACGGTGGATCAGGCCGACCTTCTCCTGCTCCGCGCCCGGCAGGTAGCCGGGGGTGTCCACGACGAAGACGAGCGGGATGTTGTAGGCATTGTTGATGCGGATGAAGCGGGAGGCCTTGTCCGCAGCCTCGGCGTCCAGGCAGCCGGCCAGTACCATCGGCTGGTTCGCGATCACGCCGACCGTCTGCCCGTCGATGCGCGCGTAGGCGGTGATGACGTTGGCGCCGTAGTCGCCCTGCACCTCGAGGACGTTCTCGTCGTCGAAGATGCGGGTCAGCACGTCCATCATGTCGTAACCGGCGTTCGGGTCGTCCGGGATGATGGAGTTCAGTTCCTTATCCCGCTCCGTCAGGGAGTCGTTCGGTGCCCAGTACTGCGGCAGGTCGTCGAAGGCCGAGGAGGGCAGGAAGTCCAGCAGATCCTTCGTGTAGTTGAAGGCCTCCTCCTCGGTGGCGGCGACGTAGCTGATGTTGCCGTTGCGGGCCTGCTGGCGCGCCCCGCCCAGCTCCTCCATGGAGACCTTCTCGCCGGTCACGGACTCGATGACGGCCGGGCCGGTGACGAACATCTGGGTGCGGCCGTCCACGGCGATGAGGAAGTCCGTCGTCACGGGGGCGTAGACCGCGCCACCTGCGGAGGGGCCCAGGAGGATGGAGATCTGCGGGCTCTGGCCGGAGAGCGGAACCTGGCGGCGTGCGATCTCGGAGTACATGGCCAGGGAGGTCACGGCGTCCTGAATGCGGGCGCCGCCGGAGTCGTTGATACCGATGACCGGGATGCCGACGCGGGTGGCCATGTCCATGACCTCGGTGACCTTCTTACCGAAGGTCTCGCCCACGGAGCCGCCGAAAACGGACTTGTCGTGGGCATAGATCGCGACGGGGCGGCCGCCGATGCGGCCGTAGCCGGTGACCACACCGTCGCCGTAGGGGGCACTCGGGTCGCCCGGGGCCTGGCCGAGGGCACCGATCTCGGTGAAGGAACCCTCGTCGAGGAGGGCGTCGATGCGCTGGCGCGGGGTGGTGAGCCCAGCGGCGTCGCGCTTGGCCTTCGCCGACTCGGAGCCCGGGTCCTGCGCCAGCTCGAGCCGGCGCTGCAGATCCTTCAGCTTTGCGGACACGCTGCTGTCCGCTGGAGCAGTATCTTCACCCTGCGGGTTGGCCTGGTCAGCAGAGTCTTCAGACACGTCGGGGCTACTCCTCATCCTGTGGTTCTTCGTCCGTGGCCGGGGTGTCCTTGATCACCTCGGTGAGCGCGCGGCCCACCTTCGAGATCTCGGGCTCGTCGACGATGGCGAGGTGGTCGCCCTGCAGCTGGATGACATCCAGCTCGGTGACGATCTCGCCCCAGCCGCCGTCCGGCGCAATATCACGATAAGCCGGTTCCAGCTCGATTGCACCATCGTGCATCCGCTCGGCGCGGAAGAGGGTGACCGGTACATCAACGGCCGCCCAGGCGTGGAAGTCCAGGGACTCGAGGATGCGGTTGTCCACGAAGCTGGCCCGCTGGTGCTCCAGCACGCCCGCGGGCAGCCCGAGGCTGGCGGCCTCCGGGGACTGCAACATCTCCTGGAACATCGCGAGCATGACGTCCTCGCCCTGCAGGTCCAGCAGCTCGTGCGGAACCTCCATCTCGAAGCCGTAGGTCTTGTTGACGAAGGCGGCGTAGCGGTCCCAGCGGGCGTGCATCTCCTCCTTCGTATCCGGCGCCGGGTTGGCCGGCTGCACGGTGTCCAGCAGGACGATGCGCTGCACCTCGGCGCTAGGCTCGCCCGCCGCGGCGCGCTGGGCGAGCTGGAACGCGACCTCATAGGCCAGGGCCCCGCCGAAGCTCCAACCACCGAGCACGACCGGGCGGCCATCGGCCAGGGCGATGATCTCGTCCAGGTAGGCCGCGGCGCGGTCCTTCAGGCTGCCCTCGAGGCGTTCGACGCCGTAGACGGGGACGCCTTCCGGCAGGCGGCGGGTCAGCGGCTGGTAGACCACCGAGGAGCCACCGGCTGGGTGGAAGAGGAACAGGCTCGGCTTTTCGGAGCCAGCCGGGCGGGCGCGCAGCACGCGGATGTTGCCTTCGACGGCGGTCTCCAGGCTGGCGCGGACGGTATCCGCCAGGGCGGCGAGGTCCGTGGCTTCGGCGACCTGCTCGGCGATGACCTCAGCACCGGAGCGTTCGCTCAGTCGCTCGGCGACCTGCTGGGCGGTCTCGGCGCTGATCTTCGGTAGCGGGCTGGTGACGCCGGCTGCCGCCTTGCCGTTGATCTTCGCCCAGGTGGCGAAGACGAGGCGTTCGGAGGCGTCGCGCGGGGCGACTCCCCCGGTGTTGACGGTGTAGTCGGTAGCGCCCTCGGCGTCGTCCGCTGCGTCACCTGCTGGCTGAGCGTCGGCCTCCTCGGACGCCTGCTCCGCAGCTCCCGATTCACTGGTGCGGGAGGCGATCTCCGCCTCGACCATGGCGATCACGGTGTCCACGGAGCCGTCGCGGAGCTGCTGAACCTGCAGCGGCGGCAGGTCGAACTCATACTCCACCCGGTTCTTGATGCGCATCCCCATCAGGGAGTCC
The DNA here is from genome assembly GCF_030232315.1 of Corynebacterium sp. MSK039. NCBI lineage: Bacteria > Bacillati > Actinomycetota > Actinomycetes > Mycobacteriales > Corynebacteriaceae > Corynebacterium > Corynebacterium sp. MSK039. Next base: position 142,889 of record NZ_JASPJL010000004.1, read on the forward strand.
AGGCCCAGGTCAATGAGCGGCAGCTCGCCCGGCAGGTCCTCAACGTCGTAGCCCATGGACTCCGAGACGATCTCCCGCAGCCGCTGGGCCACGCTCCCCCCGCTGTCCGGGGTCCAGCGGGCCTCGCCCTCCTGGACTTCCGGCAGGGCGTGCGCGGACTGCGTCACCGCGCCCAGCTTCTGCCCCGCATCCTCGGTGGCGTTGGCAGCCGCAGCGGCTGGTGCAGCAGCTGTCGCGCCTGCGGCCCCATCCAGCATGCTGACGAAGGCCTCGCCGAGGACCTGGCCGGTGCCGGCGACGTCGAAAACCTGGAGGGACCAGCCGCCCAGGGTGCGGGTGGCGATGGTCGTGATCTCACCGGCTGCGGGCAGCACCCCGTGGGACTGTGCCGCGCTGACGGCGTGCCCCGGCGCGAGCTCGTCGGCCAGCGCCTCAGCCAGCACCTCCAGGGAGGCAACGCGATCCGCCTGGGTCGCGAAGGCCACCCGGCCGTCCGGCAGGTCCACGCGGCTGCCCGGCAACCCCTGCGCGCCACCACCGGATGGGTGCGCGTCGGTCCAGTGCGGTTGTTCCACCCAGTGCTGGCCCGGCAGCTGGAGTGCGAAATTGCGCGGGTACAGGCGGCCAAAGTCCAGCTCGGCGCCCTCGGCGTAGAGCTCCGCCAGGAGGTTCAGCAGCGTCTCCGTGGCCGGTTCCTTGCGCTTGAGCGCGTAGAGGGTCTTGGCGTCGCCCGCGTCGTGGGCAAAGGCGTTGTTCATGATCGGCATGAGCGCGACCGGGTGGGCGGAGAGCTCCACGAAGGTGCGGTAGCCGTCCTTGAACTGCTGGCCGGTAGCGTCCGAGAACCAGACCGGGTGGCGGGTGCAATGGACGAAGTAATCCGCGTCGTGCACGGCCTCGCCCGGCTGGTAGACCTCACCGCGGTGGACGGTGGAGTACAGCGGGGTGTGGATCGGGCGGGCGGTGATGCCGCCGATCTCATAGAGCAGCTCGGAGAGGATCGGGTCGAGCATCGAGGTGTGCCCCGCGCCCTTGACGTCCAGCATGCGGGCGAACTTGCCCTCACCGTCCAGGTACTCGACGAGCGCGGCGACGGCCGCTTGCGGGCCGCCGACGGTGGTCATGCCCGGCGCGGCGTAGACCGCGGGCTCCACCTTGGCGAACTCCGGGTGCTCGGCGCGGAAGGTCTCCAGCGCGTCCGGGCCCAGCTCGATGACGGCCATCGCCCCGGCCTGGTCACCGGTGAGCTGGCCCTCGCCCTCGCCCATGAGGCGGGAGCGGTGGCAGGCCACGGTCATGGCGTCCTCCAGGGACAGCCCGCCGGAGCCGTAGGCGGCACCGATCTCGCCCAGGGACTGGCCGACGATCGCGGCCGGGCGCAGCCCGAACTCCCGCAGCAGGTCGGTCAGCGCGATCTGGACGGCGGTGATGGCGACCTGGGCGGATTCCAGGTCGAAGTTCTGCTCGTCGTCGTTGATCTTCTCCACCAGCGACCAGCCGGATTCGCGCTGCACGATCTCGTCGATCGCGGCGAGGCGCTCGGCGAAGAAGCTGGAGATGCCAGCGAGTTCCTTGCCCATCTTCCGGTGCTGGGAGCCGAAGCCGGAGTAGACCCAGACCGGGCCAGTGGCAGCCGGAGAGTCCGCGGTGAAGACGGAAGCGCCCTTCTTGCCCTCGGCGAGGCGCTCCAGCCCCTCGATGGCTTCGGCGGTGGTGGTGGCGCGGACGACGCCGCGGGAGCGGCCGTGGTTGCGGCCGGCGAGTGCTCCGGCGACGTCCAGCAGGTCAGCGGACTCGTGCTCGGCAAGCCAGTCGTGCAGGTCGCCTGCGGCCAGACGGCGGCGGGAGGGCAGGAAGCCGGAGACCGGCAGCAGAGCGGCCGGAGTCTCGCAGGACTCCCAGTCGACCAGCGGGCGGGCCAGGTCAGCGTTCGCTGCGGCGCCGGAACCGGAAACAACAGAGCCAGCACCAGCATTGCCAGCGGCCCGCTCCTCGTTCAGCGCGGCAGCGTCGCGCAGCTCTTCCTCGGTCGGTGCGGCGATCACCACGTGCGCATTCGTGCCGCCGAAGCCGAAGCCGGACACACCGGCGACCGGGCGGCCGGAGTACTCCGGCCACTCGCGCGGATCCTCGACCACCTCGAGGCGCTGGGCGTCGAAGTCGATGTGCGGGTTCGGGCCCACGTAGTTCAGGCTCGGCGGCAGCACGCCCTCGCGCATCGCCATCAGAACCTTCATCACGCCGGCCACGCCCGCCGCGGCCTCGGTGTGGCCGAAGTTCGTCTTGGCCGAGCCCAGCAGGGTCGGGTGATCCGCATCGCGCCCCGTGCCCAGCACCTCGCCGAGCGCGCGGGCCTCGATCGGGTCGCCGAGGATCGTGCCGGTGCCGTGGGCTTCCACGTAGTCCACGGTCGTCGGGTCGATCCCCGCGTCCTCGTAGGCGGCGCGCAGCACGGCGGACTGCGCCTCCGGGTTCGGCGCGGTGATGCCATTGGAGCGGCCGTCCGAGTTCACCGCCGAGCCCTTGATGACGCCGAGGATGTTATCCCCGGCCGCCACCGCATCGGAGAGGCGCTTGAGGACGATCACGCCCGCACCGTCGGAGCGCACGATGCCGTCGGCGTCCTCGGAGAAGGCGTGGATCTTGCCGGTCGGGGACAGCACGCCGGTCTCGGAGAAGGCAATGGTCGCAAAGGGGTTGGCCAGCAGATTCACGCCGCCGGCGATCGCCACCTCGGAGCTGCCGTCGCGCAGCGAGCCGACCGCCTGGTGGATCGCCACCAGGGAGGAGGAGCAGGCGGTGTCCATCGCCACCGACGGCCCCCGGAAGTCAAAAGCATAAGAAATGCGGTTGGCCACGATGGAGCTGGAGTTACCGGTCAGCGCATAGGGGTGCGCGACCTTCGGGTCGGCGATGATGAGGTTCGCGTAATCGTTATTCGTGGTTCCCATGAACACGCCCACGTTGTCCCCGCGCAGCGTGTTCGCCGGGATCAGCGCGTCCTCGAGGGCCTCCCAGGTCAGCTTCAGCAGGATGCGCTGCTGCGGGTCCATGTTCGCGGCCTCCAGCGGGGAGAGCCCGAAGAACTCCGCGTCGAAGGACGCCAGGTCCGGCAGGTAACCGCCCGTGAGCTGCGCGTCCGCCATGCGGCGAACCATCTCCGGGTTATCTGCCCACTCGGACCAGCGGCCCTCGGGAGGCTCGCCGATGCCGTCCTGGTAGCCGATCAGCAGATCCCACATCTCGCCGGTGGTCGGGGCTCCCGGGTAGCTGCCTGCCATGCCGACGACGGCGATGTCCCGCTCCCCCGGTGCCTGCTCGCCACCCACGGCCCGCTTCTTCGCGGACGCTGCCGCCGGGACGCTCGCCTGGCCCAGGGACCCCAGGTAGTCGACGAGCGCCCCGATGGAGTTGTGTTCATAGGCCACGGTGGCGTCCACCGACTGGCCCGTGATGCGCTGCAACTCCCCGGAGAGGATCACCACGTCGCGGGATGAGAGCCCGAATTCCTCCAGTGGCTGATCGTCGCGGATCTCCGCCTCCGGGGTGTCGGTGGTCTCCGAAACCCAGTTACGCAGCCACTGCCGGAGCTCGGATTCGCTCCGGGGGTGGTCCTGCTGAGCGCGACCCACGTTATCTTCTGCCATGGTGACCGGGTGATTCCTCTCGTTGCGGTGCGGCTCGTCCTAGTGAATCTTTCATCCTAATGGACGGGCCGCCTAACTCTAGTTGAACTGGCCCTGCGTGTAGGCCTTCGCCGCGACACGGCGGGCGATCTTGTTGGCGCTGGAGCGCGGGATGTTTCCGGCATCCACGATGCGGATATCCGCCGGCTTCAGGCCGTGGATCTTGGACACTGCCGCGCGGATGTCGTTGGCTGCAAGCCCGTCCTCCACTGGGGAGGCCTCCGGGGTGCGCTCCGCGAGGATGACCAGCCCCTCGACGTCCTGTCCCAGGTCAGCACCCGGCACCGCGAAGGCTGCGATCGCGCCGTGGCTGACGTGGGACGTCGCCGCGGCGGCCGTCTCCTCGATGTCCTGCGGGTAGTGGTTGCGGCCCGCGACGATGACGAGGTCCTTCAGGCGGCCGGTGATGAAGACCTGATCGTCAACGATGACGCCGAGGTCGCCGGTGCGCATCCAGTTATCCTCCGGCGCGTTACCCGCCCGGGAGTTCTCCGGCAGGCGGTGGTCCGCGGGGAGGTGGTTGCGGAAGGTGTAGGTGGTCTCTTCCTCGCGGTTGAGGTAGCCGGCGGCGGTGTTCTCACCGTTGGTCCACAGCTCACCGACCTGGCCGTCCGCGAGCTCCTTGCCGGTCTCCGGGTCCACGATGCAGAGGCTCTGCCAGGGGCAGACCTGACCCACGGAGGTCAGCGGCATGGCAGCCTCATCACCCTCCGGCAGCGCCACCGCGGTACCGCCCGCGAGCTGCTCGCGGTCGAACCACTGGGTCCACGGCCGCTTTCCGGTCTGTGGGGTGGTAACCAGCAGGGAGGCCTCGGCCAGTCCGTAGGACGGGCGCATCGTGTCGCGGCGCAGCTGGTAGTTAGCGAAGAGGTCGAGAAAGCGCTCCACGGAGGCGTGGGTGACCGGCTCGGAGCCGTTGACCAGGCCGTCGACGCGGGAGAGATCCAGTCCCGCGAGCAGCTCCGCGTTCGCCTCGTCGGCGGGGTTGGCGTAGCGGGTCGCCAGCTCGAGGGCGAAGTTCGGGACGACGGTGTAGATGTTCTCCTCGTCGTCACGCTTGTGCAGTTGCTTGATCCAGCGCGCCGGGTTCTGCAGGAAGTCCCGCGGGCTCATGAGGTCGAACGGGATGCCCAAGATGGAGGCAAAAGCCGCGAGGATCAGGCCCATGTCGTGGTGCAGTGGCAGCCAGCTGACGATGCGCACCGGCGGCTGCAGCTTCACGGCGATGAAGATCTGCAGCACGTTGGTGACGATGGACTTGTGCGTCAGGACCACGCCCGCCGGGGTGCGGGTGGAGCCGGAGGTGTACTGCAGGAACGCCTCGTCGGAGCTCTTCGGCGCGAGCTCCGGGTGCTTGGCCAGCAGCTCGGCCGGGTTCTGCCACTGCTCAGCCAGGCTGTCCGGCAGGGCGTCGGCCACGAGCACGCGTGGGCGCTCTGGGGCCGGGCGGTCCGCGAAGAACTCGCGGACCGCAGTGGCGGAGCGCTTGTTGGTCATGACGGCCACCGGGGTGGAGGAATCCAGCACGGCGGTGAGGTGGTCAGCGTGGCCCGGCTCGGTCGGGTCGTAGAGCGGCACCGGCACCAGGCCCGCGTACATGATGCCAAGGAAGCTGTAGACGTACTCTGGCGAGTTATTGGCGAGGATGGCCACCCGGTCACCGCGCTTGGTGACCTGCTGCAGGCGCACACACACGGCCTTGATGCGGGTGTTGATCTCCTCGCGGGTGTACTCGCGGAGCACGCCTTCTGCTGAGTCGTTGTAGTCCCAGTAGCGGTACAGAACCTTGTCGGCCTCTCCCTGCGCCTTAGCGGCGCCGAAGAGCATCTCGTTCATCCCGGAGAGAGTCAGTGCATCGGGCACGGCGATATTGCCGTTCTCGTCAAAGAACTGCCCCATGGCTGCATTGATATCCATCAGTGGACCACCTAGTCCCTTCCTAAAGCTCAGAAATTGCTGTTTTGTACCCTAAACTATTTAGGTAGCGAATGCACCACTTCAGGGCTCGTGTCTGACGTTTTAGATGGGCTGCTGAACGAGGTCGCGCACCCAGTTGGTGATCCACTCCGGCGCGGTCATTCCGTCGACGACGTCGCGGTTGGTGTCGTAGTGCGCATGGATGCCGTTGGATCCCACCAGCTCCTTCGCCCGGGACACCGCGTTCCCGATCGACGCCGGGGCGTCGCAGACAGTATCCCCTGCAGCACAGAAGTTCTTCACGCGGTCGTTGAGTTCGCCGAAGCCATCCGGGCGCCCGCCGCGCATCGTCGCCCCCGGCACGATGGGCTGCACGAGAGCGTTGACAGCGTGGAGCGCAACCTCCGCGCCGATACCGGTGTTCTCCTTATTACCCACCAGTTCGCCGTGCTGTGGCTCCTGACGGCCGTCCGCGATCAGCGCGACACCGGCGATCAGGGAGGGGTCCACCGGCCCGCGGTGGTTGCCGATATTCGACGCCAGGTCGCCGGCAATGACCGCGCCCTGGCTGAACCCGACGAGGATGAATTTCGTGGCCGGGCACTTCTCGTGCGTCGCCTGGATCTCCCCGACGGCGCGCCCCAGGCCCTGCTTGCGGGAGTCGTCGTAGCTCATCTCGTGCTGCGCGTTGAAGTTCCTGAACTGCGCGGTATAGGGCACCGTGTGGATCTTCACGCGCTCCGGGTCGGTCTGCTCCTGCAGCGGTTGGGTGACGTGCAGCAGCAGGGAGCGGGGGTTGGCCGTCGGGTTCACCGGGTCGTCGTCCGCCTTGGACTCCCAGGTACCGGGCAGGGCGATGACCTCGTAGTCAATGCACCCCGGCGGGTTCGGGCTCGCCTCGCGGCCCGGCTTCCCGGAGCCCTCGTGGGAGCCGGGGCCGCCGAAACCACCCTTCCCATCGGTGCCCAGCCAGGAGCCGATGCCGGCGATGATGAGCACCAGGAGCACCACCAGGCCGATGATCGTCACGGTTTTGCCGATTGGCTTGCGCATTATTCTTCTTTCCTCCCGGCCGCGCTTAGCGGCAGAGGTTTTGATCCGCGGCGGTGCGCAGATCCTTCATCATGGATTCGAACTTCTGGGTGAGGGCGTCGTCCCCCTTTGGCGCGTCGACGAGCCCCTGGGCGAGCATCTGGCCGGCCGCGACCCCGATCAGCGGGGTATCCGATTCGCGGCAGTGGTGGTAGCCGGCGGCGATGATCTGCGACTCGACAGCGTTGCGGTCCGCCTCGTCCACCTTGTCGAAGTGCACGCCGGACTTCTCCAGGGCCGCCAGGAAGTGCTCCTCCTCCTCGCTGCGGTCGTCTCCCTCGGGGACGTCCTCGACTTCCTCAACGGCGCCGTCCTGCGTGCCCTTGCCGGTCGCACCGTGGTCGCCGGAGGACGCGCCCTCGTCCTTGGAGTCGTCCTTGTTCTTGCCCTTATCGTCGCCCTTATCCGGCTTCGCGGATGCGGAGACGCTCGGTACGGCGGTGTTATCGGCCTGCTCCGAGTTGTCGACGGTGCTGCCCGTGCCACATGCGCTGGCCGCGCCGAGGAGGGTCAGGCTTGCCAGGATGGCCAGCGGACGCCGCATCGTTGGGAGGCTGGTCTTTCGCACAGTGCGCTTCCTTTCCATTGGCGCCGGAATTCGGCGGGTCAGCCATATTACGACCCCGCCGGGGGCTGGGGCTAGTAGCCAGGCGCGGTGAACGGATTGCTAGTTAAAACGATACCGGGCACCGGGGAGAGTACTGGCGTACGCGCCGCCCCTCCCGGTGCCCGGTCTGCCGGGGTTTTGCCTTCCCGGCCCCGCCCTATGGGCGAGTGTTACTTCTTGACGATCTTGCCGTTGACCTGCTGGATCTCGCCACCCTGGAACTTCACAACCTCGCCGCCAGCTGGGATCGCGGTCTGGTCAGCGATCGGCAGGCCGTACTTGCCCTGCTCGAACTTCTCCTCGCCCCAGGCGTCGAAGATCGCGCCCTTGTAGATGATGTGAGCGCCAGTCTTCGGGGACCAGTAGATGAAGCCGCCGGTGAACTCGGAAAACTTACCCTTGCCATTCGGCAGATCCATCTCGCCGGTGACCGGGAAGCCCAACTTGGACTCCGGCCCCTTGGCAGCCATGTACTTCTTGGCGATCTCACCCTGGACGTACTGGGTCTTGCCGTCCTTGTCGCGGGTGATGACGCCGTTCTGGAAGCGCTGCACCCAGCCGTCGCCGACCTTCTCGGCGTTCGCCACTGGGTAGCCGAGTGGGCCGTTCTCGTAGCCCTTCTCGCCCCAAGTGCGCATGATGTCGTGCTTCACCGCGTAGGCACCGGTCTCGTGGGTCCAGTAGATATTGCCGTGCTCGAACTGGACGAAGCGGCCGCGGCCGTTGGAGATCGTGATCTCCTCGCTCTTCGGGTAGCCGAGCCAGGAGTGGGTTGCGCCCATCTCCACGTAGCGTGCACCGATGCGGCCCCACAGGAAGTGGGCGCCGGTGTCCGGGTGCCAGTAGGCACGGCCGGAGCGGTAGTCCTGGACCTTCCCGCCGCGGGCGGCGTCGTACTCACCGGAGACGCAGGCGCCGACCTGGGCGCCGATCTGCGGGGCAGCCTTCAGCGCATCGCCGATCGCACCGCCGGCAGCGCACTGGGCGCCACGATCATCCTCGGAGAGGGAGAGCGCGTCGGCGATCTGTGGCCATGCCTGGGTCATCTCGAACTGCCAGTACGGCCAGTTGTGAATGCCGGAGTTGCGGAAGTGGGCGGTGACATTCACGCCCTTCTTCTTGGCTTCCTTGAGGAAGGTCTGGGTGGTCAGGCGGGACATGACCTCCAGGCCGATGCCGGCCGGGCTGTTCTCCTCCGGGTTGCCCGGGGTGCCGTTACCGGCGGAGACGTACACGGACATGTCCTTCAGCAGGCCAACGCCCAGCTTCGGGTCGTGCTCGTACCAGTCCTTGGAGCCGAAGGGACCCCACATCTTCTGCGCGTCGTAGCCGCCGCCATCCTGCGCGGCGTAGGCGATGCCCTGCGGCATGCCCGGGGAGGTGGTGTCCAGGTAGCCGGAGAAGGAGCCGACGAACTTCCACATCTTCGGGAAGCGCTGCGCGAGGTTCATCGCCGCGGTGCCACCCATGGACAGGCCGACGATCGCGCGGTCCTCGGTGCTGCGCCAGCCCTCGCGCAGGACAGCCGGGAGCTCGTTGACGAGGAAGCTCTCCCACTTGTAGTGCTTGCCCTTATCCGGCTGCTGCCAGTCGGTGTAGAAGGAGGACTCGCCGCCGACCGGAAGTACGACGTTGACGTTCTTATCCGCGTAGAAGTTCGCGATATTCGTGGAGAGGGTCCAACCGGACTCGTCCTCGCGGGCGCGTAGGCCGTCGAGCGCCCAGACGGTCGGGAACTTCTGGTCCGGCTTGGAGTACCAGTCGCGGGCCAGCAGGATCTGGACCTTGACCGGCTTGTCCGGCATGGCGGCGGAGTTGATGTAGACGTTCGCCCAGCGGTCGGTAATCCACTCGACCTTGTCGACGGAGACGCCCGCCGGCAGGCCAGGGAGGTTCTGCTCCGTCACGCGCACCGGCTTGCGGTCCGGGACGTCGTGGGGCTCAAGGTAGCCAGTGCCGGAGCCAGGGCCACTGGAGCCGGCCAGGCTGCCGGCATCCTGCGCGTTGGCAGCTGGCATCAGCGGCAGAGCGAGGGCCGCGGCCAGCGGCAGGGCAAGCGTCGCCTTCCCCATACGGGACGGGCGGGGGAGTTTCGCAGCAATGCGCATGTGTTTTTCTTCCTTGTGTCCTTGTCAACGTCAAAAAGGCCGAGATCCGGACTGGTAGCTCCCGGTCGAAGCGGGTTCCCCTCCCGCTTCGGCCTGGGTTTCTCGCCAGCCTCAGTAGCCACAAAGCCTCAAGCTTCACTTAAGGCTTAAGCTTACTGTTTCGTTAGGGCTTGTAAAGCACACTCGACGGCAACTCGCAGAAAAGTTTCTCGGACACAAAGAAAGGGGCGCCTCCCCCACTATCGAGGAAGCGCCCCTCTTTTACAGAGCCTGGGCGGTCAGCCACCCGCGGGCCGACACAATCCCATCAGGCTCACACCGGACTAAGCGCCCAGTGCGCGCAGGATGTGCGGGCGAGCCTTGTGCAGCTCAGCACCCCAGTTATTCCAGTTGTGAACACCAACGGGGCTGTAGCTGACGACCGGGTTGATGCCAGCGCCGCGCGCAGCGATCTCGAACTTGCGGGTCGAGGTGCGGGAGAAGAACTCCAGCATGACCGCGCTAACCCCGACCACAGGGTTGTTCACGAAGTTAATGTCCGGCGTCGGGCCACCAAGAGCAGCCGAGAGGTACATCGGCATCCCCTGCAGACGGCCGACATTCAGGGTCGGGTCGTTACGGAAGCGAGCCGGGCTGGCCGGCGGGCCCCACATGTTCTCAACGCGAGCACCCGGGCCGGAAGAATCCTGCATCGAGTAGTTCATCGCGAAGTACATGCCTGGGAAGGTCGGGTTCAGGTAACCAGACATGGAGGTCACCTGCTTGAACTGGTTGCGGTGCCACGCGGCGAGGTTCATCGCGGCCATCGCACCCATGGACAGGCCGACCACGGAGTTATTGGTGCGAGAGACGCCGAACTCGCGGGCCAGATAGTTCGGCAGCTCGCGGGTCAGGAAGGTTTCCCAGCGCGGCGTACGCGGGCCATTAGTGCCGCCCCAGTGACCCTGCCAGTCGGTGTAGAACTGACCCTTGCCGCCGACCGGCATAGCCAGGGTGACATTATCGTTGACGAACTTGCGCGGAGCGTGTCCCAGCTCCACCCAGTCGCTGTAGTGCTCTGGAGCGCGCAGACCGTCCAGGAAGTAGATGCCGGCGCTGCCGCCACGGGAGGCAGCCTGGATCTGGACCTTGATCTTCTGACCCATCGACGGCGAACTGACCCAGCAGTCCTGGACGTAGTACTTGTACGGGGACCAGGTGCAGCCCGGGCGCAGCACGCCACGGGTATCGGCCGACGCCTGCGGAGCAGCAACGGTTGCCATGCCGAGCGCAGTAGCAATGGCCACCAGCACCGCTGTGAGGCGCTTACCCATAACCATGGAGCTCATTTTAAGGTTCATGAAAAATCCCTCAACGACGAATAGTGAACGGCATGACGTTATCAAATCTTTATCTGACACGCCATGCCGTTCGCATGAAAACTTTTGTTTTGAAAACTCTCTTGGGTATTAGAGGGCCGGGACCACGTAGACCGCGATGCCGATCGTCACCAGCCAGGCCAGCGCAAGCACCTGCAGGGCGCGGTCGTTGAGCGCGATTTCATCCGGCGCTCCGCCGTCGCCACGGTCCACATCGGCAGCGTAGCGCAGGATCGCCACCGTGAATGGAACCATCGAGATCTGGTACCACACCGCGGCTGCACCGCTGACCTGCTGGGAGAGATCGAAGCCCCAGAGCGCGTAGCTCAGCACCACGGCCGTTGCGGCCAGCGTCCATACGAAGCGCAGGTAGGTCGGGGTGTAGCTTTCCAGGGACTTGCGGATCTTCGCGCCTGAACGCAGGGAGAGTTTCAGCTCCGCGTAGCGCTTACCGGCCGCCATGAACAGGGAACCGAAGGCCGCGACCAGCAGGAACCACTGGGACAGGATCACTCCAGCCGCCACGCCACCGGCCATCGCGCGCAGCATGAAGCCGGAGCTGACCAGCGCGATATCGATCACCGGCTGGTGCTTCCAGCCGAAGCAATAGCCCAACTGCAGGGCGATGTACACGGCCACAACGATGGCCAACCCAGGCCCGGAGCTGGCCAGGAAGGACCCGCCCACCGCCAGGGCGATGAGCACCACCGACATGATGTAGGCCAGCGAGACCGGCAGCACACCAGCAGCGATCGGCCGGAAGCGCTTCGTCGGGTGCTGCCGGTCGGCGTCGACGTCGCGGGCGTCGTTGATGAGGTAGATGGAGGACGCGGCGAGGCAGAAGGCCACGAAGGCGATGAGGATGTCCAGCAGCACGCGCCCCTGAAAGATGACGTCCCCACCGGCCGCGACGGGCGCGGCGACGACCAGGACGTTCTTCACCCACTGCTTCGGACGCAGTGCCTTGATCATCCCGTCGAGCAGGTTCTTCGGCGGCTGCAGCTTCTCCGCCTCCACCGAGGTGCTCGTCTTCGACGCGTCATATTCCGTGCCCTCGTAGCGGCGCGCCATCGCATCTGCCGACTCAATGCCGGAGGTGTGGGGCTCGCCGCCGAAGAAGGATTCTGGATCCCGATTGCTCACTGTTACGCGTCACTCCCTGTGGAAAACAAGTGTCTTTTCAACCCGCTAGGCATCGCGGCCGCTTAGCCACCGCTTCAAGCGGGGGACGATCGTCTTCTGAACCGCCTTGCTGCTCGTCAACCCGATAAGCGTACCGACGATCACGTCGCTCGGGTAGTGCACGCCCAAGACTAGGCGGGAAAAGCCCATGGCGGGAACGCCCGCCAAAGGCGCCTTCTTTCCGCTAAGGTCCGCCATGCTCACCAGTGCTGCGGTGGAGCTGGTGGCGTGCGAAGAGGGGAAGCTCAGCTTGGACGGGGTGCCCACGCCGATGCGGATCGCAGGGTCGTGCGGGCGGGGTCGGCGCACGATGCGCTTGATGATCACGCTCGCGGCGTGCGCAATGAAGGCAGAGACACCCACGCCCAGCCACTCAGCCCGGCGCGGCTTATCCACCACAGCCCCCGTGGCGGAGACCGCGAACCAGCCGAGAGCGTGCTCCCCAAAGTGGCTCATACCGCGCGAGATGCGCTGCACCGAGGCCAGGCTGGAGCCGCTCCCCGGCTCGCCAATCGCGTTCTGGATCGCGACCAGCGCGCGGGTCTCGCCGAACGGATCGCCCGCGACGCGGTCCGCGGCCTGAGAGTCCTGCGCGACCATTAGGCACGCTCCTTCTTCGGCGCCAGGTCGGAATCCCGCCCGGACTTAGCCAGCTCGGATTCCGGTTCGAAGATCTGCGCCCAACCCTCGAGGCTCGTCAGGTACGGGTGGGCCTCGCGGTAGCGGGTGCGCAGCTCATCGAAGCGCTCCGCGACCTGCTTCTGCAGGCGCATGGACTCGCGTGCCAGCTCCAGCATCTTGGCGCGGTCGCGCTTGCGGTAGACCACTCCCCGACCATCGGCGGTGGTCACGGTCGCCCCGTCCACGCGGGAGAGGCTGAACCACCGGGCCTCGATCGGCGGCAGGCTGACCTGCGGCACCTCGTGGTGGTGCTCGTCCGCCGGCTTGGCGTTGTTGATCACAGCCTGAGTCAGCGTCTTGACCTTCGCCGGGATGCTCAGCGGGATGCGGGTGAGGTTGCGCGGCCCGCCGGATGGGTGAGGCAGCTCGGAAGCCGACGGGATCACCACGGCATCCGGGTAGCTCTTGCGCAGCGCGTTGATGCGCGGCAGGGAGGTGTCCAGGATGCTGAACAGCTGCTCCGGGCCTGCCAGGAAGTCCTTCATCGCCTCATTCTGGATGGCGACGGTGGAGTACTCCAGGCACAGCAGGTGCTTGGCGGTCGCCTTCGCCATCGAGGTAATGATGCCGCGCGGGCTGCCCTCGTGCTGGATGGCGGCGACGATGAGGCGGTTGCGCAGGTGGAAGTAGGCCTGCCAGTCGATGGCGTCGTCCTTATCGGACCAGGCCATGTGCCAGATCGCGATGCCTGGCCAGGAGGCGGTCGGGAAGCCGGCGTCCTTGGCACGCAGGCCGAACTCGCCGTCGTCCCACTTGATGAACAGTGGGAGCGGCTGGCCGATCGTGTCCGCGACGACGCGCGGGATCATGCACATCCACCAGCCGTTGTAGTCGACGTCGATGCGGCGGTGCAGGTCCCGGGAGTCGATCTCCTCGCCGGAGGCGTTCTTGCCGTAGGAGCCGCGGTCGCGCAGCGGGTGCTTGTAGAAGTCGTGGTCGTAGTGGGTGTGGGGTGCGGCGGTCCACATGAAGGAGCCGCGGTCGATGACCTCACCCATGGTGTGCAGGTGGCTGCGCTCCTGCAGGTTCAGCATCTGGCCGCCGATCAGCATCGGGGAACGCGCGTAGCGGGCAGCCGCCAGGGAGCGCAGGACGGAGTCCGGCTCGATCTGGATGTCGTCGTCCATGTAGAGGATGAACGGGCTGGTGGTGCCGCGCTCGGCGTGGCGGGCCTCGTACATGATGCGGGAGTAGCCGCCGGAGCCGCCGAGGTTGCCCTGCTGCACGATGCGCAGCTTGTCACCGAAGTGCTCGCTGACGGCCTGGAAACCGGGCTCGTCGGCCGGGTGCTTATCACCCTGGTCGGGCATGATGACCGCGTCGATGACCTTGCCGACCTCCGGGTCGGAGGCCAACGCCTCGAGGGCGGCGACGGCATCGGCCGGGCGGTTGAACGTCGGGATGCCGATGGTGACGCGTGGCTCGGCGGCGGGCAGCTTGTCACCCGGGTTCAGGTGGGTTTCGGCCGCGGTGTCGGCGTCGCGCACGACGGCCGGGGACTGCAGGACCTGCCCCTCGGCGGGCTTGGTGGCGTACCAGCCGGCGGAGTGGACGGTGGTCTCGGACTCGCAGGTCAGGTCGAACCAGATCCAGCCGCCGTCCTCGAAGGGGGCCAGGGAGACGGTGAACTCCGCGGTGCCGCGCCCCTTCTCGTCGACGTCGACGTCCGCGCCGGTCACGGCGATGCGGGAACCGTCGATCTTGGAGCGGTAGATGTCCACGCGGGCCTCGCCGGTCAGCTCGATGCGCAGCTGAACCTCGTCCAGCTGGGACCAGCGGCGCCAGTAGGAAGCGGGGAAGGCATTGAAATATGTCTCGAAGGAGATCTCCGCACCGGCCGGGATGCGGCACTCGGTGCGGGAGAGCGCGGTGACGCGGCCGGTGGTCGTGGACTCGTTTTCCACGATGTAGAGGCTGCGGACGTCGCGCGGCTCGCCCCGCTTCGGCAGGATGATGCGGGCGAGGCGAGTATCGTCAAAATTTTTGCTGGAGTGTCCAGTCATATGAGCAGGTCAAACCTTCAGATCAGACAATAGTGATGGGTAATCGCTTCTATTATCCCCCACGATCCGCCCCTGATGGCAGTACGCCACGGCCCGCACCGGCTTTCTCGCTGTGGAGTTCCGGTGCGGGCCGTGGCGTATGTGCGCGGTGGGTGAGCTGCTTCGGGGCGCTCCCTTGTGAGCGAGCGCCGGTGGGCTATCCGCGGCGCCTTAGATGTGGCGGGAAAGGATGCGCGCCACGCCCTCGTTACCGACCTGGGTGAGGTGGGTGGTCATGTTGTAGGGCGTGGAGGTGTTGTCGACCAGACCAGAGACGTAGCGCTGGTTCGCTGGCGCGCAGGTGCCGTTGGCGCGGGTCGGGCCTTCCATATCGATCCAGCCCACGCCGGTAGCCTTCGCGGCTTCGCGCTGCCAGTGCTGGGCGGCGTCCTGGGCCATGCGCACCGGTGGGATGGTCAGCGCGACGCGCTGCAGGGCGTGGGTCTGGATCCAGCAGCCGGTGCCGTACTTATCGACGATGTGCGGGTAGCCCACGAAGGCGACCTTGGCGTTCGGGGCGGCGCGCTTGATGCGTTCGACCTGCGGGCGCACGCCGGCGACGAAGTTGCGGGTCTGGACGTTGATGTGGCCCGGGGCCTTGATGTTGTCCAGGATGCCGATGTTCATGAACACCGCGCGGGTGGAGCGGTTGAGATTGCCGTGGGCGATGGCCTGGTCGACCTGACGCTTGAGGTTGTTAGACCCGTTGGACGGGGCGTAGGCGACCGCACCGTTGCAGGCGTAGTCCTCGACCTTCACGCCGGTCTGGCGCTGCAGGCTCGCGGCGACGCGGACCTGCCCGCGCTTGCAGCGTCCCTCCGCCGGGGCGTTGCCGGTGACCTTGCCCGGCCCCTGCCAGAACTCCGCCATCTGGGATGGGAAGGTGCCGGTTCCGTTGGACCACATGGAGTCACCAAAGAGGACGACGTTGCGCGGCGCGGCGTCGGTTACTGGAGCTGTTGCGGTGACTGCGCTGCCAGCCATCACGACCGCGGCGAGCCCGGCGAGCATTTTCGACATCTTCTTCTTCAGCATCTACCCATCCCTTGGTTTTGCGTTGGAAACTCTATTGTTCTGCACTTCTCGCAGCTTCGTGCCGCTTCGCGGATTTTCATTGTCGTACATCTAGCGCGCAGATCCAATTGCCAGCCTGGATCCGGGGGTCGGCGGAGTCTAGGCCTGACGAGGTTCGCGCGCGACGGCGACGTCCTAGACGTCATCGGCGACTCGGTTCCCGCTTTCACGACCCCTTACGCACTGCTGGCGCACAAGAATTCGACGGAATTCGGGACGGACGTCGCAGCGGTGCTGGACCGTCCGGTGGCGACAATCGCGACGAAGTCGGTGATCACGGTGAACGTGCCGGATGACCTGGGCCACATCTCCTCGATCCTGGCGGATAAGCACCTGAAGAAGGCGCCCGTCGTCGCTGATGACGGCACCGTCGTGAGCATCATCAACCGCTCCGACATCAACCGCTACCTGGTCTCCACGTTCGTGGATTCGGGCGCCGAGGGCTAGTTTCCCCGTCGCCGCCGAGCGCTCGCGATTCCTGAGCGCTGCGCCAGGTTGTGAGTGCGAACAAAAATGGGCCACCGGCAGGGTGAGGAATGTCCTCGCGCCCCGCCGGTGGTCTTTTGGTGGGCTGCTGCCTCGTCGCGTTGTGGGTTTTCGCGCGGAGGCCAGCCAGTCTTAGTGCCCGCGCGGCTGGCTTAGGCTCCCGCCATTGGCTTCACAAGAAGCAATGCGCCCAAACGGCTCAGCCCTCTAGCGGGTGAATAGTAAAAATAGTAAAAATAGTAAAGATAGTAAGAGGTTGTAAGGAGAGAGCATGGCCCCGACCCCCGCACGACCCCGAAACCCGTTCACCGCAACCGTCGGGAAAACACCGCTGGTGCTCGCGGGGCGCGATGAATACCTCGACGACTTCGACGCCGCAATCCAGGACGGCCCAGGCAGCCATGAACGCATCTCCATCATCACTGGCCCCAGAGGCGTGGGCAAGACCGTTCTACTGAATGAATTCGAAACAGTCGCGAAGTCCCATTCCTGGCACGTCATCTCCGAAACCACAACACGTGGCTTCAATGACCGCATTCGGGACCGCGCCTTTCGCCTCTTAGAAGACCTTTCTAACGAACCCAAGCGTCGTCTGTCTGGCCTGAAACTCCCGTATCTCGGTTTCGACACTGAAGCAGTTCCTTCCTTTTCCCCCACCCCGACGCTCAGGTCAGTTCTTGACGAGCTCTTTGATCGCCAAGCAGAGATCAACGCCCGGTTCGAACAAGAGCCAGTCGGCCTGTTGATCACCCTGGACGAGCTGCACTACGCGCACATGGACGAGATCATTGAATTTGGAACAACGATTCAGCACCTCGTGCGGGAGGATCGCGAAATAGCGGTCGCGATGGCAGGCATTCCAGGCGCAGTGAAGCCTCTTCTCGCCGCGGATGAAGGCCGCAATCCCGTGACTTTTCTGCGGCGCGCAAACCGAATCGAAACCGGGATGGTACCCATTCCGGAAGTTCGCACCGCCATGGATAAGACCACCGAACAGGTCGGCATCTCGTGGACGCCGGAGGCTCTCGACAACGCATCCAGGGCGACCGGCGGCTATCCCTTCATGATTCAGCTTGTCGGGCAACATGCTTTCCGTAACTGCACCGGCACCGAGATCAACAACGAAGCCGTGTCTCGCGGCATCCGCGCAGCCCGGAGAAAACTCGGGCAACTTGTACATGAACCGTCGATTGCGGACCTTTCTGAAGTCGACCGAACGTTTCTCACTGCCATGTCCTCCGACGACGGCCCGTCACGCATGTCGGACATCGCGGCACGCATGGGCGTCGACGCGCAATATGCGGGCAATTACCGCAAGCGCCTGATCGATGCCGAAATGATCCGTTCCACATCCCACGGCTATGTCGACTACGAACTGCCCTACATGCGTGACTACCTGCGCTCTCACCACGCAGCCGACGCCATGGAACAGTTCTCCATCTGGCCGGAATGAAAGGTGCCGCTTGGCTAAAAAGCTAGCGCCCTCGCGTCCAGCCAAGGCTCTCCGCATCAGCGAAGCTATAAAACCTTCATTCACACGACGTTGTGAACGCAGTTATCAAGCAATTAAACACGGTAACTGCCGGAAAAATAGGCCCTCTGAGCTGGCATTTTAAATTGTGAACGCACATTCGCTTGACGCGGATGTGAACATAGGTTAATGTTCTAGTTGTCCCCACAAGAGACACAAAGAAAGAACACGAACAATGCTCACCGCTCCCCGCCGTCTGATCCTCGTCGACATCGAGAACTTCAACGGCCAGCCAATTTACTCCCCCGCGCAGGCAGAATGGTGCAAGAAGATGCTCACCGCCTGGCTCAACATCAAGGAAGGTGAGATCACCATCATCCAGCAGACAAGTCCGGCATCCTGGATGTGAACGTAGGTTGGAAGGGCCCACGCCTACTCATCGGGACGGGCCCCGACGGCGCAGACCGCAGACTGATCGAGGAAATCGAGTACATGAACATCGGCCAGTTTGATGAGATCGCCCTCGTCTCCGGAGACGGAGCCTTCGCCGCCCCGGTCTCCCAGGCCGCAGCACGAGGGGTGCCCACCACGGTTTACTCCCACAAAGACGACCTATCCCAGCAACTTCAACTAGCAGCAACCTCAGTCCACTTCACAGAGGATGCATACGCTCGAAACACCGCCGCCGAGGCCACGATCCACATGATGGACACCAACCCAGCCCAGCTTTCCGCTCACATCCAGGAGGCAGCGTAAATGATCACCACCACCGGGCACCTCGCCCTGAAAGACATCGCAGAGCTCGCCGAAGTGAGCCGCCCCGCCGTCAGCAACTGGCGGAAGCGATACAACGACTTCCCCGCACCAGTGGCGGAGTCCACCCCACGCAAGCCACTCTTCGAGGCCGACGCGGTCGTCGCATGGCTCAAGCGAAATGATTTCTTCCCAGACAGTGCCGAGCAGAAACTCCAGCTCGCTTCCCTCTTGGCGGTATCGAACCTACTCCGGACCGCCGTCCCCATCGACGACATCCCGCTCGTCATGCTTTCGCTCCTAGCGCTCGATAAAAACCCCGCATTCGAGCCATCGGCTGAGTTCACAGAACTGGCCGGGGAGATCAGCCCGGACACACTGGAGGAAGTCCGCCAGGGCATCGCCGCGCTGAAGGTGGCCAACTACGGCCAGGCCGCCCGCCTCGTCATCGACCGTTTCCTGGGTGTCGGATCCCGCGGGGGACGCAGCCAGTACGGCACTACCTCCTCGCTATCCAGCGCCACAGTGGTGGCGGCAGCGGCAACGACAGCTGCGGATGCCGGCATCATCCTCGACCCGGCCTGCGGCATTGCAGGGACACTTCTTGAGGCGGGCGACCACGCCCCCGATGCCGAGCTTCTGGGTGTTGAGATGGCCCGATACACGGCGACTCTCGCGCGCTTGCTGGCCTACCTCACCGGCAAGGAGGCCACCATCGTGACCGGGGATTCGTTGGGGGCAGACCCGTTCGCCGATGTCCGGGCCGATCTCGTGGTCTGCGAACCACCCCTCGGCGGGCGTTTCTCCCGCGATGACCTCGAGCAGCTCCAGCGCAGCTTCCCCGACTACTCCCTGGGCGGGCTGGGCTATGACGACCTCTTCCTGCTGTACGGATCTCAGCATCTCGCGGCCGGTGGTCGTGCCTACATCCTCACCAGCTTGCACCCCACCTTCCGCAGGCAGTTCAAGGAGCACCGTCAGCACCTCACGGCCCAGGGTCGTATCGAGGCGGTCGTGGAGCTCCCGCCGGGCCTGTTCTCGGCGACGCGCATCCCAGCCGTGCTGTGGGTCCTGAACACAGGAGACACAACGGAGCCGCTGCTCATCGATGCCTCCGAACAGCCACCGAACTCCGTCCCCACCCGGATCGCTGACTGGCTTACTGCCGCGCGTCGTGGCGAGGCCACCGACGTGCCGTATAAGACGGTGAGCTTGGCGGACGTCGTGACCAACGACGGCTCGCTGACCCCGTCGGCATACCTCGCGGACCCCATCGACGCCGATGAGGCGCGGTCCGCATTCGATACCGCTATCCAATCCCTTGCAACAAGCACCAAGAAACTCATGCATCTTCGCACCCCCCGCGTCACTGCAGACGCCATCCCCACGTCCACCACGTCCACCACGCTCGGCAAGCTGATCCAGGAGGGTCACTTCGAGCGCATCATCGGCACCTATGAGCACGATAAGGAGCTCAAGACCGGTGCCGCTTATCTTGCTCGTTCACGCCGGGACGACGCCCCGTCCTTCGTCGATGACTTCGACAGTGCCGATGTTCTCCGCCCCGGTGACATCATCCTGCCTAACGTCGGTACTACCGCTCGGGTCCACGAGGACGACGGTAAGACCTGGGTCCCGGCGAAGTTTGTCACCGTGCTCCGCCCAACCTCGGATGAGTACGACCCGCACTTCATCGTGGCCTGCCTGAGTGCACCGGCGAATACGGAGAATCGCGGCACGATGCCGCGGCTCCTCCCGATCCCGCGGATCACCATCCCAGAGCTCAAGCGTGCGGAGCGGGCGGTCGTTGCCGATACCGCCCGGTCGCTCAGCACCGCGCAGTCCGCTGCGCGCCAGCTGACCCAAGAAATCGAACACGCGAACAACGCCCTGGTCAACCTCGTCTTCGCAGGGAAGTAGGCTCCCAGATATGACTCCCACCCCAATCAAGGAATTCCAGGACACCCTCTGGAAGGCGGCTAACAAGCTGCGCGGCTCCATGGACTCGTCCCAGTACAAGGACATCGTCCTCGGCCTGGTATTTCTCAAGTATGTGACCGATGCTTTCGATGCTCGTCGCCTCGAACTCCTGGCGGAGCTGGAGGAGGAAGGCGCCACCGCGGAGGAGATCGCGGAGGAGCTGGAGGACCGCGATGCCTACCTGGAGAAGAACGTTTTCTGGGTCGCCAAGGAGGCCCGATGGGATTACCTGCAGCGCCACTCCAAGGGCAAGACGGATGACGCCGGCGGTGAGTTCAAGTCCATCGGCAAGCTCATCGACGAGGCCGCGGAGGCCCTGATGACCGATAACCTCTCCCTGGAGGGCACGCTGCCACGCAATTACAACAGCGATAGCGTGGACCAGCGGCGCCTCGGCGAGCTGGTGGACCTGTTCAGCGCCACTCGCTTCGCCGCGGAAGGCCCCGAGCGGGCACGCGATCTGCTGGGTGAGGTGTACGAGTACTTCCTCGCACGCTTCGCCTCTACGGAGAGTAAGGGCGACGGCGAGTTCTACACCCCGCGCTCGGTGGTGCGCACGCTGGTGGAGATCCTCGAGCCGACCGCGGGCCGTGTTTACGACCCATGCTGTGGTTCTGGTGGCATGTTCGTCCAGGCGGAGAAATTCCTGGACGCCCACGATAAGGATCCCTCCGCGATCGCCATCTATGGCCAGGAGCTCAACGAGCGCACATGGCGCTTGGCGCGGATGAACTTGGCTATCCACGCGCTGAACTCGAAGGGCCTGGGCGAGCGTTGGGGCGATACTTTCGCCCGGGACATCCACCCCGGTGTGGAGATGGATTACGTGCTGGCCAACCCACCGTTCAATATCAAGGACTGGGTGCGCAACACCGATGACAAGCGGTGGAGCTACGGTGTGCCGCCGGCGAAGAACGCGAACTTCGGGTGGATGCAGCACATCATCTCCAAGCTCAGCGCTCAGGGCGAGGCTGGTGTGGTGATGGCTAATGGCACCATGACCTCAAATACCTCCGGTGAGGGTGAGATCCGCAAGAACATGCTTGAGGACGACATCGTCTCCTGCGTGGTTACGCTGCCTGCCCAGCTTTTCCGGCGCACGCAGATCCCGGTGTGTGTCTGGTTCTTCGCTAAGGACAAGGGCGCGGGTTCCAAGGGCTCCGTGGATCGTCGCGGGGAGTTCCTGCTGATCGATGCCCGCGAACTCGGCCACATGGTTGACCGCACGGAGCGCACCTTCTCGGACGAGGACATCCAGAAAATCGCGAATACCTTCCGCACCTGGCGTGGCCGCTCGTCCGCTGAGGGCGAGTACGAGGACGCCCCTGGTTACTGCAAGTCCGTCTCGCTGGACGAGATCCGCGAGGCTGATTACGCGCTCACTCCGGGCCGCTATGTCGGTTTCGCGGAGGAAGAAGAGGACGGCGAGCCGATCGACGAGAAGATCGCACGCCTCACCGCGGAGCTCACCGCCGCCTTGGACGAGTCCGCGCGCCTCGACGCCGTGGTCCGCGAGCAGCTGGGGAGGTTGGGTTAATGAAGACACAGATGATTGGAGACGTCTTACAGTCTTTCAATTCGGCGCGCCTTCCTGTGAAAGCTGTCGAGCGAACTCGCGGCAAAACTCCTTACCTCGGTGCGTCAGGGGTCGTCGACTATGTCGATGGTTTCACCCATGAAGGAAGCTATCTTTGCGTAGCTGAAGATGGGGCTAATCTTCTCACCCGCTCACTGCCTATCGCCTGGATGCAGGAGGGTAAATTTTGGGCGAATAACCATCTGCACGTCCTCGGTGGCGTCAATAGAAACCGTTTGAAATTTTTCCAGTATGCGATTGAGTTAGCTAATATTGCCTCATTTGTAACAGGCTCAGCACAGCCAAAACTCAATCAGGCGTCGCTGCTGCGCGTTGAAGTTCCCGCATTTGGCCGTATGCAGGAGAATATTATCGGCGGTTTTCTCGGGTCCCTCGACGACAAGATCGCCGCGAATAACCATATTCTCGGGATTATCGACGAAACGATTCAATCTTTGTGGAAGCGCGCTGTTCAGGTCGGAGCAACCTATACCCGACTCGACGAGGTGATTGGGATTAACCCAAGAACTCCCCTCCCTAAGGGAACTTTAGCCAGGAAAGTCGAGATGAAGAACCTCCCTGAAGCTGGGTTTTCCATTAGCGAATGGGCGGAGCACGCGGTCAAAGGTGGGTCCCGCTATCGGAACGGCGACACCCTGCTTGCTCGGATAACTCCCTGCTTTGAGAATGGAAAGTGCGGGTTCGTCGATTTCCTCGAGGCCGATGCGGTTGGCGCAGGGTCAACGGAGTTCATCGTTTTGCGTCCACACCCAGACATTCCGCCCGCAGCACCATACGCCGTTGCTAGATCAGCGGACTTCCGCGCTTTTGCAGCGCAGACAATGACGGGTACTTCGGGCCGGCAGAGAGTTCAAGCTCGTGACCTGGAAGCATATGAAACCCTATGGCCCAACGGAGAGCAGCTCTCCAACTTTGGCTCCAGAACCACCCCGCTACTCGATTTCGCTGGCAAACTACGCGACGAAGCTCAAACCCTCGCCAAAACCCGCGATGAGCTGCTTCCCCTGCTCATGAGTGGGAAGATCTCGGTGAGGGAAGCAGGCCAGGAAGCAGCCGCTGCCGGGGCGCAGATCCCGAGTGAGGAGAACGAGGTATAACCATGGCGTACAGCGAGGCGATGCTCGAAGTCGACGCGCTCGAGCTGCTCGGCGAGCTCGATTGGAAGCCGACCGAAGGTAAAGAACTCGCCCCCGGCAGTGGGGAGCGGGAGAATTGGCGCGACATCGTCCTCCGAGGTCGCCTCCTCAACGCCCTGCGCAACCTCAACCCCGGGGTTCCGGACGAGTACCTCCGCCAGGCAATGGCAGAGGTCCTCACCCCACAGTCCCAAAGCGCGATCGCGGAGAACCACCGCCTCCACGAAATCCTCGTTGAGGGCTACCGCGGGATCGAATACACCGATGCCGAAGGCAAGCACCAGAACCCCACCATCACGTTCTTCTCCCGCGACCCGAACAAGAACTCCTACATCGCGGCGAACCAGATCACCATCCGGAACCTGGACAAAGAACGCCGCTTCGACGTGGTCCTCTACGTCAACGGCATGCCCCTGGCCATCATGGAGCTCAAACAATCCGGGTCCACCGCAACGGTGGAAGACGGTTATAACCAGTTGCGCACCTACGTCGAAGAATTCCCGATGGCTTTCCGCTTCGCCAGCGTCGTCGTCGCCTCCGACGGCCTCGAAGCAATCTACGGCACCCCCTTCACCCCGCGGGAGCACATGAGCAGCTGGCGCGTCGACGACGATGGCGAACCCTACGCACAGGGACCACTCGTCGTCGTGGGCGGCGAGCAGATGACCGAGTTCGACATGCTCATGTGGGGGCTGTTCAACATCGAACGCTTCGGCCAGATCTTCATCGACTTCACCGCATTTGACGAGTTCGACGGCGGGCTGCGCATGCGCGTAGCTAAACCGCACCAATACTTCGCAGTCTCCAAGGCCGCGGGCAGGACCATTCAGGCCGCCCGCAGCGACAAGAAGGCGGGCGTGGTGTGGCACACCACCGGGTCCGGCAAGTCCATGGAAATGGAGATGTACACCGCGAAGATCATGCGCGACGCGCGGCTGGACTCCCCCACCGTCGTCGTCCTGAACGACCGCAACGAGCTGGATAAACAGCTCCACGACACCTTCGCCGCCTCCACCCTCCTGCCCGAACCCCCGACCCACATTTCGAGCCGGGAGGACCTGCGCGAACAGCTCAGCCAGCGCCAATCCGGCGGGATCTACTTCGCCACCCTGCAGAAATTCGGCCTGCAGGGCACCAAGGACGACCGCGAGCTGGAGCACCCGGTACTTTCGGAGCGCGACAACATCATCGTGATCTCCGACGAGGCGCACCGCTCCCACTACGGTTTCGGCGACACGAACGCCGATGGCTACGCGCACCACCTCCGCACCGCCCTGCCCAACGCCACCATGATCGCCTTCACCGGCACCCCGATCGACGAGTGGGACCGCAACACCCGCGAGGTCTTCGGTGGGGAGATCGATGTTTACGACATGAACCGCGCGGTGGCCGACGGTGCGGTGGTACCCGTGTACTTCGAGCCGCGGCTCATCCCGCTGGAGCGTATCCAGGGGATAACCGACGAGGACATCGACGACGCGGCAGCGGAGATCCTCGCCGACTTCGACGACGAAGACCGGGAGAAGGCGCAGCGCTCCGTCGCCGTGCTAAACACCGTGTACGGCTCCGATCAGCGCCTCAGCACCCTTGCCCAGGACTTCATCCGCCACTGGGAGGACCGCCGTGAAAACATGCGGCAGTTCATCGGCGGGCCAGGTAAGGCCATGATCGTGGTGCAGACCCGCGACATCGCAGCCAACCTGTACGAAAAAATCATCGAACTGCGCCCCGACTGGCACAGTGAGGATGACCTCGCCGGCAAGGTCAAGGTGATCTACTCCGGCGCGGCGTCCGACCCTGCGCACCTGCAGAAGCACATCCGCAACCAAGCGCGGATGGATGCGATCAAGGACCGCATGAAGGACGCGGACGACGAGCTCGAGATCGCCATCGTGCAGGGCATGATGCTCACCGGTTTCGACGCTCCCCCGCTGCACACCCTCTACCTCGACCGGCCACTGAAGAGCGCTCTGCTCATGCAGACGCTGGCCCGCGTGAACCGCAAGTTCCGCCACAAGGAAAGCGGGCTGCTGGTGGCCTACGCCCCGCTCATCGACAACCTGCAGAAAGCCATCGCCGAGTTCACCAAGAGCGCCTCCGATGAAGACGAGAAGGTGATCGGCCAGAACATCGAGGAAGCCCTCGGCATCGTCCGCGGCTTCCTAGGCAAGCTCCACACCCTCGTGGGCGAAGACTGGCGCGAGCTGGAAGCCAACGGCGAGCAGCGTAAGGCCCGCCTGCAAGTCCTGGCCAAGCTCCGCGACCCACAGACCGCCGATGAGGAGGGCCGCTACCCACTCGCCAAGCAGTTCACCGAGACCGCCGGCAAGCTCGCCCGGGCATGGGCGCTGGCCTCGGGCAGCGCAGACGCCGCCCAGTACCGCGAGGACGTCCGCTTCTACTCCGACGTGCGCAACCAGCTGGTAAAGATGGACGCCGCCGACCGCCGGGCCAACGGCGAGCCACTGAGCGACGAGGTCCTGACGCTGCTCAGCCAGCTCGTCGTCGACTCCAGTGCCTCGTCCACCGTCATCGACGTCTACGAGGAAATCGGTCGCGACCTGCCCAACCTGCAGGACCTAGACATCGACGCCCTGAAGGTCAAGGACAAGACCGGCTCAGAAACCGCGCTGCTGATCGACGCGCTGCGGCGCTCCCTCCTCCAAGAATCCCGGGTAGCCACCGGCAACAACGAGGTCCGGGCGAAGCAATTCTCCGAGCGCATCCGCGAACTGATGAACCGCTACACCAACCAGCAGCTCACCTCCGCCGAGGTCATCGCCGAGCTCATCGAGCTATCGAAGGAGATCGTCGCGGAAAGCAAGCGCGGGGAATCCTTCAGCCCTGCGCTCAGCAAAGATGAGCTCGCGTTCTACGATGTCATCGCGGATAACGGCTCCGCCGATGGGGTCCTGGAAGACGACGTGCTAGCCCAGATCGCACGCGACCTCGTCGATACTCTCCGCCGGGACGCGAAGACCGACTGGACCGTGCGCGATGATGTGCGCGCCAAGCTGCGCCGCTCGATCAAGACCCTGCTGCGCAAGCATAAGTACCCGGCAGACAAGCGAAGCGATGCGGTGGTTCTCGTGTTGGAGCAGATGGAGCGCTTCGCGCCCCGCTGGTCGGAGGCGGCGTAGTACCGCCCCGCCGCCTTAGCCCCCTTGGGCCATACCCCTGCCCCCCTTGGGCTGCGGGGAACCACAGCCCAAGCCCCCTAAAACCCGCGCTTAGTGCCCGCGCGGCTGGCTCAGCGGCGTGCCCGACTCGAAGAAAGGCTGCAGCTGGTTGTCGTACATGGACAGCGCAGAGCCGATCGCCATGTGCATGTCCAGGTACTGGTAGGTGCCCAGGCGGCCGCCGAAAAGCACCTTGTTGTTCTCGGACTCCGCGGCCGCGAGCTTGCGGTAGGCCTCCAGCTTCTCGCGGTCCTCCGGGGTGTTGATCGGGTAGTACGGCTCGTCGTTGTCCTCCGCGAAGCGGGAGTACTCCTTGACGATGACCGTCTTGTCCTTCGGGTACTTGTCCTCGCGCTCCGGGTGGAAGTGACGGAACTCGTGGATGCGGGTGTACGGGACGTCCGCGTCGTTGTAGTTCATCACCGGGGTGCCCTGGAAGTCGCCGGTGTCCAGCACCTCCTGCTCGAAGTCGAGGGTGCGCCAGCCCAGGTGGCCTTCCGCGTAGTCGAAGTAGCGGTCCAGCGGGCCGGTGTAGACCACCGGTGCGTCCGGGGACTCGGCGCGCAGCTCGTCGCGGACCTCGAACCAGTCGGTGTTGAGGCGTACCTCGATGTTCTCGTGGTCCGCCATGTTCTCCAGCCACTTGGCGTAGCCCTCGACCGGCAGGCCCTCGTAGGTGTCGTTGAAGTAGCGGTTGTTGAAGGTGTAGCGCACCGGCAGGCGGGAAATGTTGGACGCCGGCAGTTCCTTCGGGTCGGTCTGCCACTGCTTGGCGGTGTAGTCGCGGACGAAGGCCTCGTAGAGCGGGCGCCCGATCAGCGCGATGCCCTTCTCCTCGAGGTTCTTGGCATCCCGTGGGTCCAGGCCGTCGGTCTGGTCCTTGATCAGCTGGCGGGCCTCGTCCGGGCTGTAGTACCTGCCGAAGAACTGGTTGATCAGGCCCAGGCCCATCGGGAACTGGTAGGCGGTGCCCTTGTGCATCGCGAAGACGCGGTGCTGGTAGTCGGTGAAGTCCGTGAACTGGTTGACGTAGTCCCACACCCGCTTGTTGGAGGTGTGGAAGAGGTGGGCGCCGTACTTGTGGACTTCGATGCCCGTGGTGGGCTCGGCCTCCGAGTAGGCGTTGCCACCCAGGTGGTCGCGGCGTTCGACGATCAGGACGCGCGCGTCGTGCTGCGAGGCGGCGCGCTCGGCGACGGTCAGGCCGAAGAAGCCGGAGCCGACAACAATGAGGTCATATTTCCCGTTTGTGCTCATGTGCCCCAGGGTACTGGGTGGGCCGGGAAAACTAGTTGAGCAAAACCCGTAGCAGCGCCATTTGATACCTCTTGATACATCGGCAATGTATCAAGAGGTATCAACCCAGCCTCGAGTTCACCGCGCCCGGATTCGCCGAGTACGTGCTGGCGGTCGACGGCGCATAGCCGAGCAAAACCCGCTAGCTTTTCCACCACTGGCGAACTGGCATGCCGGTGGAACCATCCGCGTAGGGTTTCACGGCCAGCACCTGGTGCAGCTGCACGATATTGTGCTCGAAACCCCACTCGGAACCGGCCATGTACAGGCCGAACAGCCGGGCGGTGGCCTCACCCACGACGGCCACCGCCTCCTCCCAGTTCTCGGCGAGCAGCTCGCACCAATCGTGCAGGGTGCGCTGGTAGTGGAAGCGCAGGTTCTCCTCGTGGTGCACGTCGAAGCCCACGTCCTGCATGCGGGTCACGATCGTGCCGGAGCCGGTGAGCTCGCCGTCGGGGAAGATATAGCGGCCGATGAACTTCCCGGCGTTGATGCGCTCGTTGGTGGGGCGGGTGATGCAGTGGTTCAGCATCCGACCCCCCTCGCGCAGCCGACCGTACATCAGCTGGAAGAACTCCTCGTACTGGCGACGCCCCACGTGCTCGAGCACGCCGATCGCGGAGATGGCGTCGAAGCCGGTCTCGGGGACGTCGCGGTAGTCCATCAGCCGGATCTCCGCGAACTCCTCCAAGCCTTGCTCGCGGATCTTCTCATTGCCCCACGCGACCTGCTCTTCTGACAGCGTCACGCCGATGGCCTTCACCCCACGGGCGGCGGCGTAGCGCACCATCCCGCCCCAGCCGCAGCCGACGTCCAGCAGTCGGTCGCCCTCGGAAAGCCGCAGCTTGTCGAAGACCAGGCGGTACTTATTGTCCTGTGCCCGGTCGAGTGGTGCCTTCGCGGCCGTGCCCGTCGGCCACACGCTCTTATCCCAGCCCTCCGGGGTATCCGACTCATCAGCCGGGTAGTAGGCGCAGGTATAGGTCATGGAGTCGCCAAGGAAGAGCTCGTAGAGGTCATTGCCCACGTCGTAGTGGCGCTGCACGACCTCCTTATCCCGCTGGCGGGAGTGCCGGGAGAGCCCCTCGAACAGGGCCTTCTTCCACCCCGGCTGGTCCTCCTGCGGCGGGATCGGCATTGGCCGGATCGCCTCCAGGTGCTTCAGGGAGCGAGCGATGCGCGCCCCGGTGGCAGCCGATGGCTTGCGGAAGGACTCGTAGTAGAAGGTCTGCAGGGCGTCGAACATGCCATAAGGGTGGCCGGGGTTCTCGCCGCTCACCTGCAGTGCGCCGGTGATATAGGCCCGCGCGAGCCCCAGATCGCCGGGCGCGGTGACGATATATGCCAGCGCATCGGAGCTGGTGATATCCAACCGGAGCCGCGCATCCGCCGGCCCGGTCTCGGAACCGTCGAAGCCGGTGACGTGGAAAGGCAGCGGCGGGGTGGTGATTGCCTCCACGATCTCCGCCACCGTCATTGGAGTGAAACCCGAATTCATGTTCTCTCTTGCCTTTCCTTCTTCGCTGTTTTCTGTTGTCCCTTTAATTTTTCGACGTCAACGCGCCCGAGCCTGCCCTGGCTGGGCGCTATCTCAGGTGTCCCGCTAAGCCCAGTCCACGGTCTTTTCGTACAGCCCGGGGAAGCGCCCCTGCGGGTCGTAGACTTCCTTGAGCTGGGCCGGGAAGCTGCCGCCGTAGAGCTGCTCGAAGGTCTCCCGGTCGTAGAAAGCTTCGGAGTAGAGAGACTTGTGCCCGCCCAGGGCACTGACCTTCTCCTCGACGAGCTTGTTGAACGCGCCGGCGGGGGCGTCCTTGCCCAGTAAGTCGACGGGGACGGAGGACCAGAAGCCGACGTTGACCCAGGTCTGCCCCACCGTCAGCGGGTAGAGCGGCCACGGGTGTTCCTTGTCCGCGCCCAGGGTCTCGCCCTCCCCAACCAGCTCGGTGCCGTCCGCGCCGGTGCCCCGAATGCGGATCGGGCAGAGCCACACGGGCTCGATCTCGCAGGAATGGAAGAACCACTCGAGGAACTCGGGCAGGTGCTCCGGGGTGACCTCGATGTCCTGGACCACGCGCTCGCGGGCGGGTCGGTTATTGGCGGCCTCGATGCGGTCGGCGAGGTCGTATTTGCGGTCCCAGCCGATGATCTTCCAGTAGAAGCTGGAGCGCAGCAGGTCGCGGGGCCACATGCGGCGGATCGTCGGGTTCTGGGTGCCGAAGGCGCGGCTGGCCCAGAACCAGTCCACGTCCCAGCGCCACAGGTAGTCGCGGATGCTCAGCCGGTCGCGCAGCACGCCCTCCGGGTGCTGGATGGAGCGGTAGTAGATCCGGTCGCGGGTGTAATCGCTGGTCGGCCCGGGTTCGTCGGTCTGCCGACCGAGCATGAGGTAGCACTCCTCCAGGCTGAACACCGCGCCGTCCAGGTAGTCCACCGCCTCGCCCTCGTACTCCCCCGTCTCGACGATCTGCTCCATCGTCTCGGTGAGCGCGTGGACGTCGTGGAAACGGACGTGTCGCAGCTCCACGAAATCCTTGACCTTCTCCAGCTCGATCTTCAGCCGCACCGCGTAGCCCAGGGAGCCGTAGGAGTTCGGGAAACCCCGGAAGAGGTCGACGTTCTGCGTCGGCGAGCAGGTCACCACCTCACCGGTGCCGGTAAGGACGTCCATCTCGATCAGGGCCTCGTGTGGCAGCCCGTTGCGGAAGCACGCGGACTCCACGCCCAGCCCGGTGACTGCTCCGCCCAGGGTGATCGTTTTCAGCTGCGGGACAACAGTCGGGCTGTAACCGTAGGGCAGGACGGTATCCACCAGGTCCTCGTAGGTGCACATCCCCTGCACGTCCGCGGTTCCTGCCACCGGGTCGACGGCGATCACACCGCTCAGGCCGGAGACGTCCAGGCCCGGCGTGGTCGATTGGTTGCGGCCGCGGAAGAGGTTGGAGGTTTTCTTCGCCAGGCGGACGTTCTCCCCTGGCGGGATGGCCGCGTAGCTGGCTCGCAGTGTCTCCACCGCTTGCTCGTGCGCGAACCAGCCAACCGGTTGCAGTTCGCGCGCATCGAGGCCGTTGCCGATACGTAACGCATCGGTGGTTTTCCCGACGGTCTCCACGGCAATATTCTTCAGCGCACCCAAGACAGTCATATCTCCCACCATAACCACGCGTGTCTTTTCACGCCGTGGTGGCGGGTGGGACGAGCCCCTTAAAGGAAGGACCGGAGGCCTAGAGCCAGCGCTGCAGAACCTCGGCGACCCCGTCGTCGTCGTTGCTGGTGGTAACCACATCCGCAGCGGCCTTGACCTGGTCCTCCGCGTTGCCCATCGCGACCCCGAACCCCGCCCACTCGATCATTTCCAGGTCATTGGGCATGTCCCCGAAGACGACGACGTCCTCCCGGCGGATCGGTTCCGTCCCAGGTGCCGCCTGTTCGTTGAGGTGCGCTATCAGCTCCTCGATGGCGCTGCGCTTGGTCACGCCCGGCGCGGAGAACTCCACCAGCCCACCGCCCCAGCTGTAGGACATGTGGGTCAGCTCGGGGTCGATGTGGTCGGCAAGGGCGTCGTAGATCTGGCGGGAGGTGACATTCGGGTTGCGGCCCAACAACTTCACGGCTGGCTGGGAGATGACCTCGTCCACGGGGCAGATGAGGTGTTCGTCGGACTCCCAGGCGTGGGTGAAGTCCGGCTCCACCACGTAGAGCTCCTCGGCGCGGTCAAAGGCGCTGGCACCGGCGCGCTCCACCCCGAAGCCCACGCCGGGGCCAGTGGGGGTCTGCGGGGCAGACTGACGGCCGAAGAGGTACTCCGGCAGGTGGGTCGGCAGGTGTCGGGTGTGCTCCAGGGAGGTCTCGACGATGCTGCGCATGTCCTCGGGCGAGAGGGTTTTCGCGCGGATGATCTCGTCGCGGGCGGAATCATAGGTCACTGCACCATTGGCGCAGATGCACAGCGGGCGGATCGGGAGCTGTTCCAGCACCGGCAGCATCCAGCGGGCGGGCCGGCCGGAGGCCAGGGTGAAGATCGTCCCGCTGGCGGTGAGCCGGCGGACGGCGTCCCGCAGCCGCGGGGAGACGCGTTCCTTGCTGTTGAGCAGGGTGCCGTCGATGTCGCTGACGATCAGCCGCGGCTGGCTCATTAGTTCTTCCGGCCCTGCTGAGCCTGCTGCTCGCGCTTGCGCTTGCGTTCCGCCTGGTCGGCACGGTCCTGGGCGGTGGCCTCCTCCAGGGTGGGGGCGGTGCCGCCAAAGCGGGCCGGGACCCAGGCCTCGCCCTTCGGCATGGGGCCGTAGCGGCGCACGTACTCCTGCTGGGCCTCGTCCAGCTGAGCCTTCATGGCCTCGTGGAGCCGCTCGGTGGTCTCGATGGAGTCCTCGGTAACCTCCACCGGCTCGCCGACGCTGATGACCAGCTTGGCGTTCTTGGGTCGGAGGTTATTCTTGCCGCCCTTGGTCCAGATCCGCTGGGAGCCCCAGATGGCCATGGGGATCAGCGGGGCACCGGAGTCGCGGGAGATGATTGCCGCCCCCTGGCGCAGCTCCTTGACCTCGAAGGAGCGGGAGATCGTCGCCTCTGGGAAGATCCCCACCAGCTCGCCGACCTTCAGCCGCTCGATGGCCTCGTTGACGGAAGCCTGGCCGTCTGCACGATCCACCGGAATGTGGCGGCACGCCTCCATCGGCGGCTTAGCGAACTTGTTATCCCAGATCTCCTTCTTCGCCATGAAGCGCACCAGGCGCTCGCCGCGGAAGTGGGCGGGGATGCCACCGTAGACGAAGTCCCAGTAGCCGGTGTGGTTCACCGCGAGCAGCGCCCCGCCCTCAGCGGGGATCCGCTCATGGTGCATCACCACCACCTCGAGGCGCTGGATGTAGCGCATCAGCAGCTTCGCCGCCCGAATGATGATCCGGCCGTACACGAGCTCCTGGGATTCCGGGTGCTTCGGGGTCTCCACCCCCTTGCTGGTCAGGGTGAAGGCCGAGTCGGTCCACCGATCAATGGAGAAGATGGATCCCACGCGGGATAGGAGTGCCGGGAGCTTAGCCATGGTCGTGATCCTCTGCTATGTGGGAGCCCCGCCGCAGGAGGACGGGGCTGTAGTGGTGGGGTTCAAGTGGTGCGAGTCAGTCGTGCGGGGCGCCGTGGTTCCGGGCCCTTGAACTACACAACCCTTGGGTGACAGGGCCAGGGCCTGGCGGCCTAGTTCTTCGGGGTCAGGACATCCTTGCCCACGAACGGACGCAGCGCCTCCGGGACGACGACGGAGCCGTCGGCCTGCTGGTGGTTCTCCAGGATGGCGACGAGCCAGCGGGTGGTCGCCAGGGTGCCGTTCAGGGTTGCGGCGACCTGCGTCTTGCCGTCGGCGTCCCGGTAGCGGGTCTGCAGGCGGCGGGCCTGGAAGGTCGTGCAGTTCGAGGTGGAAGTCAGCTCGCGGTAGGTGTTCTGCGTCGGGACCCAGGCCTCGGTGTCGAACTTGCGGGCAGCCGAGGAGCCCAGGTCGCCGCCGGCGGTGTCGATCACGCGGTACGGGACGTCGATCGCCGCGAGCATATCCTTCTCCAGCTGCAGCAGTTCCTGGTGGATCTCGGTGGCCTGCTCCGGGCGGCAGTAAACGAACATCTCGAGCTTGTCGAACTGGTGCACGCGGATGATGCCGCGGGTGTCCTTGCCATAGGAACCGGCCTCGCGGCGGAAGCAGGAGGACCAGCCGGCGTAGCGCTTCGGTTCGTCCAGGTCGATGATCTCATCGGAGTGGTAACCGGCCAGGGCGACCTCGGAGGTGCCGACGAGGTACAGGTCGTCCTCCTCCAGGCGGTAGACCTCATCCGCGTGGGCGCCCAGGAAACCGGTGCCGCCCATGACCTCGGGGCGCACAAGCACCGGCGGGATCATCAGCTGGAATCCCTTCTCGGTGGCCTTGCGGGCGGCCAGCTGCATCATGCCGAGCTGCAGCAGCGCACCGTCGCCGGTGAGGAAGTAGAAACGGGAACCGGAGACCTTCGTGCCGCGCTTCATGTCGATCAAGCCGAGGGACTCGCCGAGCTCCAGGTGATCCTTCGGCTCGAAGTCGAAGGTGGTCGGCTCGCCGACGTGCTCGAGGACCACGAAGTCCTCCTCGCCACCGGCGGGCGCGCCCTCGACGACGTTCGAGATCTGCATCTGCAGGTCGTAAAGCGCCTGCTCCGCGTCGCCCTGGGTGGCCTCCAGGTCCTTGACAGCCTGGGCCTTCTGCTTGCCTTCCTCGCGCAGCTGGGCCTTCTCCTCATCGGAGGCGGCGGCCATCTTCTGGCCCATCGCCTTGGAGAACGCCTTCTGCTCCGCGCGGGCCTGATCGGCCGCGGAAATCGCCTCGCGGCGCTGGCGGTCGGCCTCCAGCAGCTGGTCAACCAGTGCTGGGTCCTCCCCACGGGTACGCTGAGATTCACGAACGAGGTCTGGATTTTCGCGCAGGAGCTTGAGATCAATCATGGCTCCTAGCTTAGCTATAGTGGTGGGATAAAGTTTCCTCCCGCACCGCCGTCGCCGAAGAAAGTGAAACATGAGTATTAGTCACGCCACCTGGACTCGCCGGATGCGCAGCGTGACAGTCATGACCCTGGCAGCACTGTGCGGTGGCGTCGCCGCCGGCGCCTACACTTACGCCGCCGACAGCAACGCCGGACCGACCATCGCGCCACCAGCCAACGAGGCCGAGGCCCCCGAGGTTCGCGTCGCCGCGTTTACCAACGCGGACACCGGCCAGTGCGTCAACTGGACCCGCACCCCGAGCGGACAGAACACCGACTTCCTCACCGTTGACTGCAAGAAGCCGCACCGCTTCGAGGTCTCCGCCCGCGAGGACCTGCGCACCTACCCCTCCAGCGAATTCGGCGCGAAGGGCGCGCTGCCTGATGTGAAGCGCCAGGCCGAGCTCAGCCAGGAGCTCTGCGTCGGCCCCACCATGCGCTACCTGGAGGGCAAGCTGGACCCGAACGGGCGCTACACCATCTCCCCGATCCTGCCGCCGGAGTCCTCCTGGGCGGAGGGCGACCGCACCATGCTGTGCGGCGTGATGGTGCAGGACGCCGAGGGTAAGTCCGTCGAAACCACCGGGCTGGCCGCCGAGCAGGACCAGTCGCGCGTCTACGAGCCGGATACCTGCGTGCAGGTGCAGGGCCGCTCCACCCGCGTGGTGCCGTGCAGCGAGGACCACACCTGGCAGGTCACCCACCAGGTGGACCTGGGCAAGATCTTCAACGGCGACGAGTGGCCCGACATCAAGCGCCAAAACGACGCCCTGAACAAGATCTGCACCGAGCAGGCGGAGAACTACATGGGCGGCGAGGAGAACCTCTACCAATCCACGCTGACCCCGTTCTGGACCACCCAGCCGGAGGAGTCCTGGGTCACCGGCTCCCGCCAGGCGAACTGCGCGCTGATCGCGACGGAGGGCGATGGCTTCGCCACGCTGAAGGGCGACGTCCGGCAGCAGTTCACGGTCAACGGCAAGCCGCCGAAGACCCCGCCGAAGCGTCTACCGAAGCGCAGCGAGGCGCCGGCCCCGGCCCCGGAGGACGCTAATGCCGAGGGCAACCCGGCTCCTTAAGCGCGAACCACGAGCGAAGGTGATTGAGCATTGAGCATCGAGGTCAGCGAAGAGGAGTTCGAGGAACTCGTCGACCAGGGGCTGCGCCGCATCCCACGGGAACTACTGGACAACGTCGATAACGTCGCGATCGTCACCGAGGACTATAACCTCGACTCCCCCAGCATCCTGGGCCTCTACGAGGGGGTCGCGCTCACCGAGCGGACCAGCGAATACACCAGCGCACTGCCGGACAAAATCACGATCTACCGGCTGGCGCTGCAGGATGTCGTCGATACCCGGGAGGAGCTCGTCGAGCAGGTCGCGATCACCGTCATCCACGAGCTCGGCCACCACTTCGGCATCGACGACGACCGGCTCCACGAGCTCGGCTGGGGCTAGCGGGTTTAGCTGGGTTTAGGCCAGCTCCGGGACGCCGAACGGGCCCCACTCGGTGACGCGGAAGCGGCCGCGCACCCCGTCCCGGAACTGCTCGTCCACAGCCTCCGCGACCTGCTCCAGCAGCTCGCCGAAGTCCTCCGGCAGAGCGATGGAGACCACCTGCCCATTCGGCAGGTACGCGCGATAAGCGAACTCCGGATCGACCGCGCCCAGCCAGGTGGCGACGAGGCGGATCACGGCGCCGTGGCTGACCAGGACGGCGTCCGCGTCTTCGGCCTGCGCCGCTGCGACGACGGCGAGGGCCTGCGGCAGGTAGCTGGTCAGCACCTCGGCGCCGGAGGAACCACCGGGGACGACCTTGTCGATCCGACCATGCAGCCAGTCCCCGAGCAGTCGGTGATAGAGCTCGTGCGAGTCCTCGTCGTTCTTCATCTCCATGTCCCCGGCCGGGATCTCGGCCACACCGAAGACGGAGGCCAGGGAGCCCGCGTGCTCGCCCGCCAGCTCGACGGCGGCGGTGTCGGCCAGCCCGGCGAGTTCGCGGCCCCGGAAACGCTGGAAGCCCTCGGCGAAGCTGCTGCCCGGCGCGGCCGCGGCGATGGTCCCACCCTCGGCGGCGAAGGCCGTGGCCAGGCCTGCTGCGGTCTGTTGGGCACGTGCGGCCTGAGAGGAAAGGACGTGCACGCGGTCGCTGGCGTTGCGCAGGTAGCGGCCCGCGGCGCCGGCCTGCTCCCGGCCGAGCGTGGTGAGGCTTGCGCCTGGCAGGGCGGTATCTAGCGCGTGGATTTCATTGGACGTGGTCTGGCCGTGGCGGACCAGAAACAAGCGGGTCATGTTCTCGCTTCCCTCTCTCAAGCCCGGTGGTCTTCTGCGGGATTCATCATATCGGCCAGCCACCGCTCGGAGGGGCCGTCGTCCGGGGTTTCGGCAGCGACGTTGCCGAGGATCTCCACCAGGTGTTCCTCGTCCACGCCGCGCGGGGCGGTGGCCAGTGGCCAGGAGCCGAGGTAGCGGATCCAGGAGCTCTCCCGCTGCAGCCCCTGCAGGGCAGCGGCGACGGCGGAGTCCTCGATATGGCCGATCATCTCGATGTGGAATACGTAGGTGCCCAGCAGCTCGCGGGTGGGCCGGGAGCTGATTCGGGTGAGGTTCACCCCGCGCAGGGAGAGTTGCTGCAGGGCGTAGATCAGGCTGCCGGGGCGGTCGTGCTGGGCGGTGAAGGCCACTCCGGTGCGGTCGTGGCCGGTCCGCGGTGCGGGCGGGACGGGGCGGGAGACCAGGGCGAAGCGGGTGAAGGCCTCGGCGACGTCGGCGACGTCCGTGGCGATCGCTTCCAGCCCATAGATCTCGAGGGCGCGCAGCGGGGCCGCGCAGATATCGGCACGCCCCTCGGCGACGGCCTGTGCCGCGGCGGCGTTGGAGGGCGCCGGGCTGAACTGCACCTCAGGCAGGTTCTCGGACACCCATTCGCGCACCTGAGCCTCGGCAACGGGGTGGGTGCTGAACACGGGGGCCGCCCCGCCCTCTTCGGCGCTGGCGGCACTGCGGAAGCGCTCAGCCTCCCCGGCGCGCACGCCGATCGCGAAGCGGATCGGAACCAGCAGCTCGGCGAGGATCTGCACGCGGTCGCCGGTGACCAGGGCGTCCTCGGCCTGGGCGACGGGGCCATCCACGGAGCTCTCCAGCGCGATGACGGCGTAGTCGGCCCGGCCTTCACGTAGCGCACCGAGCGCCTCGGCCGGGCTGGTGCGAGGCTCCAGTGTGGCGGCGCTCTCGGGGTCGGTGCCGACCGAGCTGGCGGGCACGCCGGGCACCTGGCCTGCGCGCAGGAACTCGAGCGCAGCTTGCTCGGTGAACGTGCCCCGCGGGCCCAGGAAAGCGATGGTGGGAGTGTTGCTCATGGCCCCGATACTAGTGGGCTACATCACGGGGGTGGGCGGGGCCGGCGGGTAACCTAGCCGGTGTGACACAGCTCAGCCCCACCCCCGATACTTTCGCCCAGCGGCTCGCGGCAGTGAGCCAGCAGACCGGACTTTCGCCCGCGCAGCTGGGGGTGGCGCGGGTCTATGACCGGCCGCACGTCGATGAAGCGCGTAGCGCCTCCCACCTCAACGGGGAGGAGCTGCTGGTCAAGGACACCCAGCAGGTCGCGGGCGAGTGGGTGACGATGGGCAACGCGCGTCAGGGCTTCCGCGCCAACCACAGCGATACCGCGGTGGAGAACCTGCTCGCGACGGGTGCACGTCTGGTTGGGGCGAGCGCGAGCGCGGAGTACGGCACCAGCGCCTATACCGAGCCCGTCGGGCAGGAGGCCCCGGTCAACCCAATTAGCCCGTCGATGATGACTGGTGGATCCTCGGGCGGGGCTGCGGCGGCGGTGGGCCACGGGGTGGCGCGGATCGCGCACGCGACGGACGGGGGTGGCTCCATCCGGGTGCCAGCGGCCTGCTGTGGGCTGGTGGGGCTCAAGCCGGCGCACGATACCTCAGTGGGTGGATTCAATCCTTCCGCCCACGGCTACCTTGCGGACTCCTTCGCGAACACGCGCAAGGCCTATCAGCTGCCCCGCACCCAGCCGTGGGGCCTACGGGTGGGCTATACGAATCAGCCTTTCCACCACCACTCCCGGGTGGATCCCGCGATCGCCGCAGCCACCGCAGGGGCCACTGCGCTGTTAACCAACGGGGAATCGGTGGCGGAGGTCCGCCAGGCACCGCAGCCCTATGACCCGGCGAATTTCGAACTTTTCGCGACCGTGCTCTCCACCCGCTGCGCGGAGCTGCCAGAGCCACTCTCGGAGCTCACGAGCTGGCTCAAGCGGCAGGGCGCGGGTGTGCCCCGCTGGCGCCGTGTGGAAATGGAGCGCAGCATCCACCGGATGCGTCAGACAGCGCTTCACCGTTGGTCGGCAGCGGGCTTGGATGTCGTCGCCACCCCGATGCTGGCGTGCGCTCCCCCGGCACCGGGCGCGTTCTCGCGGCTGAGCCCGCGACTGAACTTCTGGGCGCAGACGGCCTGGACGCCGTGGGGCACGCTGTGGAACCTCTGCGGCTGGGCATCGGTCACGGTGCCGCTGGTGGACCCGGCCCGGGTACCGGGCCGGTGGCCGATCGCGCTGCAACTCGGCGCGGTGGGCGACCGTGTGAGCGCGTCAGACCTTTTGGCTTTGGGCGAGCAGGTGCAGGCCGCCGCGGCGGTGCTTCCGGTGGAGGGCCTTTCACTGGCCGAGCCCGGTGACCTGGGTTCCCTGAACTACGAGCCCCGCCCCGGCGCGGGCAACCACAGCGCTGGGTGCGACTGCACAGCGGAGCACAGCCACGAGCCCTGCGAGCAACGGCAGCCATGAGTGCCGAGCTCCTCCCCCGCGACCGGCGAGCCCTGCGCGTCGAGCTCGCCCTCCTGCTGGCGGTCACTTTCGGCGCCTCCGGTCTGCGCGCGACGCTACGGCTGGTCGAGGCCCTCACGGATCCCACCCCGCTCAATGAGCAGGAGGCCCTGCTCAACCAATCCCAGTCCCACCTGGCGTGGCTGGATCCGGCTTTTCAGCTGATCACCTCCGGTGTGCTCCTGGCATGGGGTGGACTGGCGGCTTTCCTCCTGCTGAGGCACCTGCCGCCCCAGTCGGCTGAGCACCCGCCGTCCCGAGCTGGCCTGCGCCTGCGGATCCGCGCCAAGGACTGGCCCCACGGGGCGGGGCTGGCCGCACTCATCGGACTGCCGGGCCTGGCGTTCTATGCGCTGGCGGTGCACCTGGGCGCCTCAAAGGTCGTGGTGCCCTCCGGGTTGGGCGAGCACTGGTGGACGCTGCCCTCCCTGCTGCTCAACGCCTGGGCCAATGGGGTGGCCGAGGAGCTGATCGTCGTCGCCTGGCTGGCAACCCGGCTGCGGCAGCTGAACGTGCGCTGGCCCGCGATCTTCGCGGCCTCGGCCCTGCTGCGGGCCAGCTACCACCTCTATCAGGGCCTATCCGCGGGCCTGGGTAATGCGGTGATGGGGCTGGTCTTCATCGAGTATTTCCGCCGCACCGGCCGGGTCTGGCCTCTCGTCATCGCCCATGGGCTCCTCGACACGGTGGCTTTCGCGGGCTATGCCCTGGGCGGCGGTGGCCTCGTGGGCGTCGGCTAAGTGGGAACCAGGCTGCTAGGCTTAAGGGCCATGCGCCCGGAGAATACTGCAGGCCAGAAGGCCGAAAATCCCCTTCCTGATCAGGCTGACCCCTTCACTCAGAACCAGTCGCTAAACCCGGAGGCACTTGCCTCCATCATCGCCTCACTCTCCACGAGCAGCCAGGACTATCTGAAAGCTATTTGGAATCTCCGGGAGTGGAGTGCGAACCCCGTGACCGCCAAAGCCCTGTCCTCCCAAGTCGGGGTGCGCCTGTCCACGGCCTCGGATGCAATCAAGAAGCTCCGCGAGCAGGGATTCGTGGATCATGCCCCCTACGGGGAGGTTACCCTCACCGACGTGGGGCGCCGGGTCGCTCTCACAATGGTGCGACGCCACCGCCTGCTGGAAACCTTCCTGTTCAACACGCTCGGTTACCGCTGGGATCAGGTCCACGCGGAGGCGGAGAACCTCGAGCACGCGGTCTCCGATTTCCTGGTGGAACGCCTCGCTGACGTGCTGGGCAATCCAGCTACCGATCCGCACGGGGATCCGATTCCTTCCGCCGATGGTCAGGTCGCGATGCCGGACGCCACCCCGTTGACCGCCTTAGCTCCGGGCGAGCTGGGCCAGGTGGTGCGGATTGCCGACGATAACTCGGAACTGCTGCGGTTCTTTGAGTCCCAGGACCTGGGGGTGGGAATGCAGGTCAGCTGGGATCAGGGCGCCCCCTTTAGCGGCTCAGTGTTGGTCCAGGTGACGGGTAAAAAAAGCTTTCCCCTCGGCGAAGACGCTCTGGGGGCAATTTGGGTGTTGCGCCCAACCAGGAACTAACTACCGCGCGGGGATCTTAGGTCAGGCGGGGGCGGGTACCGAAGATCGGTGGCGGACCAACAGCCATGCTGGCCTCGAAGAAGCTGGAAACTTCCTCGGGGTGAGCCCCACTCTGCAGCCTTAAAAAGAGAGAGAACAAATGCAGAACATCTCCCACCACCTCATCGGGAGAGGCAGAGCTATCAATCAACTCCTTGGCCTCAGCGTGATTGCCGTCG
Source organism: Corynebacterium sp. MSK039 (assembly GCF_030232315.1). Classification (NCBI taxonomy): domain Bacteria; kingdom Bacillati; phylum Actinomycetota; class Actinomycetes; order Mycobacteriales; family Corynebacteriaceae; genus Corynebacterium; species Corynebacterium sp. MSK039. The sequence continues at coordinate 183,650 of NZ_JASPJL010000004.1, forward strand.
TGAAGAAGTTCTGTGACGGCGATGCTCTCAATCCAGGAACCGTGGCGTTGTACAGATGGATGTTCTCTCATTAGTTTCACCTTCTTTTTCGGCGGTGCTGGCACTGAAAATGCGGTAGAAACCCCACTCCAGAGTGCCGCAATCCCCGGGTGAGGATTGAACGAAGTGCTCCCCTTCGACGGGGTATCTCCACGACACAAGCATAAGTTCGACGCACCGTAGTTACAACTTGGTCGCGTGGTATCTTTTTGTTACGTCGGCATGTATTATGGGGCCATGACTTCGACGTCCACACCTGGAGCAGAAGAAGAAACCCCAGATCTTCTGTACTTTTCCAGCGCTTCCGAAAACACCCATCGCTTCATTCAACGCCTGGAACGCCCCGCACTGCGCATCCCCTTGAGACCCAGGCTCGAAGGCATGATCCGAGTCAACGCCCCCTACGTTCTTCTGCTGCCTTCCTATGGCGGCGGAGCGCTCAATGGGGCCGTACCCAAGCAGGTGATCCAGTTCCTCAACATCCCAGAAAACCGTGCCCTAATCAGGGGAGTAATCACCAGTGGGAATACCAACTTTGGGGAGCATTACTGCATCGCTGGTCCTGTAATCTCCCGCAAATGCGGAGTACCGGAGCTCTACCGTTTCGAGCTCCTCGGCACCGACGAGGACGTCGAGAAGGTTCGCAATGGACTGGACGCCTTCTGGGCGCAGCAGGGCAAAGAAAACGCCTAATACATGCAACCCCCCCAGAAACGACAGAAACGATTAAACCCACCCCGACCAGCTACAAGGAGTTCAATGAAGAAAACCCTAGAAAGCTCAATCACCCCGCCCAAGAGTAAAACCGACCTGCACACCCCTATCCGCCCCATCAACTGGAACCGAGTGCAGGACGAAAAAGACCTCGAAGTCTGGCTCCGACTCACCGCGAACTTTTGGCTGCCTGAAAAGGTACCCCTCTCCAATGATCTGCCGGATTGGAACAGACTCTCTGACCTGGAACGAACCCTCACTATGCGGGTCTTCACCGGATTGACCCTACTGGACACCATGCAGGCCACGGTCGGCGAAATCAGCCAGATTCAGGATGCCCTCACCGAACACGAGGAGGCCGTCTACACCAATATCGCCTTCATGCAGGCAGTCCACGCCCGCTCCTACTCCAGCGTTTTCTCCACCCTGTCCAGCACGCCCGCAATTAACGACGCCTACGACTGGGCGGTCAAGAACGAGGTTCTGCAGACCCGCTGCCGCAAGGTGCTGGTGCACTACTTCGGCGAGGATCCGCTGAAGCGGAAAGTCTCGGCCACGCTGCTGTCCTCCGTGCTGCTCTACGCCGGCTTTTACCTGCCGCTGCACTTCTCCACCCGCGGGGTGCTGAGTAATACCGCGGATATGATCCGCCTCATCCTGCGAGACAAGGCCGTCCACGGCTACTACTCCGGCTATAAATTCCAGCGCGGCATCGAACGCCACCCGGAGCGGGCGGCGGAACTCTCCGATTTCACGCACGAGCTCCTTGAGGAGCTCTACCAGCTGGAGTTGGAGTACTCCACGGAGCTCTACGAACCCTTCGGCCTCATGGCGGATGTAGAACGCTTCGTGAAATACAACGCGAATAAAGCTCTGATGAACCTGGGCTACACCCCAATCTATCCCGGCTCGGAAACGAACGTCAGCCCAGAAATCCTCTCGGCGCTGACCCCGGGCGCGGATGAGAACCACGATTTCTTCTCCGGTTCCGGATCCTCCTACATCATCGGCATCGCCGAGGAGACCGAGGATGCCGACTGGCAGTTCTAGGCGCGGCATCCGCCACCCAAGCGGAGAACGCGCCCCGCCCCGACGCCCCCAAGAAAAAGAAGAACACCCCAAGAACAGAAAGGGAGACAAGAATGTCCTCTCAGCACACCGTCAGTGTCCTGGTCGGGAGCTTGCGCGCAGGCTCCTTCGCTCGAAAAATCGCGAAGCAAGCCATCACCTTCTTCCCCAAAAGCTGGGACGTAAAGATCGTGGAGATCGGCCACCTACCGCTCTATAACTTCGACTACGACGACCCCGCCGTCACCGACCTGCCCGTTCCCGAGGCATACCGCGAGTTCCGAGAAATCATCAAAAACTCCGACGGCATCCTCTTCGTCACCCCGGAGAACAACCGCACCATCCCCGCCTGTCTGAAGAATGCGGTAGACATCGGCTCCAAGCCAAATGGGGACGTCGCATGGAAGAACAAGCCAGCCGGCATCATCAGCCACTCCGTGGGACGCATGGGTGGCTATAGCTCTCAGAAGAACCTACGCCTCGCGCTCTCCTATTTCGACATGCCGACCCCGGGGCAACCGGAAGTCTTCCTTGGCCAGTCCCCCACCCTGCTCACCGAAGACGGAAGCTTCAATAACGAAGCCACCCGTGATTTCGTCGCAGGCTACGTGCAGCGCTTCGCGCAGCTGGTGTCGGAGACTGCGGCGTAACTCGCCGCACTGCCCGGATCTGGCCGGATCTGGCCGCTGGTTGTCGCCCACGGGCTCCTCGACACGGTGGCTTTCGCGGGCAATGCCATCGCCCGCGGTCACCTCAACTTGGAATGGCTGGGACTGTAGTTACCAGTGTTGCTGGCGGTGCGCGTGACCACATGGCAACGCTCCCGCTAAGATGTCCCCATGAACTCACGCGATGAATACGCCCGCGACCGGGATGGCAGGATCCTGACCGACCGTTTCGGCCGCCCGGTGCGTCGTCGCCCCGCGCCTGGTCCCGCGTCGAACGCGACGTCCAGCACTCCCGGACCAGGTCAAAAGCCCGCGCCGCCGCGTTACGTCCGCTCGAATATTCCCGACGCCGCCGGCCAGCACCGTTCCCCGGCACCGGGATCCGAACACGGTCGCCACGAAAGGCCCCAGCACGCAGAAAAGAATCAGCGCGCCGAGCGGCTCCAGCGCCCAGAGAGGGCCCCACGGCGCGAGAGGATGCAGCGACCGGAGCCGCCGCGCTACCGGCAGGCCCCACCGGCCGGTACGCAGCGACCACACGATAGCCGCGGGGGCTACGCACCGCACCCGGCCGCAGCTCCGCAGCAAGGCGCGTACCGCCCGGCACACCCGGAGGCCCAGCCACGTGGCGCGTACCAGCAGTCCCCGCGCCCAGCCACCGCCCGGCCGGAGGGGCACCGGCAATACCCGCAGCCCGCGGGCGGGGCGGGCCGCGGCGCCGACTGGGGCGGCCCCGTCCGCCAGCCGCAGCGCATGGAGCCGGGCCGTGGCCGCCCCCGACGCACAGGCCGGACCCGCGCACCACGGCGTCGCCTCGGCATCCGCCGGGTCCTGATGCTCCTGCTCGCGCTATTCCTGGTGATCGGCGGCGGCACGCTGCTGTGGGCGGATTCCCAGCTGCAGCGCACGGAAGCTCTCCAGAACTACGAGGGCCGCGTAGGCGGAACCGCGGGCACCAACTGGCTGCTCGTCGGCTCGGACTCCCGCGCCGGACTGGATCAGGAGACCGCCGATCGGCTTTCCGCGGGCATGCTCGATGAATCGGAGGGCCGCACGGACTCGATCATCCTGGTGCACCTGCCGCTCGTGGGGAAGGCCACGATGATCAGCCTGCCGCGCGATAGCTTCGTCAACATCCCCGGCTACGGGGAAAATAAGATCAATGCCGCCTTCGCCCTCGGCGGCCCCGCGCTCCTGCAGCGCACGGTCGAGGAGGCCACGGGGCTGCGGATCGACCACTACGCGGAGGTCGGCTTCGCTGGCTTCGCCAACGCCGTGGACGGCGTGGGCGGGGTCGAGATGTGCCTCGAGGAGCCTCTCGATGACCCGATGGCGGGCATCAACCTGCCCGCCGGCTGCCAGGAGCTGGATGGGCCGAATGCCCTGGGCTATGTGCGGTCCCGCTACGCCTCGGCGGGCGGCGACCTGGACCGCGCGGGCCGCCAGCGTCAGCTGCTCTCCGCGCTGAGCAAGAAGATGCTCTCCCCCGGCACGCTCTTCAACCCCTTCCGCCTCTTCCCCACGGTCAGCGGCGTCGCCTCATCCCTCACCGTGGACAAGAGCGATCACATGTGGCACCTCGCCCGCCTCGGGGTGAAGATGCGCGGCGCGAAGCAGGAGGTCGTTCCGACCTCGGGCAGCGCGGATAACTACGCGGGCAGCGTCCTACTCTGGGACCAGGCCGCCGCCGAGCAGCTGTTCAGCAGCCTGCGCTAAGCCAGGCTAAGTCCCCGCGCCCGCAGCGCGCCGCACCCGCGGTGCGCATCCACCGCGAGGGCCAGCATGGGTAAAAAGCGGGGCCGGGGAGCCCCGTCAGCGGACTCCCCGACCCCAGCCCCAGCAGGGGCTTAGCGAATCGTGACCTCGCGGGACACGATCGTCTGCTTCGCCTTCTGCTCCTCCGGGGTGAAGCGGCCCGAGTCATTAGCCAGAGCCTCGGCGATCTTCTTATCGAGCGCCTCCAGGCCCTTCTGCCAGACCTGCGGCTCCCAGGAGTTATCGAGGTCCCACACCGGAACCATCACGCCGTGGGTGCGGAACACGCCCGCGAACTTGGAGCCCTCGCCGAGGTTCAGCTCGCCAGCAGCGTGGACGCGAGCCAGCGCATTGAGCAGCTCGTTCTCATCCTCCGGGCGAACCCAACGGATGTGGGCGCGCTCGCCCGGATCAATCCACCAGGCAGCGCCCTTGATGTCCGCGCGCACCTTCTCAGAAGGAAGGACGGAATCGTTGGCGCGGCGCAGCGTCGCCGCGACCTGCGGGTTGTCCTGGTGCTCCTCGGTCAGCCACCAGTTGAAGTCCTGCTCGACGACGATCTCCTCGTCGGCCTTCGGGTCCAGCAGGTCGGTCAGCTCCGGCTCGTTGCCATCGGCCACGCCGACCTCGAGTGCCGCGCCCGGCTCGGCGGTCTTCATCCAGTTCAGCGCGTACGCGAGGTCACGGTTCGGGTTATCGCCCGGGCGCTGCGTCTGCAGCGCGACGAAGCCCTCGCCACCGTCTTCGGCAGCACGGCGCATCGCCGCCACCGCGCCCGGCAGGACGGTCACGAGAGACACCGGGAAGTCGATCCCCTCGACCTCGATCTTCACGCGGGCGGAAGGTACGAACTCCTGCAGCGCGATGAGGTCGGACTCCATCGTGAAGCCCGCGTACGGACGGGCGTCCCGCTGCAGCTTCGCGCGCTCCGCGGCACGGGCAGCGAGCTTCGCCTGGCGGCGGCTCATGCCCTCGGGCAGGTCTTGATTCTTCTTATTTTTCTTAGCCACGCTGCTGATTCTAACCTGCCCTGCGGACAAGCCCCTACCCCACCGCAAAACTAGGCCTGACCCGCGCCTCCGCCGGCCGAGTTTTGCAGCCAGCCCGCAGCCTCCCCGGGGCAGTTTGTCGCCACCCATCGGGCCCCTCGCTGGGCGATCCACCGCAGCTGCTCCGCCTGGTCGACCGTCCAGATGTAATCCGCCGGAGCACTACCCCCCTCGCCCCGAAGGCTCGCCATCGCCTGCTCGATCGACCACCCCGCGTGCCTCGCGATCCCCGATCCCCGCAGCAGCGGCCGCGCGGGCGGGTGGTACTTCCGGCGCAGCTGGATGCGCTCTACCTGCGGGTTGATCTGCCGGGAGCGCCACAGCGACCAGCTGTCGAAGCTGATCAGGTAGATCCCCTCCCCACCAGCCAGCCCCGCAGCCGCCAACTGGCGGTGCATCTCCGCCTCCACCTGCAGGCTCCGGACATGTGGGTGCTTGGTCTCGATGAATAGTTCGGGTTTGCCAGCCTCCGCGCTGTGCCGCATATCCTGCAGAAATTCCAGCAACTCTCGCAGCTCCAGCACACCGGCCGGCTGGGTTGACGTCCCAAAATTAAGGGCCTTGAGTTCCGCCAACGTCATGCGGGATACCGCCCCCGTCCCGTCAGAGACGCGGTCCACGGTGCGGTCGTGGATGCAGACCGCGTGGCCGTCGCGGGTGAGCCGGATATCGCACTCGTATCCATCCGCACCCTGGGCGGCCGCGAGCTCGTAAGCGCCGATCGTGTGTTCCGGGCGGTGCTTGGACGCACCACGGTGGGCAATGATTTTCACCTCGTGCTGCACGCCTCCTTTTCTACCGGATTGTGCGCCGCGTTTTGTCTCGCGATTGTTCCGCGCTTGCTCCACGCGTGTTCCGCGCCCTGCCCCACGCTGAAACCGCGTCGTGCCCTCGGCCTCCCACCGCGCGCACCGCACCCGCGCTCTCGACCCCACGAAGCCGCCGGGTAATCTTGGGTACGTGCACGAAGCAGCCCCTACCCCGAATGTCACGGACACCTCGCTGGTGTTCGAAGGCGGAGCCATGCGCGTGGTCTTTTCCGCCGCGCTCGTGGAGGCCTTGCTGGAATCGAATGTGAACTTCGCCCACGTCACGGGCAATTCCGCAGCGACCTCTCACGTGGCTAATTACGTTTCCCGCACCACCGACCGGATGCGCAAGACCTTCACCACCTTCCCCTCCGACCCGAATTTCGGCGGTTGGCGGGCCTGGCTGCGCGGGGATGGCTTCTTCAACGCGGGCTATATCTACGGCGAGGCCGGCATGCCGGGCCAGCCGATGGGCATGGACTGGGAAATTTTCGATAGCTCACCGGTGCAGTACCGCATCTCCGGCTTCAACGCGCTGACGGGCGAGACGAAGCACTGGGGCCGGGAGTCGATTCACAGCCCGGAGGACTTCCTGCTCCGAGCCCGCGCGTCTTCTTCCCTCCCGGTCTTCATGCCGGCCACCGAGGTCGACGGGCAACCGTGGTTCGACGGTGCGTTCGGCCCCACCGGTGGCATCCCCATCGACGCCGCGATGCAGGACGGTTACGACCGCTTCCTCGTGATCATGACCCGCACCCGGATGTACCGGAAGTCCGCGGCGGGGCGCGCGCTGTGGCTGCTGCGCCGTACGCACGGGCAGTACCCGGCGCTGCTGGACTCCATCGCCGACCGTCACGTGCGTTATAACGAGACTCGGGATTACCTCTTCGAGCTGGAGAAGCAGGGTAAGGCGTATCTTTTTATTCCTGAAATCATGAATATCAGCAATCAGGACCGCAATCCGGTGAAGCTTTCTCTGGCCTATCAAGAGGGCCTTGAGCAGGCACGACGCGAGATGCCGGCCATCAAGGAATTCCTCGGCCTTTCCTAGAGCCCTTCCCGTGGCACCGCTGTTTGCCTCTTTCTTTAATGACGTCTCACCCTTGCAAGGCCCCGGGTTTTTCGCCACAATTGGTTACTAACGGCCAGGCGGGAATAAAAGTACTGGTTCGGCCGTTCGTAATAATTAGAACCTTTTCAAAAGAATTCGGAAGGACTGATTGAACAATGGCTAAGTACACGCTGCCTGAGCTCCCATACGCATACGACGCACTGGAGCCACACATCTCGGCCGAGATCATGGAGCTGCACCACTCCAAGCACCACAACACCTACGTGCAGGGTGCTAACGCCGCTCTCGAGGCTATGGAGAAGGCACGTGAGGAGGGCGCCAACCCGGATCAGATCCGCGCACTGTCCAAGAACCTTGCGTTCAACCTTGGTGGCCACACCAACCACTCCATCTTCTGGAAGAACCTCTCCCCGAACGGTGGCGGCGAGCCGACCGGCGAGCTGGCTGAGGCTATCAACCGCGACTTCGGCTCCTACGAGAAGTTCAAGGACCAGTTCTCCTCCGCAGCGCTGGGCCTGCAGGGCTCCGGCTGGGCTGTCCTGGGTTACGACCACATCGGCGAGCAGCTGGTCATCCAGCAGCTGACCGACCAGCAGGGCCAGACCTCCATCAACCTGACCCCGCTGCTGATGCTGGACATGTGGGAGCACGCCTTCTACCTGCAGTACAAGAACGTCAAGGCTGACTACGTGAAGGCAGTCTGGAACGTCTTCAACTGGGAGGACGTCGCCGAGCGTTTCGCTGCAGCGAAGAACTAAGTCTGACTCACAGGCTTAACTCTTAAAGCCTGCGGGCTTTGACCGGGTGGGTTCACGGGAGACCGTGGCCCGCCCGGTTTTTCTTTGCGTTGGTGGTTCCGCCACCAGCTGCGCTTTCGCCAACGGACTTGCTCCGTGCCGGGGCTGGGCCCGGCGGCCGGAACGCTTAGCCGAGCACGCCCGTCTGGCAGCTCACGCCGTTCGGCCCGTGGTTGCAGTAGCCGTCCGGGTTCTTCGCCAGGTACTGCTGGTGCTCATCCTCCGCGAGGTAGAACTCACCAGCCGGGGTATCCGCCAGCAGCGCGACCTCCGTGGTGATGGGGCCAAAACCGCGCTCAGTGAAAGCCGGCTGCCACGCCTCGATAGCCTGCTCCGCCTGGGCGAGCTGCTCCGTATCCAGGGCATACACCGCACTGCGGTACTGCGAGCCCACGTCATTGCCCTGCCGGTCGCCCTGGGTGGGGTCGTGGTTTTCGAACATGATCCGCAGCAGCTCGGCGGCACTCACCCGCTGCGGGTCGTAGACGATGCGCACGGCCTCGGTGTGGCCAGTACGCCCGGTGCAGGTTTCGCGGTAGGTCGGATTCGAGGTATATCCGCCGGCGAAGCCCACGGCGGTGGATTCCACACCCTCCGTAGCCCAGAACAGGCGCTCGGCTCCCCAGTAGCAGCCCATACCGACCACGATCTCCGCCTGCCCCTCCCGCCAGGGACCGGTGAGCGGCGTGCCGAGCACCACGTGTGGCTTCGGATCCGGTAGCACCGGGTGCCTTCCGCCTGCCAGCGCCGTCTCCGCGGTGACCCGCGGCGCCCGGTACGCGCCGGCCGTGTTGAGGGCCTTCATTCTTTCGAAAAGATCCACTTCAGCGTGCTCCTCGTGCTCATGGGGCTTGTTTACTGCCTATTCCACCAGGCTGATGCCCGGCGCGCCACGGCGCAACCAGCCGCGCACGGTGCGGGTGGCCACGCAGTCGTCCGCGTTATAGCGCTCCAGGGTCCGCCGGGAGATGTCGGCGGTGCGCCCGCCGGTAGCGACGGCCACCTCGAAGAGGTCCACCGCCGCCTTCCCGTCCACGCCCTCCTGGCTAAAGTGGAAACCCGCCAGTGGGGCGATCGTCTTCAGCCCCAGCGAACCGGTCCCCAGCAGCCCGCGGGAGACGTACTCGAAGACGTCCCCGAACTCCGGGGACTGGATGAATTCGTTGACCTCTGCCAGGGTCGGCATCCGTACCTGGCGCTGCCCGCCGTCGGCGCTGGGGCTACCGTACTCCTGGCCACCGTAGAGCCGGGCGTAGTGGCGCAGCCAGTAGAGCTCGCCCTGTTTGGCGTAGACCCACATCAGGAATCCCCGGCCCTCGGCGTGTGCGCGTTCCCGGCGCCACATGAGCCAGTCCCACATCTCTGCGACGTGGCGGCCCTCATCCCCCGTCCGGCTGAAATCAGAGAAGGCCACGTATTGGTGGCCGTCGAAGGTGCCCCAGAGGAAGGTTCCACGGCTCGGGTGGGCCTCCATGTCCACGTCGATCTCCACTGGCTCCTGGTCCTGCGGGAGGACCAGCGGCCCGCGGTACCACTGCTGCACCGGCCGTCGGATGGCCACCTCGGCGCGCATCCAGGCCGCAGCCAGAGCGCTGGCCTCCCCCGCCCCGCCGGCAGCGAGCGCGGGCAACGTATTGATGCCCTTATCCCGCCACGGCCGGTTGCGGTCCCCCGGCAGCAGCAGCGAAATGTCCTGCGTCTGGAGCAACTGAGCACGGCAATGATTGTGGAACTCGCAGGTCTGGCACTCCTTGACCCGGGAGGGCGCTGTTGGGATGGGCTCGGAGAAAGCCGCGAATAACCCGGGGTACAAGCGCTGGGCGTCGAAGAAGTAGCAGCGGGAGCCATCGGGCTCCGCGCCCGAACTGCGGCCGATGATGCCCACGTCGGAGCTGGCGAAACCCCAGCTCAGCAGAATCATATTCGCCATCCCTAGGCGCTGGGCATCGCTGGCCACGGTGCGGTGGCGCAGCGTCGTTGCGGCGGGCTTCCCCAACCCGAGTGCATCGACGGAGACGACGCGGCAATCCGCGCGGTGGCGGTTCTTCGCCGGGCGGGTCGCATTGTGCCCGGTGATGATGACTGGCGCGTAGGCCGCGGTCTCGAGCGCCACCCCGGGGTCCATGCGCACAAGCAGGTCCACATGAGCTTCGATCCCGTCGTGCTCGAGGGCCGGGTTGAGGATCAGCCGATCCCCGCGCGCCAGCGCCTCCAGGGTCTCCTCCACCGCGTTCTCGCCGTCAGCGATCTCGCTGCGGGTGGGGCGGAGCTTATCGCCGATCCGGGGCGCGGTGGGCAACTGGGCAAAGACGTAGGAGCGCCGGCGCCACGCGGAAATCCGGCTCGCGACACGCTCGGCGAGGTGCTCCCAATCGCTGTCCAAGTACAGGCGGGTGGTCTGGCCGCCCAACGCCCGGCGCAGTAGCGCACGGTGGCGGCACCCAACCACGTCGGAGGGGCTGAGCCCCGCCTGCTCGGACAAGAAGTAACTCACAACTGCCCTAGCTTAGCCGGGGAGCACCCCTGCGGCCGAAGCGCGGAAAGCCGCCAGCCTACGACTGCATCCGCCCCACCCCGGTATTGCCCCGCGGGTCGCCACGCGTTCGCTAAAGTGGTGGGAAGTTAGCCATTTTTCCCAAGCCTGGCGAGGGCTTGGCGTGTGTGTACCGCGACTAATCGCATTAATGAGGAGAATCATGGGTCTATTCAAGAATCTGCGGAAGCGCCGTATCGAACGCAAGGCTGCGTTTAAGGCCGCAAAGACTCGGGCCAAGGTGGATGCCAAGGAGGCCGCGAAGCTGGAGAAGGCTAAGGAGAAGTACCTCCGCAAGACCGCCAAGCAGGTGCGCAAGCTCGACGCTAAGGAGCTGAAGAACCGCCGTAAGCACGAGGAGCAGATGGCGAAGGCGTCCATCGAGCAGCTCAAGGCCGGCCGCTTCAACTCCCGCAACGTGCTGCGCTTCATTGGTGCCTCGCGCGTCGCTGCCCCGGTGGTGGTTCCGCTGGTGTATCGCGCGCTAACCCAGCTGCAGGGCAAGGGCACCGTCACCACGCAGGCTCGCGGCGCTGCTGCGTCTGCGCTGCGTTCCTTCCCAGCGGACGGCGCCCCGCAGCGCGCACGCATTAAGCAGATCCAGAAGTCCGTGGACAAGGGCGTGCCTTCCGGTTTCGCTAAGGACGTCAATGACCGCATGGATGTTCTGATCGAGGCTATTGATAATGCTGGCTCGATGGGCGAAGATCAGCGCAAGCGAGTTCTGGAATCCGTATCTAAGGAGCTCGATCTCGTCGAGGCGCAGATCGCCACCAAGCGTGGTTAGCAACCACGTGATCTTGGCTACTTATTAGCCGCTTTCTTCGGCCATTCTTTAATGGCCATTTCTTTCTAATCGAATATTGGGTAGCATTTCTTTCAAATCCCTAAATCATCGATTCAGGAGTTGCTGCACACAATGGCACGCAAAGAGATCACCCAGTATTTTGACGATATCGATAACGCGCCGCTCGCCGCGGAGGACGTTAATGTCGTGGAGTTCGCCGTTGATGGTGTGACCTACTCGATGGACGTCTCGACCGCGAACCGGGAGAAGTTCGAGGAAGCGCTCGCTCCCTATATTGCAGTCGCCCGCCGCGTTCAGCGCACCAATGCCCGCCGCGCGCCGCAGAGCACCAATAGCCCGGAGCGCAACCGAGCTATCCGCGAATGGGCACAGGCTAACGGCCTTCAGGTTTCCGACCGCGGCCGCATTCCGCAGAATATTGTCGATCAGTACGACGAAGCCCACTCCTAAAGCACACTTCGTGAAAATGCGCTGTGCGCACTAGAATTTCGACCATGGCGCTTTCTACCTTTCGCTTTTCTCCAGCCCGCCCCGTCGCGCGAGCCAGCGCAGCTGTTCTGCTCATCGGCTCCCTCGCGGTGGCGGGCTGCTCCGCAATTGGTGGCGATAAGCCGGAGCAGAGCACGGAAGCCCAGCAGTCGAAGGACGGCCTCCTGCCCGGCGAGCCGGTCCAGGGCGTGAAGGGCACTGAACTGCCCGTCGATACGCTGCCCGCACCGGTGGGGCAGGGCGACTCCGAAACCCGATGCCCGTATCTCGACGGGGAGTGGCTGCAGACGACCACGGGCCAGCGGTGGACCGCCACGGGCCTCGACGGACGCTTCGATCCGCCGGCGTGCGTCTTCTGGTCCTACGAGGACGTCCCCCAGGCACAAGTCATGGTGCGCCACATGACCACGAACAAGGACGCCGTCGCCGTCGTCGACCACGCTGCCCCGGTGGACTCCACCCTGAAAGCGCTGAAGCCCGAGGGCTGGAGCGGTGGCCGCAGCGGTGGCAAGGACGGCGAGGAGGCCGTCTACGCTGTGTGGAAGGACCAGACCGCGGTCGTCGTCTTCACCGCCCAGGAACAGTCCCTCAAGGCGGAGCAGATCGCCACGGAGACGATCAAGAACCTCAAACTCTAAGCCGGCGCGCCCACCATCCTCGAACCCCGGCCCCGGCTGGGCCCGCGGGCGGCCATGCGCTTTTCGGCCAGAGGCCCACTTAGTCCACGGCCACGCTCGTCCACGGCATCATCGGGCCGATATACGGGAATACGACCTCCATCAGCAGGAGGAAGATGGCGACCAGCACCACGAGCGTGATGATCAGCTTCACCCACCACGGGCCGGGCAGCATTCTCCAGAGTGCGGCGTACATGGTCTAGACCTCCGTGAGCTCTGCCGGCACGTAGCCGGGGGACTTGGGTTCCTTCTTCTCGAGAACGGCGTGGACGATCATGCGCTCCGCATCAGAGAACTGCGGGTGGCAGGTGGTCATCGTCAGCAGGGCCGCGTCCTCGGGCCCGACCTCCAGCCCGGGCGCCCCGGGGATCGGGTTGATGACGTTGATGTCGCTGGGCAGGGTGATGTGGCGCCCCTGGATGCCCGCATACGGCCCGCTGGACATCTGTTCCGCAAGGTTCTCGGGCAGGCACTCCGCCGCCGCGGCCTGGCGCTGATCGGCGGGGACGTCGATGGGAAGCACCCGGTAGATGTTCCACGATCCGGCGGTCTCGACGACGACGGTGTCGCAGGTCTTCAGCAGGCCCAGGTCGTTGAATGGGGATCCGCGGCCGACGCGGTGGCCGGCCATCGCGAAGTTGCCCCGCTCGCCGGGGTCCTGGCTGTCGAGGTATTGGCCCGGCCCCTTCGTCAGGTCAGCATCGCTGGTGCCTTTGACCACGGCAAAGTTGAAATCGCTGCCGAAGGAGGGGATGTGCAGACGTGCGAAGGCCGCGCCTTCGGTGATCTCCGTGAGCGGTCGCGGGTTCCGGGAATCCCACTGGTTATCGAGGTCTCCTGCCACGAGGGCCTGCTCGCGTCCCGAGGAGATATCGGTCCAGTACACCTCGTAGAATGCGAAGAGCAGGGCGATCACCCCGAAGGTTACGAAGATTTCGCCAAGGACGCTGATCGGGTCCAGCTTCCGGCGGTGTTTACCGTCGCTCATGCGCATAACGTTACACGCTAAGGTTCTTTTCATGATTATCGTCGAATACCCGGTTGCGCTGGTGCTGAAGCTCTGGCACGTGCTTTTCACCAAGGTCTTCGGCATTGCCCCCAGCGTGGCCTGGATCGTGGCGGTGATTTTCCTGGTGCTGACGGTGCGCAGCCTGCTCGCGCCGTTGACCCTGCGCCAGATCCGCTCCTCCCGTAACCTCGCCAATCTGCGCCCGCAGTTGCACGAGCTGAGCCAGGAGTATGCCGGGCGCACTGACGCGGAGTCCCGCAAGGAGCTCAACAAGCGGCGCAAGCAGATGCAGCTCGAGGGCGGCTACCGGATGCGGGACGGCTGCCTTCCGGCGCTGATCCAGATCCCCGTGTTCATCGGCCTGTACCGCATGCTGCTGCGGGTGGCGCGCCCGAACGGCGTGGTGGATCCGAATAACCTGCAGGGTTTCGGGCCTCTTTCCGACGAGGACGTCTACACCTTCATGCATGCCCGCATCTTCGGCGTCCCCCTGATCACCTACGTTCAGATGCCGGAGCAGTCCCTGGCGAACCTGGGTACGGATCAGGCGAGCGTGTTGCGGGTGGCGTTGCCGATGGTGCTGCTTGCCAGTACGTTCACGGCGACGAACCTGATCTTCTCGATCCGGCGGACGAAGGCGACGATGGACCCGAACCAGGGGTTCAGTTATTTCGCGCTGGGACTGCTGAAGGTGATGCTGCCGATCGTGTTCTTCATGCCGATCCTGTTTGGGCTGCTGGGCCCACTGCCGGTGATGGTCTTCGTGTACTGGCTGACAAATAACCTGTGCACGCTGACGATCACGCAGGGCATCCACCTGTGGAGCGATAAGACCCACCCGTATACGGAGGAGTTCCACGCCCACAACGAGTTGCAGCTGCAGCGCCGCATGGAGAAGAAAGAGGAGAAGAGGGTCGCTAAGCGGCAGAAGCGGCGCACCGGCCGGCACCGCCGCTAGCCGCAACTAGTACTCGCAACTAGCACCCAACTGCATGTGCCACGGCGAAATGCGGCCGACGCAGCGGCACGGGTGAGCCCAGGCTCTGGCCCTGGCTAGATGTAGTAGCTCATCGGGACCGTGAGCAGCAGCTGCTTGGCCATGTCCCGAGCGGTCTCCAGGGGGCCGACGTGGCGGTTCATCTTCGAGCCCACGAGGCCACCGTCGAGAAAGATCATCAGCTGATCAGCCAGCGAGCGGGAGGTGTAACCGAAGCGTTCGGTGAGCAGCTCGGCCATGGTCTCGCGAACCCAGGTGCGGTGAGCCATCGCGGCCTCGCGGATGCGCACCTCGGATTCCACCTCCGGGCGCGGGTATTCGCTGGCGGCGTTCTGGAAGTGAGAGCCGCGGTAGTTATTCTCCGGCTCGGTCTTGATGCACAGGTCGAAGAAGGCGATGATGCGCTCTTCCGGCTTCTCGCGATCCTTGGCGAGCTCCTCCCAGTCCTCGCGCCACTTCTGGTCGAGCGCCTCGAGGTAGGCGACCACGAGGTTGTCCTTGGAGCCGAAGAGGGAATAGAGGCTGGCCTTGGCGACGTCCGCGTCCCGGAGGATGCGGTCGATTCCGATCACGCGGATGCCTTCGGTGGTGAAGAGGTTCGTGGCGCTGGCCAGCAGGCGCTGCCGAGGCCCCGGGCGGTTACGCCGCCTGGAGGTGGCCTTCTTCGTGGCCTTCTTGGCGGTGGTCTTCTTCACCGCAGCTTTCTTCGCCGTGGCCTTTTTGGCGGGCCCCATCCCTCGGTCACTTCCTCTTCTTTTCAGTCAATAAAGTTCTCCCCCGGCCATGGGTAGTCAGGCCAGGGGAAAAGAACTCAGTCAAGCATCCTACTTGTTGCGTGGACGCACGACCATCATCGGGCACGGCGCGTACTGCAGCAGCGCGCGGGAGGTGGAGCCCAGCAGCATGCCGCGGAAGCCACCGCGACCGTGGGAACCCAGGACGAGCAGCTGCGCGCCCTCAGCCTCGTCCTGCAGGGCGCCGACTGGACGATCACGAGCGATGATCTCGGTGACCTTCACGTCCGGGTAACGCTCAGCGAACGGCGCGATCTCCTGCTTCAGCAGGGCGATGTGCTCGGCCTTCTCCTGCTCGCCGGCGTTGAGGCCGGCGTAGGAGGCGTAGAACTGGGAGTCATTCCAGGCGTGCACGGCGGTGAGGCTAGCGCCGCGGGCAGATGCCTCGCGGAAGGCCTGCTCCATCGCCTGGCGGGACACCTCGGAGCCGTCGACACCGACGACGACCGGGCCGTACTTAGACTCCTCGCTGACGTCGCTATCCTTGCGCACGACCACGACCGGGCAGTCGGCGTGGGAGACGACCGCGGAGGAGACGGAGCCCATGACCAGGCCGGAAAGCCCACCCAGGCCGCGGGAGCCCATGACGATCATCTCCGCGTCGCGGGAGAAGTTCAGGAGGATGTCCACTGGGGAGCCCTCCTTCACCGCGTGGGAGACCTTAATATCCGCGTTGAAGTTGCGCACCAGCTCGTGGGCGGTCTCAATGCGATCGTTAGCCTCACCCTCGAGGTCGTCGTAAAGCTCCTGCGGCGGAACCATGCCGTCGGCGTACATGAACTGCGGCATGGTGTACGCGGAGACGAGCTTCAGCGGCTGATTGCGCTTCAGCGCGGCGTTAGCCGCCCAGAGAACAGCGGTGTTGCTGGCCTCGGAGCCGTCCACTGCGACGATAATCTCGCGTCCGGAGTTGGTATTCTGTGGCTGATCGCTCATCGCGACTGTGTCCTTCCCAATAGAACTTTTGTCCTACCCCCATTATCCTGGCTTTTCATTGCGCTCGCTACCGCAATGAATTGATTTCCAATAACCGGAGGAATCAGACGAAAAAGACCCCTTTTTTGGAGGGGTCTTGTGGTGAATTAAGGCTTCTTAGGCTCCGGCAGCGGGACGTCGTGGGCGCCCGGCGCGTTGGATGGGGAGATCAGCTCCCAAAGCACCTGGAGGAAGCCCTTGACCACACGGCCGAAGTCGGTAGCGAAGAAGCTGGCGAGCGAGTTCATAATCACGTTGAGATCCATGAAGAAAGTTTTAGCACCCTAATGGTTCCCCTCGCAATTAAGGATGGCCTCAATCCCTCCCGGGTGGCCTTGCCGCATACGGCGGAGCCCACCACGGCCCTCGACTTCCTCCGCGAGCTCATCTCAGCCCAGCGCCACCGCCACCCCGAGGACGACGAGGCCGCCCTGCTGGAACGCTTTGCCGCCGGGGAGGTCGTCGACGACGCCGGTCGCCCCCTCTCCCCCAGCGACGTCATCCGCCCCGGTCGCTACATCAACTTCTACCGCCGCCCCGCCCCCGAGCGCCCGGTCCCTGGTCAATTGCGCCTCCTTTTTCAGGACGCCAACCTGCTGGTGGTTGATAAGCCGCCTTTCATGGCGACGTTGCCGCGGGGCCAGCACATCGTGGAGACCGCGCTGGTTCGTGCGCGCCGGCAGTTCGGTATCCCGGAGCTGAGCCCGGCCCACCGGCTGGATCGGCTGACCCGTGGCGTATTGATGTTCACGGTGCGGCCCGAGGTTCGGGGCCCGTACCAGCGCCTCTTCGATGAGCGGGTGCCGGAGAAAACCTACGAGGCCGTGACTCTGCCGGCTGATCAGGCGCCCTTCTCTCCTCTCCCACGATTCCGGGACTGGTTGGAGTGGCCCGCGCCAACGCCGGAACAGCCGTGGCTGCTGCGCCACCACATGGTGAAGGAACGGGGGCGGCTGGCGACCTATCTTGTCGAGCCGGAGGCTGTGGCGATCGAGGCTTTCGCCTCGACAGTTTCCGACTCGGCAAATGCCTCCCCTGGCCAAGGTTTATTCCCGGCGCCACCGAATGCGCTGACCAAGGTGGTGGGCGTGCGTTCGGAACGCCGGGCTCTTGCCACCGCCGAGGACCCCACGCCACGGGAGCGGGAGGTGCTGGTCTGGGAGCTGGTCCCGGAGACCGGCAAGACCCACCAGCTGCGCGTCGCCCTGCGAAGCCTCGGGCTGCCGATCCTCAATGACCCTCTCTACGAGGAACTTTCGGACACGGCGCTGCGCGACCCGAGCGCGCCGCTGCCGAGCCCACCCTTCGCGGGTGAGGAGGATTTCAGTCGCCCCATGGAGCTCACGGCCCAGCGCCTCCGCTTCCAGGATCCGCTGACGAGCGAGCTGCGGGAATTCTCGACGTACTAGGCGGTCGCTGTACCAAGTCGTCCCGGGACGTCTCGGGACGAGAGCCGCCAGCGGCCGGCTAACGGCCCCGGGACGGCTTGGCGACGCTGCTTTAGACAATCTCCGATTCGCCGGGCTCCCGGTGGCGCAGCAGTCGGTTGGTGTACAGCGCGCCCGCGGCCAGCACGAGGACCACAATCAAGGCTGTCAGGGTGTATGCGCTGAGATAAGAGTCCTGGGCGTGCTGGAGAACCGTTGCCTTCACGGGGCCGTCGGGAAGACCGGCGGCGAATTGGACGGCGTCTTGGAGGCTCACATTCGGCTCGTGCCCTGCGGATCCGTGGGAGCCTGCCAGCGCGGGGGCGTTGGCGTCGTAAAAAATGGAGTACACGAGGGTAATCGCACTGCCGAGGATGGCGACGGACATCAGGGCCCCGAGCTCGTAGGAGACCTCCTCGATGGAGGAGGCCATGCCCGCGCGGTTCGGTGGTGCCCCACCAATCATCGCGATCGACGACACAGCCATGGAGGCGCCGAGGCCGACCCCGAGGACCGCGAGTCCGGTGAGGATCACCGCGTTGGAGTTCGCATTGGAGCCAACGGCAACGATGATCGCGCCGACGGCGCCCAGAGCCATGCCCCCGGCGATGAAGGGGCGTGCGCCGTGGACGGTGTACAGCCGGCCGGCAATGAGCGAGCTGATCAGGGAGCCAACGGCGACGATGGTGACGTACACGCCTGCGTGCAGTGGGCTGAAGCCGTCGATCAGCTGGAGTCGCTGGGTGGTGAGGAAGTCGAAGCCTGCTACCGCGAACATTGCGAGGCCGGCGCCGAAGACGCCGGAGAGGAACGGCGGGGAGCGGAAGATGCCGAAGTCCAGGAGCGGCTCTTGCAATTTGCCCTGACGCTTCGTGAACCGAAAGCCGAAGATCAGCGCCACCGCAATGGCGATGGCGACGACCCTCCAGTCGATGGGGCGGTGCGCGAGCTGCTTGATGAAGAGCACAAAGGAGACCAGCAGAATCATTGCCTGCAGAACTGAACGGAAATCCCATGCCTGGTCCGGGTTGGGTTCGTCGCGCTTGGAGACGAAGGGCAGCGCGATAAGCGCGGCGAGGACGATGGGGACGTTCATGAGGAACACGGAGCCCCAACGGAAATATTCGAGGAGGAGTCCGCCGACCACCGGGCCGAATGCGGCGGCGAGGGTGGCGAGCGCTGACCAGATGCCGATCGCGAGGTTCATCTCGGCTGGTTCTTCGAAGGTGTGTCTGATGAGGGCGAGGGTGGCCGGCATCATGGTTGCTGCCCCGATCGCTAGCAGGCCGCGAGCGGTGATGAAGGTGGCGACGTTTGTGCTGTAGCCACCGAGGAAGGAGGCAAGCCCGAAGATGATGAGGCCGATGATGAATAGTCGCCGGTGGCCGACTTCGTCGCCGAGGGTGCCGGTGCCTAGGAGGAGCCCACAGATGACGATGGGGTAGGCGTTGATGATCCACAGCATCTGGGGTGCGGTGGCATCGAGTTCCGCCACGATGGTTGGGAGGGCGGTGTAGAGGACTGTGTTGTCCAGGCAGACGAGGAACACTCCCATGCCGACGGTGGCGAGGAGGAACCAGCGGCGTGGATCCTTGGCGATTTCGTTCATGTTTGTGCGGCGTCCAGCTTCTTCGAATTCTTTCCGGTTCGGGTATCTAGGGTTGAGACACCAAAAGCCCCCGTTGGTTTGGGGGCTATAGGGAAATAAAAAAAGTGGTGGTGCGACGAGCTGTCGATCATCACCCGTACAAAACGGGAACAACCAACAACACGTCGCACCACCACTATGAAAGTTTAATGCCGGCGGCGTC